>CAUQAL010000032.1:0-14381 GCA_963515985.1 uncultured Granulicatella sp.
GGCAAGTGACGAGTCAAAAGCAATAAGGCTTGAACAAAGTGAAAGCCAGCGTCTTGAGGCGCTGGCTTGTAATCTGGACTTATAGCCCCGGTTCAAGAGACTTTTTGCCCAGTCTCTTACTTCAAAAGGCTCTTTCACTTTGTTTATTTTCCTTTTACAATCGTTACGTCCGTATAAGCATCCACTTTAATGACACTTGCACTTGTTTCTTTTGTTTCAGGTTTTTCTGTTAATTTAGCTCCATTATTCAACATAATGTCATATTTCCCATCAAATGTTTGAGGAACATTCACTTTTACTTCCCCACTAACGGTATCTAAAAATACTTCATATGGGTCAGCATTTTTGGCTAGTTCAACCGTAATTTTTAATGTATCTTTTCCAAATTGAGAAGTATATAATCGAAACCCGTGTTTTGAGATTGGAATATACAATCCTTCTTCGTTTGATTTTGTATCTTTAATTGTATTCACAGAAGTTTTTGAAATTTTTCCTGATACGGTTACTTTTGTTTGAGGATTAGAAGTTTCTACAATCGATAATTCCACATTTTGCTCTGTTCCATAAATTTCTACTTTTTGTTTCGCATTTTCTTGTAATTCCCAAGTCTGTGTAAAATCAAAATCTGTTTTTGCATTGCTATAAGTCATATAAAATGCAAATGCTACAATAACTAGGAAAAAAACGATAAATGGTAAAATTTTCTTCATAAGCTTTCTCCTTACTTAAATTCTCGTTCATTAAATAAATAATAACTAAAAATAATGTATAAAACACTAAAAATAAGTGCAATCATAACGGATAGCGTTAAAAACTCTCCACTACCTGTAACAGTCTTTAATTGGTTGAAGAGTAAAAAGTGATTTAATAATTCAGGGTCAATTACATTTGCCATCGAAAAACTTACTAAATTATCAAATAAAATGACAATCACTACATAAATTAATTGCGCATAATTTACCTTATCTACATAATTAAAAATGAAAATAGACAAGAACATCATACATAAATAATAAGGATATTGGTACACTGCGATATTCCACACTATCGATAGAGAGACACTATCTGCAAAAATTCCTCTAAATACTGCTACAGATAAATAAGCTACTAATAAATGCACTGTTGAATATAAAATCGTCGTCATAACTTTATAAATAAATAAGGAAAACCGACTACTGGATTTAATAATTTGTGTATTAATCGTTCTAGATACAAAGTCTTCTCCCCAAACGAATAAATCTACTGCAATGAATAATAAGGGAAGAAAAGCTGTTGAAGTTGATAAAGTGAAGATGACTCCAGTGTCCCCACTCTTTTCTCTCATTACAAATGTAAATAAGAATTCTAATAAAATACATAGAAAAAGTGAGATAGAAAAGACTTTTTCTTTTCTAATTTTATAAATATCTGCTTTAAAATTTGACATCATTGCTCTTACCTTCCTTCAACCAAATTAAAATAATACTCTTCAAAAGAAACTTGTTCCTTATAAATCTCAAAAATTTCAATCTGATTTTCTCTTAATAGATCAATAATCTGATTAATCGTAAGGGATGTATGGTTCACTTCGATTTTGTCAGGTAAAAGAGTACACTGACAATCAATTGCTGTTAAAATTTCAATCGCTTTATGATTTGTCGTTGTTGAAACGATAATTTTATTGGCTAATGAAGATAAGATAGCTGATTTTGAGTCTTCCTGAATGACTTTTCCTTTACTCATAATGACATAATCATCTGCAATAAGATCTAATTCAGATAAAATATGGCTGGAAATTAAAATGGTAATATTAAAATCATTTTTTAAAGTTGCTAGAATATCGCGAATATCTTTGATTCCTTTTGGATCTAATCCATTAATTGGTTCATCTAAAATTAATAATTTTGGAGAATCAATAATCGCTAACCCTATCGCTAATCGTTGTCTCATTCCTAATGAAAAATCTTTGGCTTTTTTCTTTGGATCCACATCGGCTAACCCTACTAAATTTAATACTTTCTCGATTTTTTCATAAGAAGGATTTTCCCCACATAGTAATAATTGATAGTGTAAGTTATCGTAAGCGGAAAGATTCAAATGAAGAGCTGGTGCTTCCACAATCGAACTTAGTTTACATCCTTTTAGTCCAACAATTTCTCCAGAGTCCTGTTTAATTAGTCCAGAAATAATACGAATTAATGTCGTTTTCCCTGCTCCATTTTCACCAATCAAGCCACAAATTCTACCTTCATAAATATTGAACGATATATTATCTAAGGCATGATGTTTTGCATATCGTTTATGAATATTTTTCACTTCGATTAAAGGTTGACTCATGTATTCACCTCGTTATATTAGAAATTTAATACTATAAATGTAATAGTATCACTTTTTATGAAATTTACAAGAAAAAAAAGACCCTCCGAAGTAGCATGGAGTCCTTTACTACTTCAGAGAAGTCATACTTCTTATTTATTCTTTTTCCGCATGAGTCTTCCCTTGTGCTTTTGCTTGAGATTCACTCATTTCTACCACTTTTGCTTGATTCGTTTTTGCTGGCATTCGTTTTTTATCATACCAATAAACAGTTGCTTTTCCTTCATTCGCAACATACACGGTACGATCATTTTTGTTCTTAGATTCAGGCTGAGTTTTTTCCTTTTTTTCACTTTGAAGCGTTGATTGTGCTAAGCCCGTTTGATAATCTAGTGTTCCATTTGGTGCATCATTGTTTAAAATAACTCGAGTAGTTCCATCTTCATTCACTTCTTCAATTGAAGTATTAAATTGAATAGGTATCAATCTTCCATTGGCAGAAATTCCTGCATATTGCAACTCTACTTGGCGTGGAATTAATTCTGAATCCGTATAAAGTGGTGTTACACGATAATCTAACCATGCATTTTTATTTTGCTTTAACCATGCCGCTAATTTTTCTTCATAAAATAACATTGCAACAGGATTTTTTTCATCCGTACCTGTCATACTTCCCGTGTTTAAATAAGCCGTCATCGGAGTTAAATTTCTCAACTCATCATTCAATCCACTAAATTGATATCCGACTAAATGTCCACGATTCATGAACCATGCTTCTTTTCCTGAATAATCGACTGGAAATTTAAAGTTATGCCAACCAACTGGATCAACATTAATTCTACTTTCTCTTTGTTCTGTTGGCTTATCATTATATCGTAATTGAATATGCGCTTGAGTTGAACGTTTATAAGAATCTAATTCTCCTAATACCATTTGTTTTTCTCGTTTAAATGGTAAAAGAGAATCCGGTAAATACTGTGACTGTTCAACCTGAGAAGTTGTCGTATTGGTTCCTTCTTGATTCCCTTTTTGAGTATTTGAAGAACAAGCAGCAAATGTTAAAGCCGTCATCCATAAAAGAAAAAGTTTAAAAAAACGATTTTTCATATCATTCTCCTTTTATTTTATTCCTTCCAACGAATAGGAGTTTGTCCTTGTTGGATTAAGATGTCATTCACTTTACTAAATGGTTTACTACCAAAGAACCCTCGATATGCTGATAATGGGCTTGGATGAGGAGCTTTTAGCAGGACATGATTCGGATTCGTAATCAGTTTTTCCTTATCCTGAGCTGGTTTACCCCAAAGGATGAAAATTACTGGATGCTTCAATTCATTTAAAGACTCAATGAGACGATTGGTTAATCTTTCCCAGCCTCTTCCTTTATGACTATTTGCATTTCCTTCTTCTACTGTTAAAACGGTATTTAACAATAATACTCCTTGTTTTGCCCAGTGAGATAACTCCCCTTCACTTGGAAGTTCTCCCCCAATATCCTCTTGTAATTCTTTATAAATATTTTTAAGGGATGGTGGAAGTGGAGTTCCTTTTTTAACAGAAAAGCTTAATCCATGCGCTTGACCAAATCCATGATAAGGATCTTGTCCTAAAATGACGACTTTAACGGATTCAAATGGCGTAAGTTCTAAAGCATTAAAAACATTCTTTTCTTCAGGAAACACTCTAGCTTCTGCTCTTCTTTTTTGAACAAAAGCTTGTAACTGCTGATAATAGTCTTTTTCCATTTCTTCTGCTAAAATTTCATTCCAAGTCGTCATGATTCATCCTCTATTTTTTGATAAATTTCAAAGGTATGTGGATAAATATTTTTTTCATCCACTGTTCCATCCATACTTTTGACTTTTACAAATTTTTCCCATGGAAAATCTTTTGGAAAATACGTATCCCCATCAAATTGTTCATGAATTTTTGTACAATAGAGTATATTCACTTGATGTTTTAAAGAATTAAATAATACTGCTCCACCAATAATGTAAATATCTTCATGTTTAGCATCGTCAATTAACGTTTCAACGTCTGTAATTAGTTCTGCTCCATTTGCATCATAATCAGCAACATTGGAAACAACAATACTATGTCTTCTTGGTAATAATCTCTTTCCCATACCTTCAAATGTATTGCGTCCCATTACAATCGTTTGATCTAAAGTTACTTCTTTAAAAAATTTCAAATCATTTGGTAAATGCCAAGGTAAAACTCCTTCTTTACCAATCACACCATTTTCATCTTGTGCCCAAATATAAATTAACATGCAATTTCCTCCTTTAGACTAAACAGCAATCGGTGCTTTAATCGTTGGATGACATTCATATCCTTCTAATACAACATCTGCAACTTCTAAATCATATAATGATTTTTCAGGATGTTTTAATACTAATTGTGGTAACTCATACGTTTCACGACTTAATTGAAGATCCACTTGTTCTAAATGATTTAAATATAAATGCGCATCTCCTAATGTATGAACAAACTCTCCAACTTCTAATCCTACTTCGTTTGCAATTAAATGCGTCAATAATGCGTAACTCGCAATATTAAATGGCACACCTAAAAAGACATCTGCACTACGTTGATATAATTGACAGCTTAACTTGCCATCTGCAACGTAAAATTGAAACATTGTGTGACATGGAGGTAATGCCATACTTGGAACATCTTCTGGATTCCATGCAGATACTATTAATCTTCTTGAATCAGGAGATGTCTTCAACATTTCAATCACTTGCGCTAATTGGTCAATCGTTTCTCCTTGAGTCGTTTTCCAATGTCTCCATTGTGAACCATAAATATTTCCTAATTCTCCATATTTTGCAGCAAAATCATCCTCATTTAAAATTCTTTGGCAAAATGTTTCTAATTCTTTTTCATACACTTCTTTAAAAACTGGGTCTTGTAAACTTCTACGACCAAAATCTGTCATATCTTCTCCAGTATAATCGGGAGACTCTACATAACGTTTAAAAGCCCACTCATCCCAAATATGATTATTATGTTGTAATAAATAACGGATATTTGTATCTCCTTTAATAAACCATAATAACTCACTTTTAATAAGTCCAAATGGAACTCTTTTAGTTGTTAAAATTGGAAATCCCTTTGATAAATCAAATCGCATTTGATAACCAAAAATACTTTTTGTTCCTGTACCAGTACGGTCTGATTTTTCGATTCCTTCTTGTTTAATTTTTTCTAATAATTCTAAATATTGTTTCATCTGATGAGCTCCCTACTGTTAAACTAACTCAGCTAAATATTCCCATCGTTCATAGGAATTCGCTAATTCTTGTTCTAATGTTTCTAATTGTGTTTGTAATTCTTGTAATTTAGCAAAGTCTTGTGCTTGTTGATTCATTTCTTCTTGAATTGCTTCAATGGATGCTTCTAATCCAGCGATTTTCCCTTCAATTTCTTCCCATTCTTTTTTCTCATGATACGTCATTTTTTTAGCTTTTTCTAAAGTGGAAGGTTTTGAAGTTTCTGTCACTTTTGGAACTTCTACTGTTTTAGTTTCTTCTACTGTTAAGTCCCCTTGTTTTTCTAGAAAATCACTCATAGAGCCATAATACAATTCTGTATTTCCTTGTCCTTTAATGACAAATAATTGATCCATTGTTTTATCTAAAAAATAACGGTCGTGAGAAACTACGATGACTGCGCCATTAAATTCTTCTAAATAATCTTCTAAAACGGTTAATGTATCAATATCTAAATCATTCGTCGGTTCGTCAAGTAATAAGACATTTGGCTTCGTCATTAATAGGCGTAATAAATATAATCTTCTTCTTTCTCCACCTGATAACGTTCCAATTAATGCCCCATGCATATAGCGAGGAAATAAAAATGTTTCTAGTAATTCCGTAATCGAAGCTACTTCACCATTTTTTTGTCTTACTTCTTCGGCATATTCTCTTAAATATTGCACTAATTGCTTATCCATTGGAATATCTTCATCTTGTTGCTTATAGTAAGCTAAGCGAACGGTATCTCCAACGGTCATTTCTCCCTCACTAAATGGATACAAACCAGCAAGAGCATTTAGGAATGTAGATTTTCCGACTCCATTTTCTCCAACAATTCCAATTCTGGCTTGGCTTTGAATAATCCATTCTAATGAGCGAACAATTGACTTATCTCCAATTTGTAAGCTGACATCTTTTAATTGAAACACTCGTTTTCCAATTCTTGTTTGATCAAAACGAATGGCTAGAGATTCTTTAGAATCTGTTTGTTTCACTTCTTTTTCTAATTGTTCAAATCGTTGAATTCTAGCTTGTTGTTTAGTTGTTCTTGCCTTAGCTCCTTGTCTCATCCATTGTAATTCTTGTTGATATAAACGTTGCTGTTTATGAGACATTTTTTGCGCAATTTGTTCTCGTTGAGATTTTTGTTCTAAATAAGATTGATAATTCCCATCATAAGCTTCAATTCTACCTTGAGTTAATTCAAACATATGATCAACGACACGTTCTAAGAAATAACGATCATGAGTTACTAATAATAAGGAACCTTTATACGCAGCTAAATATTGTTCCAACCATTGAATTGCTTGCATATCTAAATGGTTTGTCGGCTCATCTAATAATAATAAATCCGGCTCTTCCATTAAAACTTTGGCAAGACCTACTCGTTTCTTTTGCCCACCAGATAATGTAGAAATTTGTTGATGAATATCCTCAATTCCCACGTGTTGTAAAATGGATTTTATTTTCACTTCATATTGCCAGCCATCCACTTGATTCATTTTTTGTTCCAATGCTTCAAATTGTTTTAAATATTTTTCATCTTGTGGATGTTGTTGTAATTGTTCGACACTCCATTCATAATCGTGAACTAATCTCAATAATGGATTATCTGATTGATAAATGGCTTCAAATACCGTATGTTCAGGATTTAAAGAAGGATTTTGTGAAAGATACCCAATTCTAAAATCATTTGAACAAGTAATCGTACCACTTTCTGCTTCATCTATTCCGGCTAAAATATTTAATAGCGAGCTTTTTCCTGTACCGTTTTGACCAATTAAACCGACATGTTCTCCTTCATTAATAATGAACGAAACATCGGCTAATAATGTTTTAGCACCATATGTTTTTTTCAAATGATCAACACGAAAATCTTTCATAATATTCTCCTTTTATGATTAAAATAAACCGATTGCTCTACCGTCTTCTAATACATCCATCTCTAATGCAGCTGGTTTCTTTGGCAATCCTGGCATCGTTAATATATTGCCCGTTAAAGCTACAACAAAACCTGCTCCTAATTTAGGAACGAGTGAGCGAACTGTTAATTCAAATCCAGTTGGTTTGCCTAATAAAGTCGCGTCATCTGAGAAAGAATATTGCGTCTTAGCAATACAAACTGGCAAATGATTCCAACCATTTTTCTCTAACTGTTTTAATTGTAATTTCGCTTCTTTTGTATATTGAACAGAATTTGCTCCATAAATTTTAGTTGCAATCTCCTCTATTTGTTCTTCAATCGAACTGTTTTCTTCACAGACTGAATGAAATTGGGGTGTTGTATTTTCGAATAAGTGTAACACTTCTTTTGCTAATGCTACTCCACCATTTCCACCATTTTCCCATACAGAAGTAGAGATACAAGAAATCCCTTTTTTCTGACAAAGAGTTTGTACTAATTCCTTTTCTTGTAGGCTATCTGTTACAAATTCATTTAACGCAACAACAGCTGGTAATCCATAATGTTGTGTCATATTTTCAATATGTTTTTCTAAATTAGCAAAGCCTTTTTCTAAAGCTTCTAAATTTTCTCCTTCTGTTAATCCAGAAAGGGAAACTCCTCCATGCATTTTAAGTGAACGGATCGTCGCCACAATAACTACTACATCAGGTGCTTTTTGTAATTGGGGAACTTTAATGTCTAAAAATTTCTGAGCCCCTAAATCAGCTCCAAATCCAGCTTCTGTTACAACAATTTCTCCAAGTGATAGAGCTGCATTTGTCGCAACTACACTATTACATCCATGTGCAATATTAGCAAATGGTCCACCATGAACAATGGCAGGCGTATGTTCTAATGTTTGAACTAAATTTGGTTTTATCGCATCTTTTAGTAATAATGTTAAAGCCCCTTGAACGTTTAAATCTTTGACAGTAACTGGATTTTTTTCAAAAGTATAGCCAATTACAATGTTTTCTAATCGTTGTTTCAAGTTTTTTAAGTCTGTTGCTAAGCATAAAATAGCCATCATTTCACTCGCAACCGTAATATCAAATCCATCTTCACGAGGAACTCCTTGAATTGGACCTCCTAATCCTACAATCACTTGTCGTAATGCTCGATCATTTAAGTCAACTGCTCTTTTCCAGATAACTCTTCTACTATCAATTTGTAATTCATTTCCTTGATAAATATGATTATCAATAAATGCAGCTAATGCATTTGTAGCACAAGTTAATGCATGCATATCTCCTGTAAAATGCAAATTAATTTCTTCCATCGGAATAACTTGCGCATATCCACCACCACAAGCTCCTCCTTTAATACCCATTATAGGTCCTAATGAAGGTTCACGAAGCGCAATAATTGATTTTTTACCTAATTTGGTTAAAGCATCTGCTAACCCTATCGTAACGGTTGATTTTCCTTCTCCAGCAGGAGTTGGACTCATAGCTGTCACTAATACTAATTTACCATTTTTTTCTTTAGAAATTTGATTCACATCAATTTTAGCTTTATATTTCCCATAAAACTCAATTTGTTCTTCCTCCAAACCAATACTTGAAGCAATTTCACGAATTGGTTTCATAACAGCTCCTTGAGCAATTTGAATATCTGATTTCATCCATACCCCTCCTCTAATTATCTGTAACGTTGAAATTTTCTTTTAAATGCATAATACGTAATGGCTAATGGAACTAAGGAACCAAACCATGCTAAAGGATTAGCCGTTGTTAACCCTATATAGCCAAAAGCTTTTGTTAACACTAATGCTGCAAACACACGCATCATTAACTCCATCATTCCTGCAATGGTTGGAATCACAGTTTTTCCTACCCCTTGTAATGTATAACGATAAATAAATAATAAAGACAAAATAGCATAGGATGAAGAATTCGCTAAAATATAAAGTCTGCCATATTCCACTACCGATTCATGCCCTAAACCTACAAACATCCTCATAAAATGTGGACTAAATAGAATTAAAATAAAGCCTACACAAAAACTAAACGTAAGGGACAGTTTAATACAATCTCTAACCCCTTTCCAAATACGATCATATAATTTTGCTCCATAATTTTGAGCAGAATAAGTTGCCATTGTAATTCCAAATGACATCATTGGTAATATTCCTAATTGATCAATCTTTTGTGCAGCTGTATAGCCAGCTACTGCTTCATGCCCTAATTGGTTTAAAACGATTTGAACCGTGATTGTTCCAATCGCAATAATAGAAGATTGAAATCCCATTGGGAATGAAATATTTATATGATGCCATAAGAAATCTTTTGTAAACTGTAGTGACTCTCTTTCGATATGTAAAATTGGAATTTTCTTTTTAATATAAATATAACAGCAAATAGCAGAGAATAATTGACTTACTACAGTTGCAAAGCCAGAACCTCCAACTCCCATATTAAAATGAACAATAAATACATAATCTAACAATATATTTAAAATACAAGATAAAACTAAAAAATATAGCGGCGTAATTGCATCTCCAATGGCTCGAATAATATTTGATAATAAGTTAAAAGCAATTTGAGCAAAAATCCCTGCAAAAATTACCATTAAATATTCATTAGCATAGCCAATAATTTCTGGAGGAGTTTGCATTATTTCTAATATTTGACGACAAAATAGCATACTGAATGTCGTCAATAATATCGTTGCTCCTATAGAAATTAAAGTAGAAACATAGAAACTTCTTTTTACTCCTTGCATATCTTTAGCCCCATATTTTTGGGCAAGAGGTATCGCTAAACCCGCGGTCATACTAATGGCAAAACCGATAATAAAAAATACAATACTTCCGGTTGAACCAACAGCTGCAAGTGCTTGTACACCAATATATCTACCAACAAAATAAGTATCTGCCATATTATAAAATTGTTGAAAAACATTCCCAATTAATAAGGGTAACGTAAACCGAGAAATTAATTTCATCGGATTTCCAGATGTCATATCCTTCGCCATTTTTCTCCTCTTTTCTGTATACATACTCAATTTAATAGTATACTAAAATATACAATAATATAACAGTAATACCATCAGAAAAATTTATAAACTCTCTAAAAATAGCGGTAACATTTCTCTTTTTTAGCCCTACAAATTATGTTACAATACAAACGAAAAGAGGCGAAGATTTATGGTTGAATTTGATAAAGAAAAAATTGCAAAAATGCAACAATATTTAGCAGAAATTACAGATCCAAACTTCCAAGGAAGTGCTACAGATAAAAGAATGGCTGTTGCAGAACTATTTAATTATTATCATTCAGATTGGCAACAAGATGCCATGCATTTTGTCGACAAAAATCTTGAATTATTTGATGATCAACGTATGCAAGAAATTTTTAAAACGTATAACTCTGGAAGAAAGAGTCCTCAAACAGTCATTCGTCAAGAAGCAAAAAGTAAATATAAACGACCAATGAGACCGGGTGAAGATTAAAATAACTAACATAAATACTATAAAAGGCTTAAAATCTACTCATGATTTTAAGCCTTCTTTTTATTTCATTATCGAATTCCTAATGCAATTCTCGCATAACGAGACATTTTTTCTGGAGACCAAGCTGGATACCATACTAATTTAACATCAATCGTTTTGATTTCTTCGATTCCCTTTAATGCACGATGAATTTCATCAGTAATAATATCTGCTAATGGGCATCCCATTGTTGTTAGAGTCAAATTCACTTGGCAGTGTCCTTCTTCATTTAACTCTACTCCATATATTAATCCTAAATTAACGATATCAATTCCTAATTCAGGGTCAATCACTGTTTCCAATGCTTCTAAAATTTTTTCCTTCATTGCTTCTGCTGTTTCACTCATACAATTACTCCTCTACTAATGATTCTTTTAAAAATTCTACAGATGCTTCAATGGCTTTAAACGTAACAAAGTGTGGCACATCTGGTGTTTCAATCCATTTCACACGACCCGCATACGGTTCATCTTTAATCTTTTCGTAAAATGCACGGTTTAATGAATAAGGAACTTTTTTATCTTCTAATCCATGCCAAATTAATACTGGACGGCCTGCAATTGTTTCAGGATTATCTGCTAATGATAAACTTTGTAACATTGGAATATATTTATCCATTAAATCAGGAGTTAATTCTACTGCTGGTTTATCTTTCATCCAAGTGGAAGTAATCGACCATTTGGCAAATTCAACTGGATCTGCATTTCCCATTAAACTAACTGCAGCGTATAAAAATGGAAAATGTTTTAATAATGCGTAAGTTGTCATTCCGCCCATACTAAATCCAATTGCTCCAATTTTATCATCGACTAAACTTTCTTTTTGATAAGCACCAACTAATGTTGGAAATTCTTTAACATTTTGCCCAATAATTTCCCATAATTCAAAGCCATTTAATTCAGCTGTTTTTCGCTCTCCATGATATAGCTGATCGGGTAAAATTGCGCGCATGCCATTTTTTGCAAGCATTGCTCCGTAGTGAATACAATTTTCCTTACTTCCAGTCCAACCATGATAACAAACAACTGTCGGAATCATTTTATCTTTATTTTCTTCTTGAACAATTTCTAAAATTGGAATTTGCTCAATGTTTTTTTCTTGAATAATAATCATAACTAACCTCTTCTTTCATATTTTCTTAAAAATATGGTATACTTATAAGGATATTGTAACTAAATTGACAAGTTGTCGTCAATAAAATCGATTATATAGATTACCATAGGAGGAAAAAATGAAACCAAAATTAATTGCACTAGATTTAGATGGAACAACTTTAAATGGCCAATCAGAATTTAATCCCATTACGATTCAAACCTTACATCGTTTAACAGAACTTGGTCATAAAATTGCCATTGTAACTGGACGTCCTTATAGAAGCTCAAAACATTTATATGAAGAATTAGGATTAGGTGGACCGCTAGTAAACTTCAATGGTGCCCTATGCCATATTCCAAATGACGAAAATTGGCAAGGAGAATTTCACGTAACATTAGATGAAGAAATTGTTTTTGACATGTTAGATTTTCATAAAGAATTAGAATGTGATTATTTCATGGTCGAAGGAAAGCATCATTTATATGCTACCATTGAAAATATTCCTGATTCACCCTACTATCCAAAAGATCAACAACCTATTTTATTACAAAAAGATACTCAATTACTAGAAAAGCCAACAGCTATTACCGTTTTTTCTAGTATTGAAAAGCAACCCTTCATTAAAGAAAAAATTAAGCAACGTTATGGTCACACGATTGATGTTCGTACTTGGGGAGGCGATATGCCTTGCCTAGAAATCGTCACTTATGGTATCGATAAGTCTACAGGAATCCAACATTTATCTCGTTATTATGGAATTCCTACAGAAGATGTTTTAGCTTTTGGAGATGAAGATAATGACTTAGAAATGATTGAATTTGCTGGGCACGGTGTTGCGATGAATAATGCCATCGATAGCCTAAAAGCAATCTCTGATGATATTACCCCACTTCCACATGATCAAGATGGATTAGCTCATTACTTGATCAATTATTTTAAATTAGAAGCGTAATGAATGACAGCCCTCTAACTCTTGAACGTTATGAGTTAGAGGGTTGTTATTTTTTGTTCCTTTTTTCTTACAAAATTTAAGAAGAAAAAATTCCCTTTGTCTGCAAGGTGGCTGCTGGCGGCCTAGCCTACAAAAGGAATTTTTTCTTTTGAATTTTATATACGCAAAACATCATTCAATTCACTTGAACGATCGAATATCCTATTTTATCTATTCTTCTTCAATTGGATATGAATAGATTTCAATATGATTTCCTAACACTTTAATTTCCACTGGTAAATCATCTGATTGATCTCCATCAATATCTGATTCGATTTCAATATCAGAAGAAATTTTAATCGTTTTTGCTTTAATATATTCAATACTATCGTTTTCTACCACATCCCCTTTTAATAAATCAGGAATTAATGATAATTTAGAGAAAATAGACGCATCTTTTAAAATTAAAATATTAGCATATCCTACTTTGTTTTCATCGAATATTTTTTTATCAGAGAAATAATTCGATAATAACACTAATACTTGACTAGCCTCTCCTTCATAGTTGCCATTTTCAGTTTCAATTTTAATATTAAAAACTTCATCTCTAATAACAGATTTTACTGTATTAATTGCATATGCAAACATTCCAAATTTTGTTTTATCTTCAATTTCTACATTATGAATTGCTTCTGGTAATGAACCTACACTAAAGATATAACCAAAATAATGATCATTTGCTTTACCAATATCAATTTTATTTGTTAAATTAAAATCTAATCCTTCGATTGCTTTATCAATATCTTGATCAATTTGTACTAATTTAGTAATTAAATTACCTGTCCCACCAGGAATAATCCCTAATTTTGGAATATATTCTTTTTCAGCAATCCCTGAAATAACTTCATTCACCGTACCATCCCCACCGAAAACAATCACAGCCTCATATTTTTCTTTGGCTGCTTCTTCAGCAAAATGAGTGGCATCTAAAGCTTTTTCAGTAATTCTTGTTTCAACAACTTCAAAATATTCTTTTACTTTATTTTCAATTTTTTCTTTGTAATTTAATGCTTGTTCTCCTCCAGAGGTAGGGTTAATAATAACCATTGCCTTTTTCAAAATCATCCGCCCCTTAATCCATATTATTTTTATCATATATTGAAATTATATCATAGAAGAAAGAAAACGCATTCTAACTTGCCTATGAAGTTAAACTATTAAAATTGTTACTAGAAATTACGCTCATCTCTTATAAAATTCAAAAAGAAAAATTTTCTTTGAGCTAAAGTAAAAAAATCCATCATAAATGTACTGCACCCCAAAAGTTAGACATGAAAAATCTAACTTTTGGGGTGTTTTTAA
>CAUQAL010000033.1:0-14355 GCA_963515985.1 uncultured Granulicatella sp.
GCTGCTTAATTCCTTCACTAAAATTGTTTCATCAACCCTATTTGACAAAGAGCCCCAATAGTAAGATTCATGACAACACACACTGTCATCCTCTCTTACATCGAAAAGTCATATTCCTATTTTTCTTACGCTTCTATTACTCGAACACTGTCATCCAACTTCGCCCAGTGATTTGTTGGGCCGTGTCCATTTCCTACATAGATTGGTTGAGCAATTGCACCTTGAATAAATTTACGAGCTGTAATGATGCTTTCTTTCAAAGGCTGTCCTTTTGCTAATTCAGCTGTAATACAAGCGGAGAATGTATCACCTGTTCCATGGGTAGAAGCTGTTTGAATCCGTTTAGCTTCTGTCCAAAATGCTGTTCCATCTTCTAATAAGACAAAGTCTTTTACAATATCCAGCGTTCCATGTCCACCTTTAATAATGACATTTTTTACTCCAAGATTTTGTAAAATAGCTGCAGCTTCTATCATATCTTTTTCTGTTAAGATTTTCTTGCCAATTAATTCTTCCGCTTCTGGTAAATTTGGTGTACAAACTGTAGCAATTGGTAATAATTCTTTTTTAATCGTTTCGATCGCTTCTGGTTGTAATAATGGATGTCCACCTTTAGCAATCATAACTGGATCCACAATTAATGGACCAAAATTTACTTTTTTATAATTTTCTACTACAGTGCGAACAACTCGACTATCTGCTAACATTCCTGTTTTTGCTGCACGAATATGAAAATCACTTGCTAATGATTGAAATTGCGCATCAATAAATGCACTAGGTACTTCATGAACTGCTTGTACACCTAAAGTATTTTGCGCTGTTAAAGCTACAAAAATACTCATTCCAAAAACTTGTCGAGCTTGAAATGTTTTTAAATCTGCTTGAGCTCCTGCTCCGCCTCCTGAATCAGATCCAGCAATAGTCACTACTTGTATAGTTTCATTACTCATTTGCTTTCCCTCCTAAAATTTCCGTTACTTTTTTTCTTAAACAGTAACATTTTTGTTTGATATCTTTAGCTTTCATTATCTCGCTGACAATGGCTACGCCTGCGATCCCCGTTCCTTTTAAAGGTTCCATATTGTCTTCTTTAATACCACCAATGGCTACGATAGGAATTGATACGGTTGTAGCAATTTCCTTAAGCGTTTCAATAGAGGTCGGTTGAGTAATGACTTTTGTCGTAGTTGGATAGATAGCTCCTACACCTAAATAATCTGCTCCATGTTGTTCTGCTTCTAATGCTCGTTCAACTGTTTTAGCTGTAACTCCTAGAATCTTGTCTTTTCCAATCAATTTTCGAACCACTTCAACAGGTAATTCATCTGCTCCAATATGCACACCACTAGCATCAACGGCTAAACAAATATCTACTCGATCATCAATGATCAAAGGAATTTGATACGTATCTGTGATAATCTTAACTTTTTGAGCTAATTCATAATATTCTCTTGTACTGCATTCTTTTTCTCTTAATTGAACAAGAGTCACACCAGACCTACAAGCTTCTTCTACTTTTTTCAAAAAGTCTTCTTCCTTCCAATCATAACGTGCCGTTACTAAATAAAGGGCTAATGTTTTATTTAACTTCTTCATTTGTCCAGTCCTCCATTTTTAGTATTTCTTGCCAATTTTCTTGGTATAATTTGGATAATTGATTACAAGTTTCAATTCGAAAACTTTCCATTCCATGATGGAGTACCTTACTCGCTTTTTCTCCACATACATTAAAATAAGTAATCGCACCAATCGTCGCTTCTAATGGTTCAATACCACTACCTAAAACGCCCGCAATTAAAGCTCCAACGACATCTCCAGTACCTGTAAATAATTCTAAAGAATCTACTCCATTTTTTAGGCAAAAACAGTTTAAATCAGTAACAACTATGTCTTGTTCCCCCGTTGCTAGAAAAACTGTTTGAGGATAAATTTTAGCTAATTTTCTTAATTCCTGAACCAATTCTTGTAATTCCATCAAACTTTGGTCTTCCTCAGCACTATCGACTCCTTTAGCACTACTCTTTAGTCCAGCTAATCGTCTCATTTCTGAAATATTTCCCTTCACAACGGTAACGCCAATGTCTAATAAATGTTGTACTAAAGCAAGACGATTGGATAGTCCCACTATTCCAACAGCATCTACGACAAGAGGTTTTTGAGCCTTGTTCGCAAGTTTTGCTGCTTTTATGATGCAAGCTTCTTTTTGTTCTGTTAAATGTCCAATATTTAGTAATACGGCAGATGATACTTGAATAACTGATTCAATTTCTCGTTCATCTTCAGACATAATTGGTTTTGCCCCTACATATAATAATGCATTTGCCACTAACTCTTTTGTAATTCCATTCGTAATGCAATGAATCAGAGGGCGTTGTAATGGAAAAATATTTTCTAAAACTTTTTGCATAATGGACATTCCTTAGTTGGCGCAAATAATTTTTGAATT
Organism: uncultured Granulicatella sp.; assembly: GCA_963515985.1. Classification (GTDB taxonomy): domain Bacteria; phylum Bacillota; class Bacilli; order Lactobacillales; family Aerococcaceae; genus Granulicatella. The sequence goes on from CAUQAL010000033.1 coordinate 2,447, forward strand.
CGTTGGATAGTTGATACGTTTTTTAATTTTGCCCAAACTAACCATGCAATCGCTGAACCGATAATTGCTCCTCCACAAAAACGTGGTGTGTAAACAAACCAGAATAATCCAGTTGTTGTTCCAGTAAACCAAACCATTACAGGATAAGATAATAAGGAACCAATTAATCCTGTTCCAATAAATTCACCAATCATCGCTCCATAGATGTTCTTAGTCATTCTAGCTCCAATTCCTGCTAATAACGCTCCAAATACTGCACCAGTTAATGCTAAAGGTGGAATTGCTAATAAAGTCATCCGAAGAATCGCTGTTAAAAATGCCATTGCAACTCCATATACTGGTCCCATCAACATTGCTGCAATGACATTAATCGTACTAGACATTGGTGCCATTCCTTCAATACGCATTAATGGGGATAATACCACATCTAACGCTACCATCATTGCTAAAAACATAATTTTTTTATTTCTACTCATTTTTCTAACCTTCTTAACCTTCTAATTTCCATGTTTCATGTATATAAGCCATTTCCCAAAATAGATACTCAAATTGGCAACTACGATAAAATGCTTCTATCATCTCTTCTTTTGTTTCATCTGTTGCTTCTTCATATAATCGTTCAATAACTCCACATTCATATTGAACAGCCTCTTTACTATCTTCGCCCGCATAAGTCATAATCCATCGTTGATACATTTCATGAGGCGAACCTTGTTTGATTAATTGTTCTCCAATGGCTTGATATAACCATGGACAAGGTAGCATTCCTGCACAGGCTACAACGACATTTTTTTCTGCTAGTTGTCGATACAAATGCGATACATAATTATAAGCAGTTGGAGCAATCGCTGTATTTTTGATTTCTTCTTCATCGATACCTAATTCTTGAAAAAATTCTTCTCGAATTAATTGTTCTCCTTCTGCTAAATGTTGCGAATTTCTACGCATTAATTCTTTCACTTCTGCATCATCTGATGCATCTGAAATGATTTGATATAATTTACTAAAATGTTCTAAATAATAACGATCTTGTAATAAATAATAACGAAATATCGAATCCCCCAATGTCCCATCTTGTAATCCCGTTACAAATGGATGTTCAAAACTTCCTTGCCAATAACGTTTAGAAACTTCCATGGCTTTTTCTGTAAATGTCATTTTCCTACCTCCATAACCATCCAATACTATTTCCTACTACAAATAATAAAATCATCCATCCCAGAGCTTTACCATCATTTTTCCAAATAATCGATGGTGTTCGTTTTCCTTTTTCATCAAATCCATGGCTTATCATCGCTTGTTCATATTGCTCTTGTAAGTGATAAGCTGTAAAAATGACTTTGATATAATACAAGCTTGACCAAAAATGTAAGGGACGACCTCTTAATTGACTCGCTTCCTTCATTTGTACAACTTCCCTACGAATATATGGAAAAGCATGAATAATGACTAATAATCCATAAACAAAATGAGGTGGCAGTCCTTTTTGTTCCAGAACTAATAATAATTCTTCCAAATCCACACTAAATGCCAATAAAAATCCTAATAGAGCAAATGCAAATGTTCTTGTAAACATCACTGAAGCAAGCTCTAGATGAATTCCTTGAACACGAATCGACCAATAACTACCAATTGCTGGAAATAATGGAACAAAGATTGTAGCACCAATAACGCCCCACTGCTTCTTCCAAAGCAGGTACAGAAATCCAACTACTAATACAAAACTATTCAAGACATTTGAAGGAACAAACGATAATTCAATCGTCACTAGTATTAGAAAAAGAGAAAAAGCTAAACTTTTAGACTGTTTTTCCATGTTGCATGCCCCCTTTTTGTAATGTCTGCTCAGTGATTTGAATATGATGTTGACTCACACCTTCTAAAGGGGTTAATCGATGAGAAACGACTAATAATTGTTGATCATGTGTTTGTTGATTCCACTTCATCCATTCTCCTATCAATTGGCAACTTTTTTTATCTAATCCGGTAAAAGGTTCATCCAATAATAAAAATGGAATCTCTAAACTTAGCATACAGATTAGCTGAATCAATTTTTGTTCTCCGCCACTTAAATACATCAAACTTGTATCCAGTTTTGAACCTAAAGGAGTTTCTGCGAGTATTCGTTCTTGCCATTTGTGAGCATGAACAAATCTGTTCATTCCAAAATTCAATTCATCCCTTGGCATTAAAGTGACAAATTGATGCATTGCTTCTTGAACGGTCAATGTTAGCAATTTAGAACGATTCCTCTTTGTTATTTTTTGCCCTTCATACATAAAATTGCCTTTTACTTTTGATAATTGAACCATTGCTCTTAGTAAAGTTGATTTCCCGACACCATTATCTCCTGTTAAAGTCGTAATCCCTTTTTCTAAAGAAAACTCTGGAATCGACCATAAGCCTTCTTTTATAACATTTTGAAAGGTGAAAAACTTCTCTAATGATGCGCCTTCTTGTTCTAATGGAATAACTGAATGATTCGACAAGGAACTAATCGGAATCGTCTGCAAGCAACCTTTCTGAATATGTAATACACGACTAACATATTCGCTGTATCCATTCGTATCATGATCGCTGACAATGACTAATTTCCCCTTTTGAGAAAGGTCAAATAATAATTTCATTAAGGAGCGTCTACTTTTCTCGTCAACACTTGCAAATGGCTCATCTAATAATAAAATTGGAACATCCATTGCTAATAAGACAGCAATCGCAGAACGTTGTTGCTCTCCTCCAGATAATTGAACAAAAGGACGATCTAATAAATGTTGCGTTACTGTATCCATCGTAACATGATGAATGCGCTCTTGAATTTGTTCATAATCAAACCCTAAATTTTCAAGAGTAAATGTTAATTCGCTCCGTAAATTTTTCATCGTAAATTGACGATAAGCTTTTTGAAATACAGTTCCCGCAATGGTTGCTCTTTCTACAGGTGTCATAGAAGAAATATCTTTTCCTAACAAGTAACACTGTCCTTCAAAAGTCATCGGTTTAATGCCCGATAAAAATTGAAATAGAGTTGACTTTCCACTCCCCGTATCTCCTGTTAATAAAATGAATTCGCCCATTTCCAGTTTACAATGAAGATGTTGAAGAATGCTAGTTTTCCCTTGCCAAACGCTCACACCTTCTAAAGTGATTCCATTCATTGATTAATTTCCTCTTGTAGCTTTTACTTTTTCTAATAAGTTCATTACAATTTTTACAAATACTACTCCAAAAACAAAAACAGAAATAAAACGAACAACGATTAATGCAACTAAAAATCCTAAAGAATAAGCGCCATATCCTAATTTGAAATACTCATAAATAAAGCTAAAGACAACTGTACCAATCGCACCTAATGTAAGTGAAAAAGTATCATATCTCTTATAACCCGTTGCAAAAAATCCAGCTTCAGTACCTAATCCTTGAACAAAACCAGAAACTAAAACTCCAACTCCAAAATGAGAACCCATTAACATTTCTGCTAACGCAGCTAACATTTCTCCAATAGTCGAACTTCCTTTCTTCTTCAATAGTACTCCAATCATCGGAGCAGCCATCGTCCATAATCCAAATAAAATTTCATTTGCAAAAGGTTGATAACCTCCAGGCGTTAGTGCCACTTCTAATGCGACATACAAAAATCCTGCTCCCATAAATACGCCCCCAAAAAGAAACGCTAATAATGCCATTAAAATGACATCTTTCAAACTCCATTTTTCCATAAAAAAAACTCCCTTCGTTTTCAAAACAAAAGGAGGTCCATTCACTAACATTATGTACATAAGCAATGAAAACTAAATCTTTGAGTTCCGACATCAAAACAGACTAAAAGCACTATCTTTTATATCGAGCAAACAAATTATTAGAAAACATTACTATTGTAACATTCCACATTTCCCTTCGCTGGTACTATCCAGATCAGGTTCAATGGGTATAATCTCAGCCAATTGGCACCCCAAATGTTTTGGTTTTATTAATTTTCTTTTATCATATCATATTTAAAAACAATTTCAACTTATCTGCTTAAGAAAAATTTATAATGCAACTATAAGTAAACGCTATCAAATTTATTGTTGATTTTTTTTATAATGAGTGCTACTATAGTAATATAGAAATCTGAGATGTGCGCGGTATTTACTATGTGTTGACCGAACAATTAATGACTATTTAGGGATTCAGATTGTTGTTATGGATAACAAGCCATCGCACTTGGAAGTTAAGAAGTAACTCATAGAAGCCCACCTGCTTAGAATGCGGGTTCAAAACTATCAAATACATCAAACGGCATCACCGGAAATCTATCAATAAAGTTTTTACTTTGGACCACTCTTTCGAGTGGTTTTTTCTTTTATAAACGGATTTTATCTTTATGAAACCCCTTTAAAAACTATTTCAGAGTGGTATAATAAAGGTATAAAGATAAAGGAGTGATTGTTATGTTCCATGAATATTCAAAAATTTTAGTTCCAGTAGATGGATCGAATGAAGCTAGATTAGCTTTTGAAAAAGCAATTGAAGTCGCTAAAAGAAATCGTGCTCAAGTTTTAATTGCTCATATTATTGATACACGAGTCCTTCAAACTCCTACAGGTTTCGAAGGAAACTTTAATGAAGAAATTCAAAGACAAACAGAAAACTTATTCCAAGAATATCGTCAATATGCCCAAGAACATGATTTTAATGACATCGATTTTGTTTTAGAATACGGTTCTCCAAAAGTTTATATTTCTAAAAATATTCCAAAGGATTATCAAATTGATTTAATTATGATGGGCGCAACAGGACTAAACGCAGTCGAACGTTTATTCATCGGTTCTGTATCAGAATACGTCATCCGAAACTCCAGCTGCGACGTCTTAGTAGTCCGCACAGACCTAGAAAACCAACGACAATAAAAGTATAAAAAAAGAGACGTGAAAAGACTTCTCATAATAGCATGAGATTCGCAAAGTAAATCTACTGGCGTTCAAGCTGTAACAAATAAAACTCTTAAACGCCTCTTACATGAGTGACACTAAAAAAGTATAGAAAAAGAGAACAAAAAAAGACTTCTCGTAATAGCTAATGTAATAGAAGCCAGATTGGCTTCTATTACTGGAAAATTTGAGACCTTAGGCTCAAATTTTAGCCATGAGATTCGCTTTGCGAAGCTGCTGGCGTCCAAGCTATTACAAATATAAGTCTTTTTTTGTTCTCTTTTTCTATTACGCTCCATTAACGGTTTTTTGAATCCAACAGGATTGTCACTGGTCCGTCATTTAGTAACTCTACTTTCATATCCGCACCAAATTGCCCCGTCTCAACAGGAATCCCAGTATCTCTTAACAAACCATTAAACTGCTCAAACATATCAATCGCAACATCCCCAGGAGCTGCCTTTGAAAACGAAGGACGATTCCCCTTCTTCGTATCCGCATATAAAGTAAACTGCGAAACCGATAAAATCTCACCGCCAATATCTTGAATACTACGATTCAATTTCCCCTCTTCATCTTCAAAAATTCTCATCTGAACAATCTTGCGAACAATATATTCCATATCTTCCGTTGTATCATCATGCGTTACACCCACTAATAAAAGAAAACCACGTGGAATTTTTCCAATGACTTTCTCCTCAACTGTAACACTCGCATGAGAAACACGCTGTAAAACAATTCTCATAACTCTTCCTCTTTCTCGCATTCGATTAAGAAATTACACGGCGAACACTATAAACATCAGGAATTTGATTAATTTTCTTCACAATAAATTCTAATTGTTCCGTATTATGAATTCCAATATTGACCGTAATTGTAGCCATCTTATTAGAATCCACTTTACCATTTACAGAATTTAAAGACTTCGTAATACTATTGATAACATTTAATACCTCATTCAATAAACCATTACGATTGTATCCTTCAACAACTAATTCTGTATCATATTGTTGCTTAGAATTCCCTGTATCTTCCCAATCTACATCAATGAGACGAGTCTGTTGATCTTGTTGAACTTTCACATTCGGACAATCTTTACGATGAACAGAAATGCCGCGCCCTTTTGTAATATATCCAACAATTTCATCCCCCGGTACTGGATTACAACAACGACTTAAGCGAATTAATAAATTATTAACCCCTTCAATAATGACACCATTTTCATGTTTAATACTCATTTTTTGAGCATCTTTACGTTGATGTTTCTCACTCGTTTGTTCAAATGCTTCTTCTTGCATTTTTTGCTTTTCAATTTCTCGACGAGCTTTATCTGTTAATCGATTGGCAACCGTTTGAACAGAAACTTCTCCAAAACCAATAGCTGCAAATAAATCATCTTCATTGGCAAAATTAAATCGACCAGAAATTTCTTTTAATTGAGTTTTTGATAAAAAGTCTTTTGGAGAAAATTCTAAATCAACAATTTGTTTTTCTAGTAAATCACGTCCACGAAGAATACTTTCTTCACGATTTTGTAATTTAAAGAATCGACGAATTTTATTTTTTGCACGAGTCGTAAAGACTAAATTAATCCAGTCTCTTGATGGACCAAATGAGTTAGCAGAAGTTAATACTTCTACAATATCTCCTGTTTTTAACTGATAATTTAATGGTACAATTTTATTATTAACTTTTGCGCCAACTGTTTTATTTCCAACTTCCGTATGAATATTGTAGGCAAAATCTAACGGCCCTGAACCTAATGGTAACTCAGAAACATCTCCTTTTGGAGTAAAGACATATACTTTGTCTCCAAAAATATCTTCCTTCACACTATTCATAAAATCATTCGCATCTTTTGAATCATCTTGTAATTCAATTAAATCTTTAAACCAATCTAATTGTTTTTGAAGTGGATCATTCGATACTTTTTGCGTATTTCCTTCTTTGTACGCCCAGTGAGCTGCAACCCCGTATTCAGCAACAGCATGCATTTCAAATGTACGAATTTGAATTTCTACCGGTTTACCTCCTGGTCCAATAACTGTCGTATGAATGGATTGATACATATTTGCCTTCGGCATTGCAATATAATCCTTGAAACGACGAGGCATTGGTTTCCATTTTGTATGGATTGCCCCAACAACTGCGTAACAATCACGAATACTATTCACTAAAACACGAATCGCTAATAAATCATAGATTTCATTAAACTCTTTCTTTTTATCTTTCATTTTTCGATAAATTGAATAAATGTGTTTTGGTCTACCATATATTTCAGCTTCGATTTCTAATTCTTGTGTGGCTTCTTCGATATTCACCACTGTTTCATGGATATATGCTTCACGTTCATCACGTTTTGAATCCATTAATTGAACAATACGATAATATTGTTGTGGGTTTAAATATCTTAATGATGTATCTTCTAATTCCCACTTAATTTTATTCATCCCTAGTCGATGTGCTAAAGGTGCATAAATCTCTAATGTTTCATTCGCAATCATGCGTTGTTTTTCCGGTTTATGGAATTTTAGAGTTCTTAAATTATGTAAACGGTCAGCCAATTTTACCATAATAACTCTTAAATCATTCGCCATTGCTAATAACATTTTACGATGATTTTCCGCTTGTTGTTCTTCATGAGATTTATATTTAATTTTTCCTAGTTTTGTAACACCATCTACTAAAAATGCAACATCTTTGCCAAATACATATTCAATATCTTCAATTGTAAATCCTGTATCTTCAACAACATCATGCAAAAATCCTGTTGCAATCGTATCTGGATCTAATCGCAATTCTGCCAAAATTCCAGCTACTTGAATTGGGTGAACAATATATGCTTCGCCAGATTTTCTTACTTGATCTTTATGAGCGAAGGTCGCATATTCAATGGCTTTTTCGATGAACTGAATACTCTTTTCATTCATATATTCACGACAGAGTGAAACAACATCTTCAGCCGTATAATTTTTATTTTTTGACATATACGTTTTTCCCCTTAATTCATAACAATAACCGTATTAAATTATTATTTGTTACTGCTTTCTTAACTTTAGATAATACTTATCCTATCTCTTTCTTAGCCTTCCGTCAACTATTTCTAACCTTTTAAAAGCTCGAAATGATAGGACACTGCAGCTAGTGCATACATGGGTGCTGTTTCAGCTCTTAAAATTCTTGGACCTAAGGCACAAGAATATACTTCCTGGCTATTTAAATACTCAATTTCTTGTAGGTCAAATCCACCTTCTGGACCAAAATAAAAGGCAATCGAATCTCCTTTTTGTAATGAAGTCAACGTTTGAACAAATACTGCTGCTTCGCCTTCTTTAGCAACTTCTTCAAAGGCAACTAATGCTTTTGTCGATTGTTTTGCTAATACGACACTTTCCTTTAAAGTCATTAAATCTAACACTTTTGGAACATGTAGTCGGTGGGATTGTTCTGCAGCTTCTTGAGCAATTTTTTGTAATCTTTCAATTTTCTTTTGAGATTTATCCTTTGTCCATTTCACCATATTCCGTTTCATTTCTACTGGTACAATCGTATGAACGCCTAATTCTGTTGCTTTTTGAACAATTTTTTCTAATTTATCTCCTTTAGAAAGTCCTACAAAAATCGTAACATCAATCGGTAATTCCACCTGTTGTTCTTTATGTTCTTCAATGACTAACTCCAATGGAGATATTTGTATCAATTTTGCGATATACAATTCTTCTTTTTCATCTACAATTTCACAACATTCCTCGATATTCATCCGCATCACTTTTACCATATGATGCTCTTGCTCTTTAGGAACGGATATTATTTCTCCGACTGATTGAATGACTTGATTAATAAAATAACGTTGCATCAATTTTCACCTAGTCTTTCACTTTTGTCATGACAAATGTATTCCATTCACCCATTGTAAGTTGTTGTTTTAAAGTAAAGCCTACATTTTCATAAGCAGCACGTACTTCCTCTGCTTTTGATTGAATAATTCCAGATAAAATCAACACACCATTTTCATTTAAATTATGATAGGCATCAACTGGCATCATTAATAAAATCTCAGCTAAAATATTCGCCACAATTAAATCAGAAGGTTGATGAATTCCTTGTAATAAATTATTTTCATAAACAGCAATTTCTCCAACTTCTGGGTTTAATGAAATGTTTTCTTTTGAAACTCTTGTTGCCATTTCATCAATGTCAAAGGCTGTGACTGTACTTGCACCTAATAGTTTAGCAGCAATACTTAATACACCTGAACCTGTCCCAACATCTAATACACTCTCTCCACCGCGAATATATTGTTCTAATGCTGTTAGCGATAATTGAGTCGTTGGATGCGTTCCTGTTCCAAATGCCAAACCTGGATCTAAACGAATCAATCGCTCATCTTCTTGTTGTTTTTGATAATCTAACCAACTTGGCACAACTGTTAAATATCTAGTCACACGCACTGGGAAATAATATTTTTTCCACGCTTCTGCCCAGTCTGCTTCTCCTACTGTTTGTAATGTAACAATTCCCTTACCAATTGTTAATCCGAAAGATTTTAGTTCTTGAACTCTATTAGTAACTGTGTCTGTCATTTCATCATTCCATTGATTTGGTTGAAAATAAGCTTTAACAAAAACTTCATCTGTTTCATATAAGGCATTTCTTTCTACTGAAAGCCATTCTAATTGTTCTTGATTTAATTGATCATAATCGAGAGGATCTTCAATCGAAACTCCTTTTGCTCCGATTTCCATAAAAATTTCACTAACTGCCTCTACACTTTCTGTATGAGTTACTACTGTAACTTCTAACCAATTCATTTATTGACTCTCCTTTAATCATTTATCATTGTTCACAAGACATTATAACAAAGAAAATAAAAATTGCCTAAAAATTTAATGTAACATATTTGTAATTTTTCGGATTTTTTAGTATGATATTGAAGATAGAAAAACAAAAGATTTTTCACTGCTTGCAAAAGACAGTTATGCATCGAGTAGCAAGCATACTAGACTAGACTGTACTATACAATGAATGATTGATATTAAGGAGTAATGAAACCATGGCAAGACATTTATCAACAAAAGATATTTTAAATAAACAATTTAAACGCTCATTTAGAGGATTTGATATTGAAGAAGTAGATGCATTTTTAGATCAAATTATTCGTGATTATGATACATTCCAAAAAGAAATTAGCTTTTTACAAAGTGAAAATGAACGTTTATTAAATAAAGTAGACGAATTATCTAAACAAGCAACTGTTACAAAAGGAACTCGCTCAGCAAGCATCCCTTCTGCAGGAGTGACAAATTTTGATATTTTAAAACGTTTAGCAAATTTAGAAAAGCATGTCTTTGATGAAAAATTAGAAGATGACGACGATGATTTAGATAAAACTCGTGTTATTACTCCAATTAAAGATTAATAATACTTGTAAACTTTGAGTAATCGCGGTAGTGATTTCACTACTGAGGAAAGTCCATGCTCGCACAGACTGAGATGTCTGTAGTGTTCGTGCTTAGCGAAACAATAAGCTAAGGCAACAATTAGTTGACGGCAGAAAAAATGGCTAAGGATTTCTATGCCAAAGTATTCTTGAAAGTGCCACAGTGACGAAGCATTTCTGGAAACGGAAATGGTGGAACGCGGTAAACCCCTCGAGCGAGCAACCCAAACATATGGTAGGGGCACTCTTTATTAGGAAATGAACGAAAAAAGAGGCACATTTGTGTAGACAGATGATTACTGAAATCAATTAGAACCTGCTAATTGATGGAACAGAACATGGCTTATAGAAGTTTGCATTCAGGTTATTTACCGGGGTCTCCCGGTATTTTTTTTGAAAAATAAAACTCTCATAGAAAGGAAATGATTATGACAACTTATAAATTAGTCGCCACTGCTGCAGCTGGCATTGAAGCACTTGTTGGAAAAGAATTAAGAACTCTTGGCTATGATTGCCAAGTTGAAAATGGAAAAGCTTATTTTACTGGAAATGATTACGATATTGCGAAAACCAATATTTATTTACGTACCGCAGATCGTATTAAAATTGTTTTTGGTCAATTTACCGCTAAAACTTTTGATTCTTTATTTGAACAAACAAAAGCACTCCCTTGGGAACAAATTTTACCAGTTGATGCAGAATTTCCCGTATCAGGAAAATCTGTTAAATCAACGTTACATAGTGTTCCAAACTGCCAATCTATTGTAAAAAAAGCAATTGTTAATCGTTTAAGTGCAGCATATGCACGTAGAACACATTTACCAGAAACAGGAGCACTCTATCCTATCGAAGTATCTATCCTTAAAGATGTTGTCACATTAACGATCGATACAAGTGGAACAAGTTTATTTAAACGTGGCTACCGTACTGAAAAAGGTGGCGCACCATTAAAAGAAAATATGGCTGCTGCTCTTGTCATGTTAACGAATTGGTTCCCGGATAAACCATTTTACGATCCATGTTGTGGTTCAGGTACCATTCCAATCGAAGCTGCTTTAATTGGATTAAACATTGCACCAGGATTAAATCGTTCATTTGCAGCTGAAAAATGGACATTCTTTGATCCAAAAGCATTTGACACTGTTCGTCAAGAAGCAAGAAAAGAAATTCGTACCGATATAACATTAGACATTCTTGGAGCTGATATTGATGGTTCTATGATTGAAATTGCAAAACAAAATGCAATTAAAGCTGGCGTTAGCGAGCATATTGAATTTAAGCAAATGCAATTAAAAGACTTCCGTACGAAGAAAGAAAATGGTGTGTTAGTCGCAAATCCACCATATGGCGATCGTTTATTATCTGAAGAACAAGCTCAAAATATTTACCGTCAAATGGGACAAACGTATGAACCATTAGAAACTTGGAGTAAGTATATTTTAACGAGTGATTTAAGTTTTGAAGAGCATTACGGAAAACAAGCCACTAAGAAACGTAAACTATACAATGGTGCAATTCGTACCGACTACTTCCAATTCTGGGGTGTACGTAAACGTAAA
>CAUQAL010000034.1:0-14319 GCA_963515985.1 uncultured Granulicatella sp.
GAACAATGGAATCATGACAATTCGAGCAATGGTTAATCGATTGGCAATATTCATGTTATTCCCTCTATTCCACTGTAATATAAATAGCTGTAAAGCTGACTCCATCAGGAATTTCAATTTCTTGTCCTGCTAAAGTTATCGTACCCACTGGAGTATATCCAAAGTTTAAAACAATTGAATTTGTTCCTTCTGGAATTGATCCTACCAATTGTTGTCCAGTTGTTGGAGCTCCATCAGCTACTACTTTCTGATTTGCCGTAATTCTTGCCCACAATTGTGTTCTTGCACGATTCGTTACTACTAAGTTTGAAGGAAAATCTGCTAATTTTGCTGTATAGTACAATGAGTTACCATTTGCATAAGAATAACGAATTGTAGTTTCTTTTGTCTCTTTTGTTGTAGTTGTTGATTGAGTTGTTTCCACAACTGTTGTAGTTGCTGTTTGTTCGGCTGTTGTTGTATTTGGTGCAGTTACAGTAGTCGTCACTACAGTTGGTTTTGCTGTTGAACGAGTATTCGTTAACGATTGGACAATTGCAAAAACAATTGCTACAGCCAACATTCCAAGTAAAATTGTTGGAAGATAGTTTTTCCATTTTTCCCACGCTTTATGAATAGACGTTTGGGAATCACGAGTATTAGACAAACGACTACTAATAAATTTTTTATCTGATAAAACTGATTCTGATTCTGGAATTCCTCCAACTTGTCTAGGAGTTTCTAAAGCAAATTCTTCCAATAAGCGAACGCCATCCACTCCTACTGTTTCTGCTACTTGTTTTATAAATGCACGAGTATAAAACTCTCCAGGCATTAAATCGAAATCATTTTCTTCGATTGCGATTAAATATTTTTTTTGAATTTTTGTAATTTGTTGTAAATCGTCTAAAGTATATCCTTTGGTCTGACGAGCACGTTTTAAGATTTCTCCGATTGTTTGTTCCATTTAACCACCAACTTTTTCATATTCTCATGAAAAGTATACCATAGATTGCATATGAAACAAACTCATTCACTGTGTTTTTTCTTCAACTTTCTTCTCATGAAATACAAGATAAACTTTTTCAGAACGAGTAAAACCATTTTTTAAATGAGCGGTTAAATCAAATACTTTACTTTTTTCATCCCATTTTATTTCTACACTTCCACTTGAAAAAGCTATACTAGTCGGAAAAATCATCTCATTATCTACTATTTCTAAATGACTTTCTAAATTTTGAGAGGTTAATTCTAACATCATTTTTAATTGATACGTCTCTTTCAATAAGCGATACTGATTCGAATTTGCTACTCGAGTTTGATAAAAGGCTACTGTCACTAAACTTGTAACAAATAATAATGCTAAAAAAGGAACGACTAAGCTAGCTTTAACCTTTTTACGATAAAAGCTTTTTTCTATCATGGTAAGTCCTCCATTTTTTTCTTTTCATTCTTAGGAGAAGGGGATTCATTTTCTTGTATCACTTCTTTTTCAATAGAAATCACACGATTTCCAGGAATGAAATATATTTCAAATTCTTCATGATTACGCAGGATTCCTTTTAAACGAACACCATTTTTTTCTCCATGAATAAGCATTTTTTCGTATCCAATTAATAATGGATGATACCCTCTCCCCTTCCCTTCTCCTTTACTAATCCATAAAGTAGACTTTGATTGTTCATTTTCTGGCTTAGCTCTAATCAAGTAGGGATCTTCCTTTGTAGGACGTCCATCTTCAAATTTTGGTTCAAATGCAATAGTAGGTCTAGCATAACCTTGTAAATGAGTATCCATTTGCGTGACCATTAAATGCCACTCGATATAATTAGGTACTTCTAATTTATTTTGTACTTTTAATAATACTTGATAAATTCCACTAATTAGTAGAATGCTAACTGCAAAAATCGCTAAAGCCATTAACTGTTCAATGAGAAGAAAGGCTGACTTTTGACGTAGACCCCATTCCTTCAATTTGAATCACCTCCTCTTGATCACAATGAATAGTGATTGAAGTAGGTGAGGTTTTTGAACTAGATTTGTAGTACTTGATTTCATTCTTATCCTTTTTACTTTGAGTAGATTTTTTCTTTTTTGAAGTACTCTCTATCTCTTTTGTTTCCTTAAAAATCGTTGCAGGCTTCGTCAGTTCTGAAACAGTCATTGGAGGTCTTCTCTCATGCAACTTCATCAATTGACTCGAATACTCATTTAATGTACAGGCATGATTCTGCTCTCTTTTCAAAGAATCTCCCAATATGAAAGATAGTAATAATACGGTTAAAGTCGCAATCATTAATGCTAATAAGGCTTCTACAAAGGCGTAAGCTTTAATTTTTCGATACTTCAACATAATACCTACCTCCACCTAATTGAAATGTAAAATGATAGGAATATTTTTTCCCATTAAATGTTATTTGCGAAATCTTATTAAATGTTGTTAAATTCCCAGTTTCTCCTTTAAATTGGATTAATGGAATATTGGTTGTCGAAATGCTTTTTGGTATTTCTCTATTTGCATTTAATGATTCATTACCTGGACAACTCAATCGATAATAATTTTTACTAGGAGTATTTATTTCTACTGTAGAGCTATTCCCCGTTGCCTGCGCACTTGCCTGCACCAATTTCAAATCATTCTCAAATTGCTTTATAAACACTCTTTCTTGATACGTTTCTCCAAAATTCACTATAGCTGGAGGAACTAACCATAATAATATAATCAGAATGCTGAATGAAACGAGTAGCTCTACGAGTGTAAATGCATAAGATTTCATAAATGTTCCTCCAAAACTTTAATTATTGTGGATTTGTTTGTGTTTTATTAGTTGCCTTAGCGTAGGCGTCTGCTTGTTCTTGAGTAATATAGCCATCATTCTTTAATGTTGAAACATCTGGTTTATCTTTTACATTTTTATCTAATTGATACAACTCTTGCTGATTCTCAATTACTTTCACAATCGCAGCATCTGATTTTTTTTGAGCTTCTTTTCTTTGATTTGCAATATTCGGAATAATAAGTAGCATCATCAACCCGATAATAAATAAACAAATGAGTAATTCAATTAATGTAAAACCTTTTTTCTTTTTTAGTAATTTTTTCATTTTAATTTCCTCCTATCATTGTTAATGTTGGTAACATTAAAATAATGTACATTGACATAATCATTAGTCCAATTCCAATAAATAAAACTGGCTGAACAAGCATAATTTTCTTTTCAAGTGTTCCTTTAAAATCTTCAAATGAATTTTTGGAAAATTGTCGTAATTTGATATCTAATTGATGCGTTAATTCTCCTTGTACAATTAGTAAAATGAGTGGTTGTTGAAATAAATTCAATTGATGAATTGCACTTGAAAAAGAAGTTCCTTTCTGCATTTCACTTTCGATAAACTCAGCAATAGCTTTTGTTAAAAGACTTGTTCCTACTTGTTTCATCTGTTCAACCATTTGTAATAAAGATTGTCCATTTCCTAAAAAATAAGCAAATTCTCTCGCATATAAAAATGTGTAATATTGACGCACTAAACTTCCAGCAATTGGCAATCGAGTTAAAAATCGAATACGATCCAGTAAGGTTTTATTTTTCCAAAATAAATACATAGCTCCCACTATGATTGCGACAAACATACAAACTCCCAATACAATCCAAGGTAAATGTACAAATCCATGCCATATTAAATAAAGCATGACATGTCCTTGTAAACTTTCCACTTGAACCATCGATTGTAATTGCCCTAATAATAAATAGCGAATCGCAGCTACCATACAAACTAGAAAAACGATTAAAATACACGGATAAATTAATACTTGTCGTAATTTTTTTATTTGCTGATCTTTTTGTGTTAAATATTGTCCAATTGTCCGACAAGAAAGTGCAAAAGAACCTGTCGACATCGATAAATAAATTTGAGAACAAATGGAATCGGAATATCCAACAAAATGTAAAACTTCATCAAATCTTTCCCCAACTAATAACTGTTCCATCAATTTCCCAATAGCTGTTTCTTGTTTAGGTAGGAGTAATTTAGTAAATTCCAATGTTTCTTGTAATGTGAATCCCTCTTCTAGTAATTCTCCTAATTGAGTTAAAAATAATGCTTGAGTTTTGTTAGACCATTTCTTAAAAGATTTGGTAGGCTTCAAAACTTTTCTTTGAAATATATCCAAGTGCATAAGCTTTCCTCAACTTTCTATTAAACGGATGTTCCAATGGATTTAAAAACTGCTCTCCTTGTATCAACTGTTGCAATGAAGTTCCATATGCAATATCAAATAAAGTGGCTTTTTTCGTTGAAAGTGGAATATGATTACAATGAAAGCAACAATGACTCTGACAAAGAGAACAATATCTCGGCACTAAACGCTGAGCTACAACAGCGACTAATGTTTGCCGTAGTAAATCTTTTGTAATCCCTAATTCCTCTAATCTTGAAATAACTCCCTTACAGTCTTTGGCATGAACGGTTGCTAGCATTAAATGCCCTGTTAAAGCACCCCGAATTACCATTTTGGCTGTCATTTCGTCTCGAATTTCTCCTATCAACATAATATCTGGATGATGCCTTAAAGAACTTTTAATGAGTAACTCATACGTAATTCCTGCTTTTTCATTAATTTCTGTTTGTAGAAATAATGGTTCACTCATCTCCACTGGTTCTTCCATTGTGATTACTTGCAAATTCGTATCGTAAACACGATTTCTTAATAGATGATACATCGTTGTTGTTTTCCCGGAGCTAACAGGTCCTGAAAATAATATTAACCCACTCTTGTAATGCAACATTCTTTGAAGAAGCTCAATATCTCTTGGAAAATAGGTCGATACCTCTCCTGTTTTTTTCTCCTCCATTGATAAATGTAATAAACGAATGACTACTGAAGTTTGCATTTTAAAGTTTGTAATGACTGATAATCTTAATTCAATACTTCTTCCATTCGTTAATTCATATTTCATTGCTCCACTTTGTGGTCTCCTTTTTTCCCCTACATCCATTCCTGATCGATACTTTACAAAGGTGATCCACCGATTAGCAGTATCCGAATCCACTGTTTTTAGTAAGGATAACTGTTCACCATCTCTTAAATAAAAACGGTACTCCTTTCCAAACGGTAATAAATGAATGTCATCAATGCAAAATTGGAGTGCAGCTAATAAAATTTCATTCGTAAGCTCCTCCATATCTCTCCCTCCTCTACAAAAAATTGACTAGTCACTTATATATACGAAAAAAAATCGAGAAAAAATTTTTTTCCTCGATTTTTTTTAATATTTTTTTATTTTTTTAAAAATCCTACTACAGATCCAAAAATTCCACCTAAACTATCTAATACCATATCTTGAAATAGCGGTGTTCTTCCAGGTGTCATTCCTTGATGAAACTCATCCGTTATAGCGTATAATACGGTAATAAAAATCGCAATCATTAAACTCCATCCCGGATTTTTAAGATGAACTTTTAATCCTCTCGTCCAATGATACCCAATGAAATAATACACTAAGAAATGAGCACCCTTGCGAATAAAAAATTCAATAAATTGAGCATATCCTAAGCTTGGAATACTAATGACTTTATCTGCATAAGTAAAATGAATTTTTGAAAGTACATCCGAAAATGGCTGAAATGATAATAGTTGTTGTATTTTTGAAACAAGTGATTGATCATGATACGGCATTGATGAACTGTAAAATACAATTCCCATTAATAGAATGGCAATGAGAATCGATACTGTCCCTCTAGTTGTTCTTGTCATAGAACTCCTCCTAATTTCTAGAATAAATTCATTATTGGCTACCTAAAACAAATTGTCAAGCGATTTTAGAAAAACAAAAACTCTTACTATAACATCCGTTACAATAAGAGTTTTACTTTACAATTAAGCTTGAACTGGTAATTCTTCTCCAATTGCTGCTAAACGTTCCATTACTTCTGCAGGAGTTAATCCTTTAGCAGCAACATAACGGTTTCTTGGGTGAACACGGCATTCATGACTGCATCCACCAATATATTTAGCTTCATTTTCTTCTGAAGTTAAAATTTGACGGTTACATTCTGGATTTGCACAGTTTACATAACGCTCACATGGAGTTCCATCGAACCAATCTTTTCCGATTACAACTGGATTTACATGGTTGATATCTACTGCAATACGTTCATCGAAAACATACATTTTTCCATCCCATAATTCGCCTTGTACTTCTGGGTCTTTACCATAAGTCGCAATACCACCGTGTAATTGACCTACATCTTTATAACCTTCACGAACCATCCATCCTGAGAATTTCTCACAACGTACGCCACCTGTACAATAAACTACAACACGTTTATCCATGAATTTTTCTTTATTATCACGAACCCATTGTGGTAATTCACGGAAGTTACGAATGTCGGGACGAATCGCTCCACGGAAATGACCTAAATCATATTCATAATCATTACGTGTATCTAATACAACTGTGTTCTCATCTAATAAAGCTTCTTTAAATTCTTTAGGAGATAAGTAAGCTCCAGTTGTTTCTAAAGGATTGATATCATTATCAAAATCATTGTCTTCTAATCCTAAATGAACAATTTCTTTTTTATAACGAACAAACATTTTTTTGAAAGCTTGTTCTTCTTCTTCATCAATTTTGAACCATAAATCTTCCATTCCTGGTAAAGAATGAACATAGTCCATATATTTTTGAGTTGTTTCATAATCTCCTGAAACAGTTCCATTAATTCCTTCATCAGCAACTAAAATACGTCCTTTTAGTCCGATTGATTTACAAAATTCCAAATGATCTGCAGCAAATTGTGCTCCATTCTCAATTGGTACATATTTATAGTACAATAGTACTCGAATATCTTTTGACATAAACTACCTCCAAAGTAATTTCTTATTGAGTACTCATTATATCATCTGCACAAACTTATAGCAAAGAAACTGCTCCAGATATAGCGTTAAATAGTTTTTTCACAAAGTTTATTTCTAATAAAAAAACTTTTAGGCTCTTCAACTGGACTTTCATGCTGTCCAATCCATTTTTCCATCCAAACAATATGATACCAACGATTAAATTTATACCCACAACGTTTAAACTCCCCAACTAATCGATAACCCATATATTCATGATATTGAACACTATTATTTGTTAAATATTCATCTTCCACTTCAGGTGTAGCAATACATGCATAGAGATTTTGATACCCTAATTTTTGCAATTTCGCTTCCATTAATTGATATAATTTTTTCCCATATCCTTTTTTCTGTTGACCTTGCTTTAAATAAATACTAATTTCTGCAGACCAAGAAAAAGCTCTTCGACTCGCAAAAGGGCCAGCATACGCATACCCCAGAACTTCCCCTTCTTCTTCTACTACGTAATAGGGATATTTCTCAAGAGTCGTTTGAATTCTTCTTTCAAATTCTTCCACAGTTGGAACATCATATTCAAACGTAATTGCTGTTTTCTCTACATAATATCGATAAATTTCTACTAATGCTGCTGCATCTTCAATGGTTGCTACTCTAATTGTCATTAAACTTTCCTTTCATCTTACCATTTCCATTTTTATCGTAGTATACCATAGCTTCATTCTTGACAAAAAATTTTTTCTCTCTTAGTCTATGCTTATAGAACTCGAAAGGATGAATCTTATGAAATATTTTTTAACAAGTAGTGCAAGCATTCCTGAATCTTATAAAGTGAATACTGCGAATGGTTTTGTCGATAATTTGAAAACTGCTCTTAGTAAAACAACCATTAAAACCTTATATATTTCTTCTAACCCAGATGTATTTGAATTAACAGATGACTTTTCTTCTTATACAAAATTAGGGTTTGAAGAAGTTGGACTCCATTTTAATCCATTTATTATCTTTGACCACCGTCAAACTGTAGATATTCAAGACTATTTAAATGAAGTCGATTTAGTCATTTTATCCGGAGGACATGTTCCAACACAAAATCAATTTTTCCAAGAAATTCAATTAGCTGAAAAAATTCAGTCTTTTAAAGGCGTCATTATTGGCATTAGCGCTGGAACAATGAATGCCGCAGAGACTGTTTACGCTCATCCAGAATTAGAAGGAGAAAGTATCGATTCAAAATACCAAAGATTTATCACGGGATTAGGACTAACAACGAAACAAGTAATTCCTCATTATAATTTTTTAAAACACGAATATTTAGATGGAAAACATGTCATTAAAGAAATTGCTACAGAAGATAGCAAGAATCAAGAATTTTATATTTTTCCAGATGGAACTTATATTTATGGACATGATGGAATGGAAGAATTATACGGAGAAGCTTATCTCTTAAAAGATAAAATTTTCAAAAAAATCAATACAAATGATCAGATTATTGCACTTTAAACAATCAACAGCATTTTAAGACGACTTCGGTCGTCTTTTTTTCATAAAAAAACACCCCATCGAAAAACGATGGAGTGAGACTTGTTGAATCTTTTGATTAACGACGTAAACCTAAACGGTTGATTAACTCACGGTAACGTTGGATATCTTTGTTACGTAAGTAAGCTAATAAGTTACGACGGTGACCAACTTTTTTCAATAAACCACGGTTTGAGTGGTAGTCTTTTTTGTGTACACGAATATGATCGTTTAAGTGATTGATTTCGTAAGTAAGTACAGCAATTTGTACTTCTGGTGAACCAGTATCTCCTTCTTTAATCGCGTACTCTTTGATGATTGCGTTTTTTTGTTCTTTAGAAATAGCCATTTCTAAACACCTCTTTCTTATATTATTCCTTCTACTGAGTAAAACGTTGGTGAATCGTAAAACTCGGTACAAGGTCTGTGTTAAAACACACTAATAGATTAACGTAACTCTATCAAAAAATCAAGTAATTTGATAGTTTTGTTATTGAACTTCTTTATGTGTTTTTCTATCGAAGTATACATGATTTGGTAACATTGCTTGTCCACCCATTAACTCTTCAATTGAACCAATCGCATATCCTTCCTGTTGTAAGAAGTCTAATAATCGAGGTAAAGCTTCAACTGTTTCTGGGTGAATATCGTGCATTAAAATAATTGAACCATTATAAGTTCCTTCTCTTACTTCTTGAAGAATACTATTTACATTTCTACTCTTCCAATCTAAAGTATCTACAGACCAATTTAAAATAGCAATTCCTGCTTGCTCTGCAACCATACGATCAAATCCACCATATGGAGGTCTTAAAGTTGTTGGACGAATTCCGCCAGTAGCATCTCCAATTAGTTTTTGAGTATCTGCTACTTGTTGATGAACACCTTCAGGAGTTAATGTTGTTAACAATGGATGGCTATATGAGTGATTTCCTACTTGATGGCCTTGTTCCACAATTTGTTTAATAATATCTTCATTGCCCGGAACATGTTTCCCCATAATGTAGAATGTTGCATGAACTCCATATCGTTTTAAAATATCTAAAACTTTCGGAGTCAACTCACTACTTGGACCATCATCAAAACTAATTGCCACACGTTTTTCATTTAAACGTTCCTCTAATTGATTTTTCCAATTTTGGTAAGCTTCTTGTTGCGATTCAGGAATTCGATCACTCTTTAAAATTGGAAATAGTTCTTGGAACGCAAATGAAATTTGAGTCAAGTTTTCTCCGTTACTAGTTTGAATAGGTTCTTTCAAGTTGAATCTAAATCCATTTTGAATAATAGATGCATCTAAATTTTTCCAATTTTCATAAGCAAATTCTTGTAATAATTGGTTAGTCTGTTCTTCAGATAAAGCTTGTTCTTTTGCTACGTTCATAGCTTTTTTAACAAAATGATTCGTAACTTCTAAATCATTAATAAATAGTTCACTGATAACAGCTGTCCCAGATTTTTCTTTACCTTCTAATTGATGCCCTAATTCATCATAAGCTACCTGTTCCAATCCTTTTTTAGTTTCTTGGTAAACAGATTGATAATAATAAACATCTTTGATTCCATTTAAAACATGTGATTGATACACCTTTAAATATACCCAAGTACGTTTTGATTCATCTTTATATTGTTCTTGTGCTTTTTCTAATAAAACATCTAATTCCTTTTGAATAGGTTCGACGATTTTTTGGTCAACAGTAGGATATGACACCGTAAATACTGTATTCCCAATAGTTTGAGATTGAACTTCTACAGCTTCATTATACTGCTGTGCATCAGTTGCTTCAGCTTTTCTCATAACAGCTTCATTTCTTCTAATCAAATGATTTTTTGCTAAGCTGCTGACTACGAACCACTCAACTAATACTAAAAATAAAATCAAAATAGCAATTGCAACTAATTGAGGTAGTTCTAATCGTTTTATACCTTTCCAGTCTCTCTTCATATTTCCTCTTCCTAATCTTTACATTTTATAATTTTTGTTGACAATTTGGACAAACTCCAAAAACTTCCATACGATGCCCTAGAACTTTATACCCTGTTAATTCTTCAGCAACTGATTCTACATCTTCCAATAAAGGATAAAATAAATCCTCTACACAACCACACTCTTGACAGACTACATGATAGTGCTTCCCTATATTAAAATCATATCTACTAGCATCATCCCCATACGTTAATTCTAGTAAATATCCCTCTTCCGTTAATTTATTCAAATTATTATAAACGGTTGCCATACTAATATTGGGATCTTTAGCAACAATAGCTGTATAAATATCCTCAGCGGTAGGATGATGCGCCTCAGCTAAATAATCTAAAATGGCTATTCTTTGAGTTGTCATTCTTACGCCGTCTTCTCTTAGCTTTTCTTTTAATTGTTTCAGTTCTTTTTTGTGCATAGAACCCCTTCTCTAACTTTAAATATTCGGATAAATTCTTCCATAATAACATCGTTCTGTAATATTGTAACATATTTGTAACATTAATACTAGCGTTAAATTCTATTACTCGTTTAATTATTATAGTTCCTTTCATTATACTAATAACTTATCAAACAAGCAAATTGCTTAGCCAAATCATTAAAAATCGATACATAAAAAATGGACATGAATCTAACATTTTAAATTCATCTGTCCATTTCAATAAATGATAATTTTTTAACGATATTCTTACTTATGAAAACTTTATTGTAACAAACGATTATACCCCATCGCTTCTCTTAGGGTTGCTGCATCAATCCCTAAAGCCCCCACAATTGTATAAGAAAATTCAAATGCTGCTGCGGGACCTGAACCCGTAATCACTCGACCATCTTGATGTACAAAATCACCTGTATAAGTACCATCAGCAATTTGTTTTTCAAATCCAGGATAACAAGTGTAATGACGATTATTTAACGCTCCAGAATTTTCAATGGCAATCGGTGCAGCACAATTAGCTGCAACCAATTTACCTGCATCATAATGACGTTTTACAAACTCTTGTACATCTTGGTGATCTTTTAATAATTTTGCACCTGGCATTCCACCTGGTAAAATTAATACATCATATAATTCATTCATAACCTCTACTAATTCTTTATCTGTTGAAATCGTTAAATTATGTGAACCAGTCGCTACTTTAGCATCTACTCCGACTATATCGACTTCTACTCCTGCACGACGTAAAATATCCATTGGCGCTATTGCCTCAATTTCTTCAAATCCTGTTGTCAATACAATGGCTGCTCTTTTCATTGGAAATCCTCCTTGTTCTTCTTCCTTTCTATTGTAACGATTTTTATACTTATTTTCAACAGTGGTAGCGTTTCAGTTATCCATTGACAATTCCCTTTTTTCTCAGTATATTGAACTCATTAATTGAAAATAAAATCCCTAGGAGGAAACAAATGACTTGGAAAATTATTACAGATTCTGGTTGTGATATCAAACACTTAGAATCTCTACCTGAGCATTGTACATACATTAATGTTCCTTTAACAATTCATGTAGGTGAGGAAGAATTTATTGATAATGAAGCATTAGAAATTGATCAAATGATGGTAAAAATGTATGCCTATGAAGGAAAAACTTCTTCATCTTGTCCAAGCCCTGAGAGCTATTTACAATCATTTGAAGGTGCCGATAACATTATTGTCGTAACTATTACTGGTACTTTATCTGGAAGCCATAATAGTGCACAACTAGCCAAAAAAATGTACTTAGAAGAACACCCTGATGCAAACATTGAAATTATCGACAGCTTATCAGCAAGTGGAGAAATGGTATTACTCACACAAGCCATTGCAACCTTTATCAAAGAAGACCCTTCTTTTGAAGTAGTTGTTGAGAAAGCTCGTAATTACCATTCAAAAACTAAATTATTATTTGCTCTAGCAAGTGTAGATAATTTAGTGAAAAACGGTCGTCTTAGCAAATTGGTTGGACGTGTTGTTGGATTATTAAATATTCGTATGGTTGGACAAGCTAGTACAGAAGGAACATTAGAGTTACTCCACAAATCACGTGGACAAAAGCGTGCTGTTACTGCCATTTGGGATGAAATGAAGAAAAATCATTACCAAGGTGGACGTGTGGCGATTAGTCATTGCGATAATCCAGAAATTTGTGCCATGATTACGACAGCAATTCACTCTGAATTCCCTAATGCTGATGTTCAAGCTTATCCTACTAGTGGATTATGTAGCTACTATGCTGAACAAGGCGGTATTTTAATGGGGTATGAGACTCATTAATTGCATTCTATAACACAAAATTAACGACTCCTATCAAACGATAAGAGTCGTTTTTATTATACTAATTCACTTTTCAAATAAGCATCTACTAAAACTTCAGTTGCTTGAATTGATTTAATATGAGTTCTTTCGTATGAATGACTTGATTCAATTCCTGCTCCTAATAAAGCATGTTTGACATCTGCTCCTGCACGCATGGCAGCTGAAGCATCACTTCCATAAAATGGATAAATATCTAAACGATAGTCAATTTCTTTTTCTTTTGCTAAGTCTACTAAATGTTGACGTAGCGTATAATTATAAGGACCAGAACCATCTTTTACACAAATAGAAACCGTATATTCATCTGTTTGTTGGTCATCTCCCATTGCACCCATATCGACTGCTAAAAATTCTACAGTATTTTCAAGAATACTACTATTCGCCCCTGTTCCTGTTTCTTCAATACATCTAAACATAAAATGTGGTGTTAGCAAACTTCTATATTATAGAACGAAAGTAATAGAATTGTTGTTTAAAATTAAACTTTAGAATTAAAATATTTTATAATTCAGAAATACACAAGAAATATTTTTGCTGATTTTGATCTGTCACACAATATTTTTTATCATCTGACCAGCTTTTATTTATGGCTACTTTACTAATAATCTTCATCAATCACTCCTCGATTAACTTTACAACATTATTATATTCTTAACTAATGAAAAGTAATTCGTAGTCCGTCCATTCTTTCACACTTCCTAAAGATACATAAATTTTGACCACGTTCTGAAATTATAATTTCTTCTTAAAATGAATAATTCTATTTGCCTCCTGAAATCCAATATTGAGATGAAATCTTATAGAATCGGTATTCGTTAAAGTACAGTCACTTGCAAATTCCTTACATCCTTTATTTTTCGCCCATTCCTCACATTTTGTACAGAGATTTTTAGCAATATCCTTTAAACGATATTCCTCGTCGACAATAATCCCTTCTAAGAATCCAACAGGACTATATTTACAACCTTCAACATAATCAAATCTGAGTGAACATAGTGCTAGACCTACAATTGTGTCACCTTCAACTTCAGTAAAGATTGCAGTATTTTTGCCATTCGTATATTTTTTTACTTCATCAATAGCTTCTTTATCGGTCAATTGGGGCCATAATTGTTTTATTAGTTTAGCCGTTTTTATAGAATCTTTTGTTATTCCATCCATATTGATGTTCCTCCGCAAATTACAAGCAAATGTTTCGAATCATGCTGTTACTTTGTTACTCATTAATTGATACCAATACCATCCCCTTCTACTTTTCGACTGTCTCAGATTGGAAGAGCAGAGCCACACACTCAGCGGTTCGAACTTACCGTATCATCTCGTCGGTATTTCTCCTTATTCTACGAGTCCTATCCCATTGGCGGAGCATCTACTTCTACTTCGCTAATGCCTCAGCTCGTACAAGCAGTGATACCACCTCAACATGAAACAAGTGAACACTACGTATGCCAAGTAGTCTTGTCTGTAAGTAGAAACAGGTCTATAAGCTTTTTATCAATGGCATAAGGTTATCGTACATAAGAGTCGTTTTTATTATACTAATTCACTTTTTAAATAAGCATCTACTAAAGCTTCGGTTGCCTAAATTGATTTTATATGTGTTCTTTCATAGGAATGACTTGATTCAATTCTCCTTTGTTCTATTTAAATTTTGTGTGATACATTCACAGCAACATTCATCAAT
>CAUQAL010000035.1:0-14100 GCA_963515985.1 uncultured Granulicatella sp.
GCTACTTCTTTTGGTACTAATACTTTTGCATTTTCAGGTAAATCTTTTAATGATTTATATTTTGTTGAGAAGTAATATAATGGCACGATAAATGTTGTTCCAATTTCTTTAATATCTGAACCTTTATCTTTATTCCATTGCGCTAAATAAGCACGGTGTTGGAAGGCATTTAATTGAACAGAACCTTCTTCTAATGCTGTATTTGGTAATACATAGTCGTTCATTTCTACAACTTCTAAGTCAATATTTTCTTTTTTAGCTTTTTCAGCAACAA
The DNA here is from genome assembly GCA_963515985.1 of uncultured Granulicatella sp. Classification (GTDB taxonomy): domain Bacteria; phylum Bacillota; class Bacilli; order Lactobacillales; family Aerococcaceae; genus Granulicatella. Next base: position 275 of record CAUQAL010000035.1, read on the forward strand.
AATCCCAAATTTCATGAGCAGCGCTACCTACAACGGCAACTTTAACATGTTCTGCTGGTTTAGTTTCTTTTGCTGTTTCTTGTTTACTTGTTTGATTTCCGCAAGCTGCTAATGTCACCGCAGCAACTGCTGTTAAAAATAAATTTCTTAATTTCATTTCATTTCCTCACTTTTATATTTCTAAATGTCACGTGATACAAGTGGTACTATACCGAATTATCACAGTCGGGTCAACGAAATCCGTCCAATTTCACCATTGTTTATTTTTACCATTTGTTAAAGTTAAAAACTATATTTCTATAACACCAACATTTACAGGCTATAAAAGTGAAAGATTTTGCAAAAAAATACATCGTAAACGAAAAAATTCGCTTATGCCCCACAAGCAAAAACACTTTTAACATAGCTGTAGTGACAGAACCGGCAAAAGCCGATTCTGTCACAGGAAATTTTGAGACCAAGGCTCAAAATTTAGCCATGAAACCGAAGGTTTGCTGGCGTCCTAGCTATATTAAAAGTATTTTTAAAAATTCTTTATTTAGTCTTTGTCCAAGCCCATTCCTCTCATAATTGCTTTTGCAATTTCAACGAATGGAACAATTGAGAATGCCGCTGCTAACACAATTAACCATTGTTCTAAAGTCAACACTGTCACACTAAACACAGTCGTTAAACCAGGAACAACTAAAACAGATAATAACATTAAAGCAGACACAACAATCGCAATGTTGAACATTTTATTTTTAAATACTCCAACAGTTGCTAAAGATTTATAAACAGATTTCACATTAAACGCATGGAATAACTGAATTAACCCTAAACTTGCAAATGCCATTGTTTCACCAGTTGGAACTCCCCAACCAGCTATATGAGTCGCATACCAATAGACGAATAAAGTAACTCCACCTTCAAAGAAACCTTGATAGTAAATACTTGGTAATACCCCATTTGATAAGAAGTTAGAACTCTTACCACGAGGTGGATGTTTCATAATATCTGCTTCTGCATCTTCCATTCCCAAAGTAATCGCTGGGAATACGTCTGTTACTAAGTTAATCCATAAAATATGAATTGGTTCAAGAATTGACCAACCAGCCATTGTGGCAATAAATAAAGTCATTACTTCCCCGAAGTTTGCAGATAATAAATATTGAACTGCTTTTTGAATGTTCGAGAATACTTTACGTCCTTCTTCTATTGCAACAACGATTGTTTCAAAGTTATCATCTGCAAGAACCATATCACTAGCACCTTTAGACACTTCAGTACCAGTAATACCCATTCCTACACCGATATCTGCTTGTTTTAGAGATGGAGCATCATTGACACCATCACCTGTCATTGAAACAACTTTTCCATCTGCTTGCCATGCTTTTACAATACGAACTTTATGCTCTGGAGATACACGAGCATATACGGAGTAATCTTCAATCGTACGAGCTAATTCTTCATCAGAAATTTCATTTAATTCAGCACCTGTTAAGACACCATCTTCTTGATCAGAACGTAAAATTCCTAAACGTTTTGCAATCGCTTGAGCTGTATCACGGTGGTCACCTGTAATCATCACTGTACGAATGCCTGCTTCTTTTGCCACTTGAATCGCTAAAGCTGCTTCTTTTCTCTCAGGGTCAATCATTCCTACTAATCCTGCAAATACAAAGTCAAACTCAACTGATTCTGAATCCATTGTTTCTGGGATTTGGTCAATGTATTTATAAGCAATGGCTAATACACGTAAAGCTTGAGTCGCCATTTCTTTATTTAAACGAGCTAATGTATCACGGTCTTCTTGAGTCATTGGGCGAACTTGTCCGTGTTCTTCAATATGAGTTACTTTTTCAAGTAACATATCTGGAGCACCTTTTGCCGCTACTAAATAGTTTCCATCTTCTAATTGATGAATCGTTGACATTATTTTACGAGTTGAATCAAATGGCACTTCCGCTACACGCGGATGTTTTTCTAAATCAACACGTACATCGTACCCTTTATCTAATCCAAATTGAACCATTGCGGTTTCAGTTGGATCCCCAATTAATTTTTCTTCAGAAAATTTAGTATCATTTGCTAAATTCATCATACGAACTGCAGAAATTGATTCGTTCATTTCTTCGTGTGCATCATGAATTTCATTATTAAATACCATTTTTTCAACAGTCATTTGGTTCAATGTTAACGTACCTGTTTTATCTGAACAGATAACTTCTACACCACCTAAAGTTTCAACGGCTGGCAATTTACGAACTAATGCATGACGACTTGCCATTTTTTGAGTTCCTAATGCTAAGATAATCGTTGAAATAGCTGGTAAACCTTCTGGAATTGCGGCAACCGCAATCGCAATCGCTGTTAATAACATATGAGTCCATTCATATCCACGAAGTAATCCAATTCCAAAAATGATAACGGCAATGACTAAAATCATAATCGTTAACCATTTTCCAAGAGCATCTTGGTTTTCTTGTAATGGAGTTTTGCTTTCTTCCGTATTCGCTAACATATGGGCAATTTTACCAACTTCAGTATCCATACCTGTTGCTGTAACAACCCCTAATGCACGTCCATAAGTCACATTTGTACTCGCAAATGCCATATTTGAACGGTCACCAATACCAACGTCTTCCCCTTCAGGAATGACTAAATCTTTTTCTACTGGAACAGATTCCCCTGTTAAGGCAGCTTCTTCGATTTTAATCGTGTTTACTTCTAATAATCGCATATCAGCAGGAACAACATCCCCTGCTTCTAAAATTACGATATCTCCAACTACAATGTCTTCCCCTTTTACATGAAGATGTTCACCATCACGTAAAACTGTTGCAACTGGAGAAGCCATTTTTTGTAATGCTTCAATTGCTTCTTCTGCTTTTGATTCTTGGATTACCCCTACAATTGCATTTAAGATAACAACGGCTAAAATTACAATGGCATCCGTTGGATCTGGAGCTCCTTCATGGGCAAAAAATGAAATAACTGCTGCTGCAAGTAAGACAATAATCATGAAGTCTTTAAACTGATTAATGAATTTTTGAAGTACAGTTGTCTTCTCACCTGCTTGTAAAGCATTCGGACCGTATTTTTCTAAACGTTCTTTTGCTTGAGCAGAAGTTAACCCTTCTATAGTAGATTGTACACTTGAAAGAACTTGTTCTTCCGTTTGTGTGTATGCGGCTTGTTTTGTCAAAGTCGACACTCCTTTATATTTTTTATCCCCATAAAAAAAGACTTATACTACTTCAAAAACTTGAAAATAGCATAAGTCTCACTAATTAAGATAATACCAGCGAAACAGGTTCACTTGTTGTTGATATTACCACAACTTTCGTTGCCAGTTACTCCCTTATGGAGATGTTGAATTTATAAAATACTATATCAGAGGGAGCTTAAAAAATCAAATAATTTAAGAAATTTTAGGAAGCAATCTTTACCCTTTATACTCACGAATAACCTTCATAAATGCTTCTCCATAAGTCTCTAGTTTTTTCTCCCCAACTCCACTAATTTGTAAGAATTCTCGATCCGTTGTTGGTAAATGACGACAAAATTCTTTCAAAGTTTTATCTGAGAACACTAGGAATGGTGGAACATTTTGAGCAAATGCTAAATCCATACGAAGCGAACGTAATCGGTCATACAAGACTTCATCAAATGGCGCATTATCTTGTACTTTATGTTGTTGAATGGCATCTGGTTTTTGCAGTATTTGCGCTACAATTGGTTTCACTTCGATTTTCTCACGATTTTTCAATGCTTTCTTTCCTAAATCACTCACTTGTAAAATCGGATATTGTAATCCTTCTGTTTCGATATAGCGATCTGCAATTAAAGAAGAGATAAATTCTTTTAAAGCTTTATCAGAATAATCTTTCATGATGCCGTATGTAGATAATTGGTCAAAGTGTAGAGCCTTCATTTCAGCTCGTTTACTTCCTCGTAACACTTCAGATACTTTACTCATTCCATATCTTTCTTTCATACGAATAATACAGGACAAAATCATTTGCGCTTGTGGCGTTACGTCTGTTAACTCCACTTTATTTAAACAGTTCGTACAATGCCCACAATCTTCTGGAATATCTTTTTGTCCAAAATAATCTAGCATAAACCCTCTTAAACAACGTACCGTTCTACAATAATCAATCATATCATTGAGTTTTGCCATGCCCACTTTATCTTCATTTTGCTTCACTAAAAATTTATTAATAATAATATCTTTTGCCCCATATAATAAAATACATTCCGCAGGCTCCCCATCTCGTCCTGCACGTCCTGCTTCTTGATAATAACTTTCGATATCTTTTGGCATATTGTAATGAATGACTTTTCTCACATTGGACTTATCAATCCCCATTCCAAATGCATTTGTTGCTACAATGACATCAATTCGGTCAAATATAAAATCTTCTTGTACTTTACTCCTAGCTTCAGGACTTAACCCTGCATGATACCAATCCGAAGCAATCCCCTTCTTTTGTAATTTATCACAGACTTTTTCGACTTCTTTGCGAGTATTACAAAATACAATGGTCGGTTCCTTTTCCTTGATTAACTCAAGTAGACGGCTCATTTTATCCCTTGGTTCTTCCATTCCAAAATATAAATTTGCACGGTCAAAACTCGTTACAACTTCAAAAGGATGTTGTAATTTTAATTGTTGCTTAATATCCATTCGAACTCTTGGAGTAGCAGTTGCGGTAAAAGCTGCCACAATGGGACGAGTAGGAAGTTGTGCAACAAATGTATCGATATTTTGATAACTCGGTCTAAAATCTTGCCCCCACTGAGAAATACAGTGCGCTTCGTCAACTGCAACCATACTAATCTGAATTCCTTGCATCATCTCTAGAAATCCTTCTTGTTCAAAACGCTCTGGAGCAACATATAATAACTTCACTTCGCCACGTTGCAATTGCTCAATGGCTTTATAATACTCGATGGAAGTCATAGCACTATTGAGTAGAATCGCTTGGATTCCCATTTCTTTTAACGAAGTTACTTGATCATACATTAAGGAAATTAATGGAGATACCACAATTGTGATTCCGTCTAACATTAAGGCTGGTACTTGGAAACAAATCGACTTTCCTGCAGAAGTTGGCATAATCGCTAGGACATCTCTTTTAGATAAAATTGTTTCAATAATTTCTGCTTGAGCAGGTCTGAAGCTATCATATCCATAATAATGTTTTAAAATTTCTTCCTTATTCATCTACTTCCCCCCCTCTTCTAATAAGTGTATTAGGTCTTGCATCTCTTCCATCGATAAAGCATAGACATCTAATGAAAAAATTTCTGGTGTTATTTCTTCAATATAAGCATCTTCTAATGTGTCGATTGTTATTTCTAAATCTAGCTTTTCTTTTAAAAGTGATAATTGACTTCTTTCTAACAATAATTGTGTTCCGTGTAAAGTTGTTTTTTCTATCGTTGATAATTCTAATAATTGTCTAAATTGTTGAGACTTCTCATGATAATGTGCCACCATTTTTTGTCGATGTTTTTCAAACAAGCCATTTTGGATAAATAGCGCTAATGTTTTTTGCATGAGTAAATTCGAGTCAAAATCCAATAATTGCTTTCTTTTCTCAAATCCCTTTATAAAGGCATTTGGCAGCACGACAATTCCCATTTTAAAAGCAGAAAATAAAATCGATGAAAAAGATTTTACATAGATAACTCTTTCATTTGTATCAAAATAATGTAATGGCGTTGCGGTTCCTCGTTCGTAATCCGCCATATAATCATCTTCAATAATATAAACTTGATATTTTTCTGCTAATTCCACCATTTTCCTTTTCACACTATCCGGATAACTCATTCCAAGTGGATTATGGAATCTAGAAATCGTATAAAAATAACGAATAGTACCACTTTGAAAAATTTGTTCTAACTTTTCTAATGAAATCGTGTCTTGTGTTTGTTCTCGTTCAATCATTTGATACGGAATTTCTAATTCCTTCACTAATTGATTCATACGACTATATGTCGGTTGTTCTAACAACAGTCCACCTGTACTAATCAGTTGCAGTAAAATATATAAGGCTTGTTGTGTCCCCGTTGTAATGGATAATTGACCTTCCTTTGCATACACTCCATAACTTTCTAATAAAGGTACCATTGCTTCAATTAATTCTCGGTCTCCTCTGACGGATTCCCTCTGATTACTAACACCTTCATAATTTGCCATAACCGATTCATTCAAACATTTTCTAAAATCTTCAATCGGAAATTGCAACGGATTTGGCAACCCAATTTTTGTCGTATTTCGAACGGGTACTCGATTTTTCAATACATAATACCCACTCTTTTCAACTGGATAAATTAAACTTTCTTCCTTTAAGAGATGTAATGCTTTTAAAATCGTATCTTTATTACACTCATACCGTTGAATCATTTCACGAATGGAAGGAAGTCGATCTCCTTTTTTATAAATGCCATCTTCAATTTGTTGACGAATTTGAAGACTCACTTCTTGATATTTAAACATGACACACCTCACTATCTGTACCGGTACAATTCTTCTCGGAAAATATTGTACCTTATCCCATCCTGAATTACAATGAGTTCAACTTCTAAAAATAGGAGGTACTTTCATGGTACAAAAAAGAATCATTTTGGCCAATGATTTATCCGGAATTGGAAAAGTAGCGCTGACCCCAGCCATACCGATTATGGCTTGTTGCCAGATTGAGACGATACTTTTACCAACTATTTTACTATCCTCTCATACAGGAGGATTTGGGCAAATTGCTATCCAAGAACTACTAGACTTTACTAAGCAAAGTTTAGAGCAATGGAAAGCATTACATTTAAAAACAGATGCACTATTTATCGGATATTGCAGACAAATGGAACAATTGAAAGTCTTATTAGACTATTATACGAGTCAAAATCCAAATGCTCTACTTATCGTCGACCCAATTATGGGCGACCACGGAAAGTTATATTGTGGCTTTACAGAAGAATATATCCAACAAATGAGAAGCGTTTGCTCCAAAGCGGATGTTATTCTTCCAAATCTGACTGAAGCTGCGTTATTAACTCAAACAGAGTATTTAAAAGGAATTCACCCAATAGAAACCTATCAAGCTCTTGCTAGGAAGTTAGCAAATTTAGGGGCTAAAAAAGTTATCTTAACTGGTATTCAAACAGAAGTAGGTTCCATCGGATTATTGAGTTATGATGCTACTACTGAACAATTTGCGACAGCCTTTACTCCTCATTATCCGCATCATTTTTTTGGAACTGGAGATATTGTTTCAGCTATTCTAAGTGCTTGTATTTTACAAGGGTTGTCTTTAGAAAAAGCTTTAACACTTGCCACAACCTTTCTTGATGCCACTCTACAAGAAACGATTGCTCAAGAAAAAGATTTACAATATGGAGTTGCTTTCGAACCACAATTGCATCTTCTCACACAATTATTTCATTCATAGAAAGTAGGAATTATAGTATGAAACATTATTCATTACGTGAAATGACACAAATCGCATTATTTGCCGCTTTAATTTTCTTAGGAGTTCAGTTATTTAGAATTCCATTAGGACACCAATTCGTCCACTTTGGAAATGCCCTAGTCGTTGTTGGGTGCTTAGTATTCGGTAGTAAAAAAGGAGCCATTGCTGCTACTTTAGGATTAGGAATTTTCGACATTTTAAATGGTTATGCTGCTGAAGTTTGGATTACGATTTTAGAATCTCTTATTGTTTGCTGGGGAATTCACCTTGTTTATGAAAAAACACTTCATCAAAACGATAAAGCTGTAAACATTATCGGAATTGGTATTTTAGCTGCTGTCATTAAAATCATTTTAAACTTAGTAAAATATACTTTCCTTCGTGGAATGATTATTGGCGGACTAGCGTTTACTCCTGCATTCGTTGCAGCCTTCACTAAAATTTTAGGAACATTTGGTTCAGCTGCTTTCACAGTTATTACTGTTCCAATTTTATATCCAATTTTCAAAAAAATTTATCAACAATTTAAAGCCTAATCCATACTAGCAAGAGATTTCTTTTTCTCTTGCTAGTTTTTTATTTTCTTCCACCTACCGTCTGGTAATACCGTCAGTCTCTTTGTTTCCTGCATTATTTTTTTCAGAAAAAATTCTATCTCACATTTACAGACTTTTTCTTGCTCATAACACGAAGAAAAACGTATTTTCTTTTGGATGGCTAATTTTTTCAAATACGCATAGCACTGTTCTATCGTAAAAATCTGGTTTGTTTTCAGCCTATCAATACCCATCCATAAATATCCTTGCCAAATGAGGTTATAAGTTTTCATACTCCAAGAATATTTTGGATAACAATGGCACACCTCTAGTTGATCAAACGTCCACCTATGATGATAGAGTGCTTCTAGAAATTGTCGATTTTCTTTTTGAGGACTTAAAACAATTGCTTGCCACTCTTCTTTCTTCCAAGAATACTCTGTACTAGGCAATTGGAAAATTTGTAAACATTGTGACTCTTCAAAAATCTGAAATATTTTCTTCCAATCAAGCTTATCTATGTCACATCTACTTTCCTGAAAAAGATACTTTCTTTTTTGAAGGTGTAATGTTAGATGATGATGGATGATCCATTGTTTTTCCGTATAGAAGCACAAATAATTCCCTAATTGTGGATGATATCGAATACAATACAAACTCATTTCACATAAGTTTTTTTGTAAAAACTTCTTTCCAAGAATCCACGAGACACTTCTCTCCAAACTTTCTAATGCCTTCGTTCGAGAAGTCATTTCTTTTATCGGAATGACACTACACTGATATTCCAACACCCATTCTTTACCGCCTACTTTAATGGTAAGATCCGGAATTTGTCCAACCATTGCTTCATACCGTTCTAATTCTGCCCTATATCCTTGTTGAACAAGACTCTCTTGTAATTCTTCTTTTCCTTTTTGATGCTCCTCTGTTTCCCCATCATGCCTCGCTTGTGTTATATGCCTAAAAAAATACTCCCCATTTTTCTTTTGGCAAATTTGCACAGATTCTCCACACGACGGGCAAGCATAATATTCTGACATATCTAAGTCAATCCCTTTATACGCATATACTAATTCTCCATTTGAATCTCGAGCAACCTTCATTCAAACCACCTCAACTATATATACGAAAAAATTTTCAAAAAATATTTTTTATTTGAAAAATTTCTCAAATGAATACTGGTGCAAATAAAAAAAGATGAAAATAGAATTTACCATTCTATTTCCACCTTACAAGCATTTAAATCATTTCTAAATTTTTCTCTACTACAATATCCCATGAACATCCTAAAGCACCTTCTCCTAAATGTGTGCCAATAACTGGACCAAAGTATGCTAGAGACGTTCTTAATTTTGGATATTTCTCTTGAATTTGAGCACGCCACGCTTCTCCTGCCTCTGGAGCATTCGCATGAATAATGACTAATTCATAACCGTCGCCATCTGTTGTTTGAGTATCTTCTTCAAAGATTTGCTCAATACGTTTCATCGCTTTATGTTGTGTACGAATTTTTTCCATTGCTACAATTTTTTTATCTTCAAACGTTAAAATCGGCTTAATTTTCAACATAGAACCAACTAAGGCAGCCCCAGCTGATAAACGTCCCCCTCTTTGAAGATTATTCAAATCATCTACAATGAAGTAAGCTGTTGTACGATCTACTAATTGCTGAACACAAGCAACAATTTCTTTAGCTGTATATGTTTCATCTTTTGCCATCATTGCAGCAAGACGAACCGCACGAGCTTGAGGTGCACAACTAATTCCTGAATCGATTGGATAAATCAATACTTCATCTTGTAATTCTTCAGCAACTGTCACAACTGTTTGATAAGTTCCGCTAATCCCACTGGATAAAAGAATTGGAATAATAGCATCATAATGATGGGATAATTCACGGAATAATTCAATCGTTTCACCAACTGCTGGTTGTGAACTAGTTGGAAATACCTCTGAGTTTTTTACTTTTTCATAGAAATCGGCAGTTGTCAAATCTTGTTCTTCACGATAACTTTCTTGTCCAAAAATAACTGACAGTGGCAATACATGAATATTCCACTCACGGCGTTCTTCTGGTGTCAAATACGCAGTACTATCCGTTACGATCGCAATTTTCATTTACTCGACTCCTTTTCTTAAAATTAGCAATCACGTTGCTTTCTGTAGTATACCAAAAATACAATTTTGGGGCAAACGAAGGAAATTAAAATCCTTCTTTAAATTTTAAAAACAAAAAAGGAGCAAGGCTTTCACCTAAACTCCTTTTTTCAATCTTATTATTTAAAGATAGACGTTTTAAAGCTATTTGTTTGTTGAAGAAGTTTTTTATACACTTTTTCTTTAAGCGTCACTGTATTATTCATAGAAACAGATTTATTTCCATTCTTATCAGTTTTCATCGTCGCTTTATCTTTTTCAACTGCAGCAGCAAATGCTCTTTGTAACTCTTCGTAACTATTATAAGTTGTCCCGTCGATTTCAATAGCATTCATTCCTGATTTAGCTTTATCCACAACTTCTTTGAAGTATGCTTTCTTCCAATCTTCTAGATTTGTAAACCTACCTTCAGAAATCTTATTGATAATAAAATCATCACCTAAAGTGGCTTTACCAGCTTTTTTAGATTCTGCTTTTAACATATTTGAAGCATAATTTAAGAATCCTTTTTCATATCCATAATATCCCCAAATTCTGAATGTATTATGTTTAAATGACATTGATCCAGGAGCACCTTCACTTGTATTACCACCGTAAATACCTGCAGTAATCGGTACTGTCACATAGGCAGTTCCAAATCCAGTTGGGTCATAAATAGCATTTCCTGGGCCATGTTTAGTCATGAAGTTCTTCTCTACTAAATCATTTACAGAATTTAAATCATATTCTTTTTCTGTTGCATTTAAATCACGAACTTCATCATATTGATTCTTCGTATTCGCTCCACGTAATTTTTTATCAACTTTCTTGAACCAAGCACTATTTAAATCTTTATCATGTTGATTCAATACAGCTTCACCTTCAAGGTAATCAAGAAGCATTAACGTATCATTGAAACCTTTCATGTAATGATCAATTTCTGCACGAGTTGTAAGGTCGTTTGGATTAGTATTATACCATTGGTTCCCGTCATTTGGACGTTCGTATGCCATGTTTAATCCAAGTGCTTTAAAGTCACCATTTGGACTTGATTCAGCAGGAGATTGTAACATTCCTTGTGCAAATGCTTCTAAGTCAGTTCCTTCACGGTGTCTTGAACCACCTAAGTAAACCATACGGTCATTTACGTGAGTCGTTTCATGAGTAAATGCTGAAATACCAAAGTCACTAATCATATCAGTAACCATGAAGAATACAGAATCATCTTTATAAGGATTTCCATAAATACGAGCTACAGCTCCCATACGACCATCTGTAGCATGATAACGTCCTGTTGGTCCGTATAATTCACGAACAGGTGCTACATCCTTACCGCTATTCGTATGTCCGTATTTATCTGTGCTGATTCCTTTATAGTTTTGGTTATCTAACACAGGAGTTGGCACCATATTTTTGCTCTTCAACAATTGGTTACGAACTTTATCTAATGATAAACGTGACCAGAAATCTAAGTAATTTTGTTGACCTTTAGCAACTTTATTAATTTCTGCTTTAAATGCTTCACGTTCCGCTTCAGTATACTTGCCATATTTTTCGAATGAACTATATGCCATTGTATTGTATGTTGAAATTAAGAACATATGAGCATCTTTCAAGTTCAGAAGCGGTAGAATCATCTTACCGTGTACATCATTATTTAAGCCTTCATAAGCTCTATGTTTTGCAGTAGCAAATTCAGGATTCGTTGTAGCTGGTTCTACGATATAAACATTTTTCTCTGTTGCTTTAATAAACCAATCATTTAAGTCGGTGTCACTTGTGAATAGACGCATATTATAGTCTAAGAAACTGTTTAACTCGCCTATACCAATAACTCCACCGATAGTTTCACGATAAGCTTCTAAAGTTCTATCACCTTTAACGTTGCTTTCTTTAGAACCAATCTTAATCAAGAAGTCTAACACATCTACATTTTTACCGTAGAAATCTGGTTTGAATAACATTAATTCTTTAATATTAAAGTTATCAAATTTCACACCATAGTAACGATTTAAGTATGTTAATCCTAAAAGGACAGCCGCTTTGTTATCTTCAACTTTCTTAATTAATGCACGTTTAGCAGCTTCATCCGTATTTAATTGATGATCTTCATTTTCAACCAGTTTTGTCACAAATTTATTAAGATTATCTTTCACTTCTTTGAAACTTTCTTCTAAGTAAAGATCCTTAATTGCATTCACTTTATTAGGGCCTGTTCTTCCTAATCGTTGATAAATTGGATCAGATTGTAATTCAATTGGACTTAAGATACCTTCAATTGCACTAATTAAATCTGAGCGATTTTTAACTACCATATTTGGTGTATAAACGACTTCTCCAAGTTCAGCTACACTATATTCTTTTACTTGTTGAACTTGAGAATCTTTTGGTGAAATTGTAAAGATATCCTTTGTTTTATCGGCATAGTGAACCATAATATGGTCTGCATCTGTAAGGTCTGTGACAAAGTCATTTCCTTTCATCGCAGTTACAGATAATACTTCTTTAGTCATTAAATGACTGTCAGCCGCAAGTTTATTTCCTTGGTTTACAATCCATTCTTTATTGTAGAACGGTTGAAGTTTTTCTACATTACGATAAGCAAGTTCACGAGATGCATCATAATCTTGAATATCTTTATACGTATCCGCTTTTGGTTTAACTTGGTTCAGTTTATTTGTAACAGGATCGTTAATCGTATACTCATGAGCAGTAATACCCATTTTAGAGATTCTTGCATCTGCTTCTTCTTGAGAAACGCCTTTAATTTGTTTCGAACGATTATAAGAAACATTACCAGATGCAACATCATTCACATAAACGTTATTCTTAAAGTAATCAAATCCGAAATATGGGTCACCAGAATCAACAGATCCTGAGCCATACATGATTTCACCATTAGTTACTTTCATCATGCTTACGTTATTTTCAACCCAACCCCAATCATAGTTTTCATGAATTAAACCACCACTTTGATTGTTAGTTTTAAGTGTCATAGTTCCTTTAACAACTGATTTCGTTAAACGACCTTTTTGTTTTACATCATTAGGATTTCCACCGTGATTAACTTTCGCAACAAGTCCACCAAATTTAGCATTATTGGCTTTAATATCAGCGTCTACATAAGAGCTGTCAACGTTACTTCTCCAGCTTTCGCTGACAAGTCCTCCAGACCACCAACCTTTATCACCAACACTCTCGATTTTACCAATAAATGCAACGTTTCTCATATTTGATTCATCGAGTTTATTCACCATACCAGTAACATCGTTATTACCTACAACATTACCGGTTACTTTGATATTTTCGATATTTGAGTTTTTGAACATTTCACCAAGAGGAGCAACTTTATTATCTCCTGGTAAATTAATATCAACATTACCAAGATTAATGTCATGAACATGCGCATTTTCCACTCTACCAAATAATGGACGTTCAAGGTTATGAATTGTAAATCTACCACCCTCATTACTTAGTAATTTCCCTTTGAATGTTGAAGTTACGTAAGATTTACCATTTCCTTTAACATTTGCTGCATTCAAGTCTGAACCAAGTTTGAACTCACCCGTTGGATTAGCTTGCATATCTTTTACAAGTTCATTGAAGTTGTAATATACATTATTTACTTTTGGTAATTGCTTTTCAAAATAATGAACATACTCTTCACTTAGTGTATCATCTGCTCTACGTTGAA
>CAUQAL010000036.1:0-14029 GCA_963515985.1 uncultured Granulicatella sp.
ATACAAAGAGGTGCCATTGGCTGAGATGTATTTACAAACTCTTAGAACCTGTTACGTTAATACGTGCGTAGGGATTGTATGAATAATTGTCTGCAATTGGGTCTCTTTGTAAAAAAACAAGGAGGCTTTTTTATGTCAATCAAAAGAATTGCGTGGGTAGAAGGGGCAATTGTAGCAGCTTTAGCGATGGCGTTATCATTCATTCCTCATTTTATGGGATGGTTTTCTCCATCGTTTGGTGCAATTGTTTTAGTGGTGTTTGCTTTACGTAGAGGATTGTATCCAGCGTTATTTTCAGGTTTAGTGTGGGGAATCTTACATTTTGTACTTGGGAAAGTAGCGTACTTATCATTTTCTCAAGTGATTATAGAGTATATTATCGCATTTGGAGTAATGGGATTTGCTGGATTATTACATCATCAATTCCAATCTGCTATTCGTAATGAAAAACAAGCTTTAGCAATTGTTTATATTATCATTTCGTCATTCATTGGTGTAGGAATTCGCTATTTCTGGCATTTTGTTGCAGGATTTTTATTCTGGGGTAAATATGCACCAGAAGGAGTATCACCATATTGGTATTCATTTACAGTTAACGGAATTGCTGGATTACAAACTTTAGTAGTAACAATTGTGGTAGCAATTTTATTATTGAAATATCCAAGAATTTATAAAGAAAAATAGGTTATATAAAATTTATATTCAAAGAAACTCTTATAGATTAATAAGATTCTATAAGAGTTTTTTCGAGTATAGTTATAACTGTAAACTATATTTAAATATAATAAATTAGTATGTGACAATAACGGAGTGGTCAGTTACAATGTAATTACGTTAGTTAGAGAAGAGAGGTAATACATATGACAAAACACGCACCATTTAGATTTGATACAGTAGGAAGTTTCTTAAGACCAGAAAATTTAAAACAAGCTCGCGAAGAGTATGAAAAAGGAAACTTTAGTCACCAAGAATTAAAAAACTTTGAAGATGCAGCAATCCGTGATTTAGTAAAAAAAGAAATTGCAGCAGGATATAAAGGAATTACAGATGGGGAATTCCGTCGTGCTTATTGGCATTTAGATTTCTTCTGGGGATTAGGAGGAATTAAACGAGTTCAAGCCAAAACAGGATACCAATTCCATGATGAAGTGACAAAACCGGACTCTGCAACTGTAGTAGGAACGATTCATGGACGTAATCATCCATTTGTAGCTCACTATATATTTTTAAGAGATTTAGTAGCCGATAATAATGAAGTTGAGGCTCGTATTACAATTCCATCACCATCTCAATTATATTTTGAATTAATTCGTGATGAAGAACATGTGGAACAATTAAACAGTGTTTATTCAAACTTTGATGATGTAGTAGCAGATATTTCAAAAGCTTATTTAGAAGTGATTCAACAATTATTTGATGAAGGATTACGTACCTTACAAGTCGATGATTGTACATGGGGAATTTTAGTGGATGATAACTTCTTAACACTTTGGGGACAAGGGCGTGATAAAGAAGAAGTAAGACGTGAATTAGCAGCAACATTTTTACGTTTAAATAATGCTGTTTATAAAAATGTTCCAGAAGGATTAGTTGTCAATACTCACGTGTGTCGTGGAAACTTCCATTCTACTTGGGCTGCAAGTGGTGGTTATGCATCAGTTGCCGAGGAATTATTCGAGCAAGAAGAAGTGAATGCTTATTACTTAGAATTTGATACAGATCGTGCAGGAGACTTTACTCCATTAGCGAAAGTTTCTGGCGATAAAAAAGTCGTTTTAGGTCTAGTAACTTCAAAATTTGGAGAACTAGAAAGCAAGGAAGAATTAATTTCTCGTATTAAAGAAGCGAGTCAATATGTTCCGTTAGACAGATTATCATTAAGTACTCAATGTGGATTTGCTTCAACTGAAGAAGGAAATATCTTAACAGAAGAACAACAATGGGCAAAATTAGCATTAATTAAAGAAGTTGCCGAAGAAGTTTGGGGAACTGAAAATTAATAAGAAAATGGAAAGGCTGGGGAAACCTAGTCTTTTTTGTTGTAAAGAAAATCATGTTAGAAAATATAACATAAAAAGTAAGAGAATCCTTGACATTTGTGTCAGTTATTTTTACAATACAGCTATCATACAGGATAAGAGAGGTGTTTGACGATGGGAGAAAAAGAACTACGACGTTCTTTAGCAGTATTTCCAATAGGAACAGTTATGAAATTAACCGATTTAACGGCTAGACAAATTCGTTACTATGAAGAACAACGTTTAATCACACCGGAACGTTCAGACACTAATCGTAGAATGTATTCGTTAAATGATGTAGATCGATTATTAGAAATCAAAGACTACTTGGCGGATGGATTAACCATTGTTGCGATTCAAAAAATTTATTCGAATGTGAAAAAAAATCCGTTAGAAAAACCAAAGACAAATGATGGATTAACGGATGAAGATGTTCGACGAATTTTGTATAACGAAATTATGCATATTGGAAGATTATCCGGACAAGAAAAATTAATATAGAGGTGGAGAAAAATGACAATCACACAAGAAGAAATTTTAAAACAAGTTGAGGAAATGGACGTTCGTTATTTACGTTTGATTTTTACGGATATTTTAGGAACGATTAAAAATGTGGAAGTGCCAATTACTCAATTAAAAAAAGTATTATCAAATAAAATGATGTTCGATGGTTCATCCATTGAAGGTTTTGTTCGTATCGAAGAAAGTGATATGTATTTATATCCAGATTTAGATACATGGGTGGTATTTCCTTGGAGTAGTAAACACGGAACAATCGCGCGCTTAATTTGTGATGTATATAAACCAGATGGAACACCATTTGCAGGAGATCCACGTTCAAACTTAAAACGTATTTTAGAAGAAATGGAAGATTTAGGATTTTCTAATTTTAACTTAGGACCAGAGCCAGAGTTCTTCTTATTCAAACTAGATGAAAAAGGAGAACCAACGCTTGAAGGAAATGACCAAGGAAGTTACTTCGATTTAGCTCCAGTCGATTTAGGGGAAGAATGTCGTCGTGAAATTGTACTAGAATTAGAAAAAATTGGATTTGATATTGAAGCCAGTCACCATGAAGTAGCACCAGGACAACATGAAATTGACTGGAAATATGCACCAGCTGTAGCGGCATGCGATAATATCCAAACCTTTAAATTAGTCGTTAAAACGATTGCTCGTAAACATGGATTACATGCAACCTTTATGCCAAAACCAGTATTTGGAATTGCAGGTAGTGGGATGCACTTCAACTTATCATTATTTGATAAAGAAGGAAATAATGCATTTTATGACCCAACAGATGAACATGGACTAAGTGATACTTGTCGTTATTTCATTGCTGGAGTTATGAAACATGCGAAAGCTTTAACAGCGATTTGTAATCCTACAGTCAACTCTTATAAACGTTTAGTACCTGGATATGAAGCGCCTGTATATATTGCATGGTCAGCTCAAAATCGTTCACCATTAATTCGTATTCCTGAAGCGAGAGGACTTTCTACTCGTATCGAATTAAGAAGTGTAGATCCAGCAGCAAATCCTTATTTAGCAATGGCGGCTATTTTACGTGCTGGTTTAGAAGGAATTCGTGAAAAATTACCAGTTCTAGCTCCAGTAGATCGCAATATTTATGCAATGTCAACAGCAGAGAGAAAAGAAGTAGGAATTGATGATCTTCCAAGTAGTTTAGCAGAAGCGATTGATTGCTTGAAAGCTGACACAGTTGTAAAAGATGCATTAGGTGGACATATTTACAGTAACTTTGTAGAAGCGAAGAAATTTGAATGGGCAGCGTATCGTTCGCAAGTCACACAATGGGAATTAGATCAATATTTAAAACTATTTTAAAATAGATGGGAAAAGCCGAGCGAAAGCTTGGCTTTTTTGCATGATTTCTTCCAACATTTTTTGACAATCCACTATATAAGTGTCATACTATTCAATGACAACACGTGAGAGGAAGTTAGAGATGTATATTAAAGATATGAGAAATTCTATTGCAGAATATCATGAGTTTTTACAAACTCAAGGAAACTGTACTCTTTTTCAAACTCCGGAATGGGGAGAAGTGAAAACAAGAGGAGAATGGAGTAATGACATTCTTTTTGTAATGAATGATCAAGATGAACCAGTTGCAGCGACGATGATTTTATACCGCGTCCTTCCTGTTGTGAAAAGATATTTAGCGTATGCTCCTAGAGGGATTGTGACGGATTATCATGATGCAGAACAATTTAAAGAAGTGATTGAAGCTTTGAAAGCTTATTTAAAACAAAAACGAGTATTTGGGTTGAAAATTGACCCTGAAATTATGTGGAGAGAACGATTGAATGACTTTTCGATTGTAGAAGATGGTATCAATCAAGAATCCATTCGTCAATTATTGTTAGAGGCAGGATTTGTAAGTCAACCACTAGATTTAGGGTTTGATGGAATTCAACCAAGAATGACAATGATTGTTGAATTAGAAGATAAAGGAAAAGGAATTTTAGACACTTTCTCTTCTAAAGAAAGATATAAAGTTACAATGGCACAAAAACGTGGAGTTGTTTGTTATAAAGGAACTATCGAGGATATTGATGATTATGAAGTGTTAAATCGTATTACTGCTGAGCGGGATCAATATATTGCGAGAAGTAAAGAGTATTTAACAACTATTTATGAAACATTACATGCTCACGATATGATGGATTTATATTTTGCAAAAATTGATTATCATGTCGCAAAAGAATCAACAGAAAATAGAATTCACCAAGCCAAAGCAGAGGTAGAAAAAATTGCTTCACAAGTTGAAAGTACTCAAAATGAGAGAAAGAAGACAAACTTATTGAATCAAAGAGACAGCTTGTTGAAAAATATTGGGAAATATGAGCAAGAAATGATTGAGTTAGAAGCACTGTGTAAAGAATATCCAAATGGAAAAGTATTAAGTGGAGCATTTGTCGCAACGTATAAAGAGACTGCGTATTATTTATATGGAGCGAATATTACAGATGATGCAGGATTAAATGCAAATAAAGCTTTACAAACATGGATTATGCAACAATTGTATGATGAAAAAGGTATTCGTCATTATGATATGTTTGGTGTTTCAAGTAATGCGGAAGATCATACAGGAATTACTAAGTTTAAACAATCTTTTGACCCAATATTGGTGGAGTATATTGGAGAATTTGATTTACCGATTAACCGTTTCTGGTTTACAATGTTCCAAGATGTTGCACCAAAAGTGATGGAATGGAAGAGAAAATTATTAATGCGTCGCTCATAAATAGCGTACTGCCCCAAAAGTAAGAATAAAAGTTGCTTTTGGGGTCTTTTTATGTTCGCTTTTTAGATATCTTTTTAAGATTTTTGAGAGTTATGGTACAATTATAAGACGAGTTTAATGAGAGGTGGTAGATAAATGAAACAAAATCTAACGTTGAAAAAAATGTTATTTATTTCGTTATTAACAGCTCAAGGAATTATTTTGAGTTTACTAGAACAAGCAATTCCTTTCCCTTTTGCATTTGCACCTGGAGCTAAATTAGGAGTTGCGAATATTATTACAGTTATCGGGTTATATACCTTGTCACTCCAAGAAGTTGTATTAGTAGTCTTATTACGAACGTTGCTGACAGCTTTGTTAGGTGGAACTTTTTCTACTTTATTGTACAGTAGTGCAGGAGCAACGTTTAGTTTGCTTGGAATGCTACTCATTAAACAATTAGGACCGAAACGTGTGAGTTTAATTGGAGTCAGTGCGACAGGTGGTATTTTACATAATTTGGGTCAATTAGTCATTGCAAGTTTTATCGCTAAATCTTGGACTGTGTTATTGTATTTGCCAGCTATGTCTATTGTGGGGATTTTTGCAGGAATTGCGATTGGGATTTCTGCAAATTATGCTTTAAATCATGTGAAGATATTAAAAGCATATCGTGAAAAACAAGAAATGTAACTTTATGAAAATTCATGAAACTGTTAAAAAACAATTAGACAAAATGCTAATTTTATACTATAATGCTTAAGTGAAAAAATTATATAACGAGAGGGGATTTCTAATGACGAAAACAAATATTGTTGTTATCGGTGCAGGATTTGCAGGAGTAGCAGCAACGAAGAAATTATCACGTCATTTCAGAAAAGATAAAGATGTTACAATTACATTAATTGACAAACATCCATATTTAACATACATGACGGAGTTACATGAAGTAGCTGGAGGTCGTGTAGAACCAGAAGCAATTCAATATGATTTACAAAAATTATTTGCTCGTTCAAAAAATGTTCAATTAGTAACGGACAAAGTAGTAAGTTTAGATAAAACAAAAAAAGTTGTCACAACAACTTATAAATCTTTCCAATATGATTATTTAGTAATCGGTATGGGTGGAGAAGCAAATGACTTTGGTGTACAAGGTGTGAAAGAACACGGATTTACATTATGGTCAATGGAAGATGCGATTAAAATGCGTGAACACATTATTCACTGTGTAGAACGTGCAGCTAAAGAGCATGTGACTCCAAAACGTCGTGCTTTATTAACATTTACAGTATGTGGTGCTGGATTTACTGGGGTAGAATTAGTCGGTGAAATTATGGACTGGATTCCAGTATTAGCAAAACAATACAACTTAGATGAAAGTGAATTTTCTCTATATATCGTTGAAGCAGTACCAACAATTTTAAACATGTTAGATGAAAAAGATGCTGCTAAAGCTGAGAAATTCATGACTAGCCGTGGTATTAAAGTGATTAAAGGAAACGGAATTGAAGAAGTAAAAGAAAACAGCATTCGTTTAGTAGACGGCACTGTCATTCCAACTTACTCATTATTCTGGACAGCTGGTGTTAAAGCAAATACTGAATCTGAAGTGTTCGGATTCAAATCTGCTCGTGCAGGTCGTTTAGTCGTGAATGAATTCATGCAAGTAGATGGAGAAGAAAACATTTATGCAATCGGGGACTTAGCTTATTACGAAGAACCTGATAAAGAAAATCGTCCAACTCCACAAATTGTTCAAGCAGCTGAACAAACTGGACATACTGCAGCGAAAAATATTATTGCAGATGTAGAAAATGCTGCGAAAGTTGCTTATAAAGGTAAATACGATGGATTCATGGTTTCAATTGGATCTCATTATGGTGTAGCTTTCTTAATGGGCAAATATCACTTAAGTGGATTCTTTGCAATGTTGATGAAACATTTAGTAAATATCAAATACTTCTTAGAAATCTTCTCATTATATTATGCGATTCAATATGTATTCCACGAATTCTTCCACATTAAAGATCGTCGTAATATCTTCCGTGGACATTTATCTCGTTACGGAAATGTTCTTTGGGCATTACCTTTACGTTTATTCTATGGTGGTATGTGGACAATCGAAGGATTGAAGAAAATATTTGGTCTTTGGGGTGCGCATAGTTGGATTGATGGGACTCATTTAGCGTTCCCATTCCCATGGTTAGTTGAACCAACTAGTGCAGCAAGTGGTGCAGCTGAAACAGTTGCAGCAGCAAGTGGCGCAGCGACTCAAACAGTAGCGGAAGTAGCAACTTCATTTGGCTTTAACTATTCATATGGTGAACAACCAATGATGGTATTAGATAAAATGCCAGACTGGTTTGCTTCAATTATGCAAATCATGATTCCAAATGTGGAAGTAGCACATGTAATGCAAACAATTATGTCATTTGTAGAATTAGCCATTGGTTTAGCAATTATGGCTGGATTCTTAACATGGATTGTTAATGCAGTAACAGTTGGATTAGTAGCAACATTTGTATTGTCAGGTATGTTCTACTGGGTAAATATGTGGTTTATCCCAGCTGCCATTGCTTTAATGAACGGTTCAGGACGTGCATTTGGTTTAGATTACTACTTCATTCCATGGTTCCAAAAAACTGCTGGTAAATGGTGGTATGGAACTTCGAAACATATTTATGGTTTCGGTGTAGATAAACAAGAACGTTAAATATGATAAAAGTCGGCTTTGCCGGCTTTTTGTCTATAGTGATTGGAGAAAAAATTATGGAAATAATTCATTCAATGTGGAATGAATACCCGTTTTTAAAACAAGAATTATCAGCCATTCGTCAGTTAATGTTAGACAGTGTTGAAATGGAAGATGAAGATATTCACCAAGCAATTGTAGAGATGTTACAGCAAGGCGGAAAAATGATTCGTCCCGCTTATCTAACATTATTTGCTAACTGGAGTAATAATGGGAACTGGCAACAAGTAAGAGCTGTTGCTGCCGCCTTAGAATTATTACATGTAGCAACTTTACTCCATGATGATGTCATTGATGAAGCAGATATGAGAAGAGGGAAAGAAACGCTGAATGCTCGTTATGGGAATCGAGTAGCGATTTATGCTGGAGATTTTGTTTTAACAACTTGCTATCAACTTCTTTCCGCTCATTTATCTGATTTAGAAGGAATTACACTTCCAACTAATGGAATGGCAAGAGTTGTAGAAGGCGAATTAGCACAAATGCGAAATCGTTATCGCTATGATTTAGGGCTTCAAGAATATTTGAAACGAATCGAAGGGAAAACAGCTCAATTATTTATGGTTAGCTGTTATATGGGCGCAACATTAGGACAAATGGATGATGCTCTTAGAGCAAAGAAAATTGGTCAGCAAATTGGTATGGCGTTTCAAATTTTAGATGATATTTTAGATTATCAAGTAACTTCTCAAGAGTTTGGAAAACCTGTTCTAGAAGATGTTGCGCAAGGAATTTATACAGCACCATTAATTTATGCAATGGAAAAAGAGTCTGATAAAATGATTCCGTTACTGGAGAAAAAGCATGAAATCTCTGAACAAGAAAGATTGTTGTTAAGAAAATTAGTGCATGATTCTGGTGGTGTGCAAAGAGCACAACAATTAGCAATGCAATATACGAAACAAGCATTATCTCAAATTGAGCGCTTGCCTGAAAGTGATATGAAGGTAACGTTAATTCAATTAACAAAACAATTGTTAGAACGTACGATGTAATCGTAAAATAAACTCCAATTAATAGTGGCTTAGACTGTTGATTGGAGTTTTTTGTAAAAGAGTAATTTTGAAAATAGAAGATGGTACTGTGTAGAAGTTTTTGGAAGTTGTAAAGATATTATCCGATAAGGGTTCTTTCAGTTTAAGTTTGCAAAGAAAAAGGAACATGGTATAATAGTACCTAAAGAATTTACTAAAATTCTAAAATAAAGAGAAAAGGATGAATAAAATGACATTCAAAAAATCATTAGCAACAGCAGCTGTATTATTATCATCTGTAGTTGTTTTAACTGCATGTGGTGGAGGTTCAAAATCAACTACTTCATCAACTTCTTCTGAAAAAACGACTCAAGCAGCAAAATCAACTGCTTCAGGAGAATTAAAAGACGGTACTTACAAATTAGTATCTGAAGCTGACAAACGTGGTTGGCATGTAGAATTTACGATCGTAGTTGAAGGCGGAAAAATCAAATCTTCTGACTATGATAACTTAAACAAAGATGGTAAACGTAAATCAGAAGATGAAGCTTATGAAAAACAAATGAAAGATAAAATGGGTACAGGTCCTGCTGAATACTTCAAAGCATACAATGTTGGGTTAGTAGAAAAACAAAAACCATCAGATGTTGAAGTAGTATCAGGAGCAACTCAAGCTCACACTTCATTTGTAGAATATGCTAACAAATTAATTGAAGCAGCTCAAAAAGGTGACACTAAAGAAATTAAAGTGGCAGCACCTCAAGGCTAATTTAAATTTGATGATGAACCGAGCTTAGGCTCGGTTTTTTCTTTTAAAATAGGAGTTTAGCTTGAGTTATTGTGAAAAATTTAGTAGACTATTTGAATGGAATTTATACAATTAAGGAGAGATATATGAAAATCAATAAATGGTTGTTAGTGACAACTCTTGCCTTAAGTTCAATTGGATTAGTGAGTTGCCAACAAAAGAAAGTTCAAGATGCAGAAGTTGTTTCATCAGCTTCCGTGAAAACACCAAGAGAAATTATTAAGTCTCCTGTGAAGAAAACAGATTTCTTATTAGGGACTGCAGTAGCATTATCTGTCTATCATCCAAATACTGAAGATTTATTAACACGTGCTTTTGCAATGGTGAAAGATTTGGAAGCTAGAATTACAGTGAATGCGAGTGGATCTGAAGTAGATGCGATTAATGAAGCAGCAGGAGACCATGCGGTAGCAGTCAGTGATGAAGTGTATGATGTCATTAAGCAAGGAATCGCTTATAGTGAAGAATTTGATGGTAGTTTTGATATTACGGTAGGTCCTCTAACAAGTTTATGGAGAATTGGTTTTCCAGATGCTAGAAAACCTTCCCAAAAAGAAATTGATGATGCGTTGCCATTAGTGAATTATAAAAATGTTGTGTTAAATGATGAAGAAAGAAGTGTATTTCTAACTCAAAAAGGAATGTTATTAGATTTAGGTGGAATTGCGAAAGGTTTTATTGCCGATCAATTATGGAATTTCTTCAAAAAAGAAGGTGTAAGAACTGCAGTTATTGATTTAGGTGGAAATATTGTCGTAATGGGTGGATCTCCAGCACGAGATGGTGTAGCGTGGAATGTTGGATTGCAAGATCCATTAGAAAGTCGTGGGACAACATTAGGAACGATATTAGAAAAGGAAAAGACAATTGTTACTTCAGGGATTTATGAACGCTATTTAGAAGTAGACGGTAAGACCTATCATCATATTTTAAATCCAAAAACAGGGTATCCATATGAAAATGATATTGCAGGAGTCTCAATTATTGTCTCAAGTTCTACTCGAGGAGATGCATTATCAACTTCAATGTTTTCAATTGGTATAGAAGAAGGGCTAAAATATGTCAATCAAAAAGATGATGTAGATGCAGTATTTATGACGAAAGATAAGAAAGTCTATGTTTCTAATTCGATTAAAAATGCGTTTAAACTAACAAATGATCAATATACATGGGAAGGGACGCATTAATATGAGAGATATGATTGAATTAGTAGAGTTAAGGACGAAAATTGCGAGTGTCATTCCTTTTGTAGTTGGATTACTCTATTCAATTTGGACATTTGGGAATTTCAATGTAGTGAATATGGCATTGTTCTTTATTGGAATGGTGTGCTTTGATATGGCAACGACTGTTATGAATAATTTAATGGATTTTGTCAAAGCAAAAAATGAGACGTATCGCCAAGAAGAAAATATTATTGGAACTTCATCTTTAACAGTGAAACAGGCAACAATCATATTTGCTGCTCTAGTCGGCATTGCAACAATTATTGGGATTATTTTAGTAGTCAGAACGAATATGATTTTATTATTCGTCGGTGCACTTTGTTTTGTGATTGGTATTTTTTATACTTTTGGTCCGATTCCAATTTCGAGAATGCCATTAGGAGAGGCGTTGTCTGGAGTTACTATGGGATTTGGGATTTTTTGGATTGTGATTTTTTTAAACTCTTCAGAAGCAAGTTTTGCATGGATGGGATTAGAACAAGGAATGTTAGTCGTTCGATTAGCGTTATTAGATCACTTTAAAGTAGCATTGCTCTCATTGCCTTTAGTATGTACGATTGCGAATATTATGTTGAGTAATAATTTATGTGATTTAGAAACAGATATTACGAATCATCGCTATACATTGGTGTACTATATTGGGAAAACTACTGCGTTGAAATTATATCAAGTCCTATATTTCATTAGTTTTGTAGCAATGCTATTAGCAGTCGTATTTCAAATAGCACCAATGTTAATGTTAGGAACTCTAGTAGTTGTAATTCCAGTGTATAAAAATATTCAACTCTTCCTTCAAAAGCAAGAGAAACGTACTACTTTTGCATTAGCTATTAAAAATATGGTTATGATTCATGTCATGCAAATGTTATTATTAGTCATTAGTGTGATATTTTTTCGCTAATGCTTGACAATTGGCACTGAGAATTTTATGATTGAATAGATATGATATAGTAGAAGAAAGAGAGTAGTGAAAATATGGCACAAAAGAAAGCAGCGTTGGCATGCAGTGTATGTGGTTCAAGAAACTACACACTTACTTTAGGGCAAAATAAACGTGTTGAACGTTTAGAGTTAAAAAAATTCTGTAAGTTTTGCAATAAACAAACACTACATCGAGAAACAAAATAATCGAGAGGAGCAGTTTCGAATGCGTTTTTTAGTAAATGTTGTTAAAGAAATGAAGAGAGTAACATGGCCAACTGGTAAAGAAGTTAATAAATATACATTAACAGTTGTAATGGCAGTATTACTTGCATTAGGATTTTTCACAGTAGTGGATTTTGCAATTTCAAATGCATTTAAATTAATCATTAAATAATTCGCAAGAGTTATAAAATAGTGGTATAATAAAAACAAGCAAAAACCTTCAAGTAAGAAGGTTTTTTTGTATGAAAAAATATTAGGAGGAATTACGATGAGTAATGCAGCAAAAGAATGGTATGTATTACATACTTATTCAGGATATGAAAATAAAGTAAAATCAAATATTGAATTACGTATTAGTTCAATGGGAATGGAAGAAAATATTTTTCGAGTAATTGTTCCAGAGGAAGAAGAAGTTGAAGTAAAAGATGGAAAAGAAAAAGTTACAGTAAGTAAAACTTTCCCAGGTTATGTATTAGTTGAAATGATTATGTCAGATCAAGCATGGTATGTTGTACGTAATACTCCAGGTGTTACAGGATTTGTAGGATCTCACGGAGCAGGTTCTAAACCATCTCCATTATTACCAGAAGAAGTGGATACATTACTAGGTCGCTTAGGAGTACCCGCTCATGCACCAGTAGATTTACATGCTAAAGTTGGTGATTATGTCATTATCACTGAAGGTGCCTTTGATGGTATGAGTGGTAAAGTAACAGAAATTGATGATGAAAAACAAAAAGTTAAAGTTACGATTGAAATGTTTGGTCGTGAAACTGTTGCAGAATTAGAATTCTATCAAGTGAAAGAAGATGACTCTTACTAATGCGAGAAAGCATGTTAAATCGTTTTGTACGATATGCAAAGATTAATACAAGAAGTGATTTGAACTCGAATGCCGTTCCAACAACGAAAAGTCAGTTAGATTTTTTACAAATGCTGGAACAGGAATTAAAAAAATTAGGTTTTTCAAAGATTTCTTTAGATATAGAAGATGCTTATTTAGTAGCGTGTATTCCGAGTAATTTACCAGAAGGTAAAACGGCTCCAGCAATTGGATTTGTAGCACACGTCGACACTGCAGATTTTAATGCAGAAAATATTCAACCACAAATTCATTCGAATTATGATGGGAACAATGTGTTATTGAATTCTGAATTAGGATTGATGATGAGAGTAGAAGAATTTCCTAATTTAAAAAATTATATCGGTCAAACTCTTATTACAACAGATGGGACAACATTGTTAGGAGCAGATGATAAAGCTGGATTAGTTTCAATATTAGAAGCAGCCATCGACTTACTAGATAATCCAGACATTCTCCATGGAGATATATGGGTAGCTTTTGGACCAGATGAAGAAATTGGAAAAGGCGCCCATCGATTCAAAGCGGAGAGAATGCCAGTTGCATTTGCCTATACATTAGATAGTGGTATAGTTGGAAAATTAGAGTATGAAACTTTTAATGCAGCAAGAGCAGTCGTAAAAATTAATGGAAGAAGTGTACACCCAGGACAAGCAAAGGATGTTATGGTAAATGCACTTGCAGAAGCAGCTAAACTATTTTCCAAATTACCAGAGCAAGAAGTGCCTGAAAGAACGAGTGGATATGAAGGGTTTTATATGCTTGCTAAACAATCAGGAAATATTGGGATGGTAGAAGCAGAATATATTATTCGAGATCATTCAATGGAGAAGTTTCAAAACCGTAAAGAAACTTTCGTCAAAATTGTAGAAGAACAAAATGCGACTTATGATGTTCCAAGAATTGAATGTCACATTTATGATGAGTACTTTAATATGTATGAAGTGTTAAAAGAAGATATGACTTCAGTAGAAGTAGCAAAAGAAGCATATC
>CAUQAL010000037.1:0-13952 GCA_963515985.1 uncultured Granulicatella sp.
AAGGTGGACTGTTAATGGTCGGATTTATGAATCCTTGGATATACATGTATGATGCAGACATTGTATGGGATAAACCTGATGAGGAATTATTTTTAAAGTATTCAATCCCTTTTAATTCAAAAGAGCTGGAAGAAGAGGACAAAATAACTATAGATCCAGAATATGGCTATGAATTTAGCCATACCTTAGAAACGCAGATTAGAGGACAGCTAAAAAATGGTCTTGCTATGATTGATTTTTATGAATCATGTGATAAAAGAAATAGATTATCCCATTATGGAAATGATTATATAGCTACACTTTGCGTGAAACTATAAAATTATGGAACATACTTCAGGAGAAGAACTCAAAGGGTTAAAATTTAATAATCCCAGTTTGTATTATTGAATATAACGATTTTAGAAACAGTAAATCAAAAAAGATTTACTGTTTTTTGTTGGGCAATTTTCAAAAAATGACGAATTGTAAAATAAAGTGTAATTTTCAAGTTTTACTATAGATTGAATTTCTCCTAAATTCTATTGAAAGGTACAAAAACTAAGAGTAAAATGAAAGCGTATAAAATCTGAGTGTTAAAGGAGGTTTACTATGGTAAATTATATTTTAGGATTGGATATTGGGATTGGTTCAGTAGGGATTGGATTAATCGAAAAAGAAACAGGGAAAGTGATTCATGCAAGTTCAATGATTTTTTCATCAGCAAATCCAGATAATAATAGAGAAAGAAGAAAAAATCGTGGGGGAAGACGATTACCTAGAAGAAAAAAAATAAGAATTAAAAGTACTAAGAAATTATTTGAGACTTATGAAATAGATCTTGATTATAAAAATATTCCAATTAATTTAAATCCATATGAAATACGTGTTCGAGCATTAACAGAAAAAGTAACTTTAACAGAATTATTCATTGCATTAAGAAATATGGTGAAACATAGAGGGATTAGTTACTTAGATGATGCAGAGGGTGTTGGAGTAAATAGTGGTTCGGCTTATAAAAAAGCTATTGATTTTAATTTGAAACAATTAAAAGAGAAAACACCAGGAGAAATTCAGTTAGAACGTTTAGAACGATATGGTCAACTTCGTGGAGACTTTTCCGTTAAGGACGAAGAAGGCAATGAAAGAAGAATTATCAACGTGTTTTCAACTTCAGAATACAAAAAAGAAGCTGAGAGAATTTTAAAAAATCAACAAAATTATTATTCTAAAATTACAGACGAATTTATAGAAAACTATTTAGATATTTTAACTAGAAAACGTAAATATTATGAAGGCCCAGGTAATGAGAAATCCAGAACAGATTATGGTCGCTTTAGAACAAATGGTGAAACATTAGATAATATTTTTAGTATTTTAATTGGAAAATGTACGTTTTATCCAGAAGAATATCGAGCCGCAAAAGCTTCATACAGTGCACAAGAATTTAATTTATTGAATGATTTAAATAATTTAACTGTACCGACTGAAACTAAAAAATTAAGTACAGAACAAAAAGAAGAAATTATTGAATTTGTAAAAAATTCTACAGCAATTGGGGCACGTAAAATTTTAGCTAAAATTGCTAAAATGATTGACTGTAAAGTAGAAGAAATAAGAGGATTCCGGATTGATAAAGATGATAAACCAGAAATGCATACATTTGAAATTTATAGAAAAATGTGCCAATTAGACACAATTGATTTAGATTCTCTAACTAGGGAACAATTAGACATTCTTGGAAAAATTTTAACATTAAATACGGATAAAGAAGGAATTCAAGAAGCACTACAACATGATTTACCTAAAGTTTTTTCTCAAGAACAATTAGATAAATTAATTTTATTTAGAAAAGAAAACTCCTCAGTTTTTAATAAAGGTTGGCATAGTTTTTCATTAAAATTATTGAATGAATTAATTCCTGAATTATATGCAACTTCAGAAGAACAAATGACTATTTTAACACGATTAGGAAAACAAAAAGTTAGAAAAGATTCTCCTAAAACTGTATATATTGATGGGAAAGCTATTACTGATGAAATTTATAATCCGGTAGTTGCAAAAGCTGTTAGACAGTCAATTAAAGCATTTAATCATATAATTAGTAAATATGGAATGCCTGATATAGTTGTAATTGAAATGGCTAGAGTGATGAAAGATAAGGATAATGATAAAATCCAAAAGAGAAATAAAGATGAAAAAGATTTAGCTATGAGCGCTGCAGCTTTGGAATATAATCAGTCAAAAGAATTACCTGCTACTGTATTCCATGGACATAAAAATTTACCTTTAAAAATACGATTATGGTATCAACAGGATAAACGTTGCGCTTATACTGGTAGAATAATTCCTATTAGTAAATTAATTCATAATGAAGGGCAGTATGAAATTGATCATATATTACCATTATCAGTATCTTTTTATAATGGATTAGAGAATAAAGTTTTAGTTGAAAGTACAGCGAATCAAGAGAAAGGTCAAAAGACACCTTATCAAGCAATCCCAACATTGACCAATTCATGGAGTTGGACAGATTTTAAAAAATATGTACTAGGAAATAAAAAGTTTAGTAATAAAAAGAAGGAGTATTTATTATTTGAAGAAGACATTAATAAATATGAAGTTCGTTCGAAATTTATTGCTCGTAATTTAGTAGATACTCGTTATGCATCTAGAGTTGTACTTAATACATTACAAGATTTTTTTAAGCAAAAAAACAGTGGTACAAAAGTTACAGTCGTAAGAGGATTATTTACAGCTCAATTAAGAAGAAATTGGAAGATTGATAAAACAAGGGATACTTATCATCATCATGCTGTAGATGCATTAATTATAGCAGCTTCAAGTCAATTACGATTATGGAAAAAATCGACTAATGTATTAATGAATTATAATGAATCAGAACTATTTAATCCAGAAACTGGTGAAATTATTCCAGATAGTGAATATAAAGAATTAGTATATCAACCACCTTATCCTGACTTTGATAAAACATTACAATCAAAAGAGTTAGAAGAGTCAATTCTATTTTCTTACCAACAAGATTCTAAGGTAAATCGAGCTGTTTCAAAATCTACAATTTTCTCTACTAGAATACAAGATGCTAAAGAAATGACTGTGTCTAAAACTGGTGATATTTATACTTTAGAAGGATTTAATACATTTATGGAAAAATATAAGAATAGTCCAAATTCATTTCTAATGGCTCAACATGATTCACGTACATTTAAAGAAATTATCGAAGTGATTTTGGAAACTTATCCTAATAAAGAAATCAACGAAAGTGGAAAAGAAGTAAAAGTTAGTCCATTTAAGAAATATTATGATGAACATGGATACGTAAGAAAATATAGTAAAAAAGGAAATGGACCAATTATTAAAACACTTAAGTATTTAGATAAAGCTGTTGGTAAGCATATCGATATTACTCCAGAAAATAGTTCAAGGAAAGTTATTTTACAATCATTAAATCCATGGAGAAGTGATGTTTACTTTAATCCTGAAACATTAAAATATGAAATCATGGGATTGAAATATTCTGATTTGTGTTATCAAAAAGGTGGAGAGTATGGAATTACATGGGAGAAGTATTTTGAAATAAAAGAAAGAGAAGGGATTTCTTCTAAATCCGAGTTTAAATTCTCATTATATAAAAATAATGTGATTTTAGTAAAAGATACTGAAACAAGGGAACAACAATTCTTTAGATTTTGGTCTAGGACAAAAAGTAATTTAAATTATGTAGAATTGAAACCATTTGATAAAAGTATTTTTGACTCTAAAGAAGAGTTAGTTAAATTTGGAAAAGCAGACAATAAAGGGAG
The DNA here is from genome assembly GCA_963515985.1 of uncultured Granulicatella sp. Lineage (GTDB taxonomy): Bacteria > Bacillota > Bacilli > Lactobacillales > Aerococcaceae > Granulicatella. The sequence continues at coordinate 3,801 of CAUQAL010000037.1, forward strand.
AGTTATAAAGAGTATTAATCTTCCAAATATCTCTATTTACAAAATAGAAACAGATGTTTTAGGAAATAGATTTATCATCAAAAAAGAAGGCGACGAACCTAAATTGACATTTTAATGGAAAGTAAGGGGTTGCAATTTTATGAAGCAAGGTGTAGAATAACAATTGTAAGGGATGCCTTACATAGTTACTTAAATCTTGCTGAAGCTACAAAAATAAGGCTTCATGCCGAAATCGAGACCCCAGTCTTTTGACTGGGGTCTTTTCGTATATAAAGGAGTGGGAGACATGACGTGGAGAGCAGTGCATATTTCTGATAGTGAACAAATACGGTTGAAGTTAGATAACTTACTGGTAAAGAAACAAGGAACAAATATAACTATTCCATTAAGTGATATTTCTATGATAGTGGCAGAAGGAGGAGACACTATTGTGACTTTAAGATTGTTGAGTGCATTAAGTAAATATAATATTGCATTAGTAGTATGTGATCAAAATCATATTCCAACGGGAATTTATACAGCTTATAATGGACATTTTAAATCTTATAAGAAGCAAATGAAACAATTGGGCTGGAGTGATTATCGTAAAAGTAAGTTATGGCAAATGGTTATTGAAATGAAATTAGCGAATCAATTAGATTTATTAATTATTACAGAAAAATCTGAAGATACTATTCGTCTCATTTCAAGTTATATGGATGAAATTGAACTAGGAGATAAAACGAATCGAGAAGGTCATGCAGCAAAAGTATATTTCAATGAATTATTTGGAATGAAATTTACTCGACAAACACAAATGGAAACAGATGTCATTAATGCTGGATTAAATTATGGGTATACAATTATTCGGGCACAAATGGCAAGGTTAATAATGGGATATGGGTTGAATCCAATTATGGGGATTTTTCATAGAAATGAATATAATCAATTTAATTTAGCAGATGATTTAATGGAACCTTTTCGTCAATTAGTGGATAGATGGGTATATGAAAATCTGCAAGATGAAGATTATTTGAAGTTTTCACATCGATTGTCATTAATTAATTTAATGAATGCAAAAGTAAAGTTTGGAAAAGAATATTGTACAGTTGTTGGAGCAATGGATAAATTTGTTCAAGCCTTTATGAAGAATATGGATACAAAAATGATTAAAAGAATGAATTATCCAATTGTTTCTAGTTTAGAATGGGAGAAAATAGATGAGGTATGATGCAGTGAGATTATTTTGCTTTTTTGATTTACCAATGGAAACACCTAAAGAAAAAAGATTATATAGACTATTTCGAAAGAATTTAATTGAAAATGGATTTGAAATGTTACAATTTTCTGTTTATGTTCGTACTTGTCCTAATCGAAGTTTTGCTTCAAAATTTTATAAAAAATTACAAAAATGTCCAATTGAAGATGGGAATATTCGTCTCTTAGCAGTAACTGAGAAACAATATGAAGATATGGTTTTATTAATTGGGCATCAAACAAGACAAGAAACAATTGTTGGAAATAAGAAATTGGTGATTATATGAAGATGAAAGTGACACATCCTTCTCGTGAATTTGTTGAATTTGAATTTAATCATTTCGCTCAAATTGTAGGTGGAAATCAAGAGTTAAAATTTTATATTTTTCAATTAATCAATTGGTATTTTGATGGGAAGAAATATTCGGAAGATGATCTAGAGATATTTGATTTTAATGAACAAACTATTACTATCGACCATCAAGTTGTAAGTCGAAAAAAATATAGAGTAGTTAGTATTGAAACGATGTGTGATATCGCTGAACAATTAAGCCTAAAAAAAGGAGCTTTAGCATTTGATTATATTTATCAAATTATGAATCAAGTAGATTTAGCCATTCAAATTGAAAAAATGAATGATGTTTTACAAGAAATGATCTGTAATATTAATGACGCCATTAAAATTGAAGAAGATTCTATGAGATACGAAACGGATGCAATAGAATTTATAAAAGAGAACATTATTAAGGCTCATTTGCAATCAAAATTTCATCAGATAGATAAAAACATTTCAGTGGATTTATTGAACAATTCATGCAAGTTAAAGCTATTGATTAGCATTTTAGAAAAAATCTTAACAGTGAGTACGGATAATTATTTATTAGTACTACGAAATTTAGGGAATTCTATTTCTAATAAAGAGTTAAAAAACATTAAGAAAAGATTGTTGAACTTAGCAGAACAGCATGATAATTTATCTGTCATTAATTTTATTGGATATCATGAACCAGTAATTTTTGAGAAGAGAGTAGTGGAAGAGATAACAATTGTAGGTGAGAGAATAGAATCTTTAGCAGAATTGGAATTTCTTTATAATCGATTTATACAATCTTATCCGTTAAACACTGTACCAACTATTGAGGAATTTTGTTCTAGTTTAGAAAGAATTGTTTACTATTTATTTGATAAAGAGTGGACAGAGGTAAGTTTATCGCTTAAAGATCAAACGACATTAAAAGTACTTCATCATTTGTATGATTATGATTTAAAAGAAGTTTCATATATAAGAAATTCTGAAGTTTTACAGATGTTTATTCGAGAAGATGATTGACAATTGGGTTTGGGATTATATAATGAACTTGAGAGATAAAAATCCGAATTTTTTATTTGAGGTTTTTGTACTCTCAAGATTTAAGTAACTATAAAACAGCCTTAGCAAAAGCACTAGGAAGTAACAAGTTTTTGTACTCTCAAGATTTAAGTAACTATAAAACCACAGTTAAGCGTGCTTTTCGTTACCAAGAGTTTTTGTACTCTCAAGATTTAAGTAACTATAAAACCGTGCTTGTCTCCTTCAAATTGGAATAACAGTTTTTGTACTCTCAAGATTTAAGTAACTATAAAACTTGAGAAAAGCTCTAGAAACGGCAAAAATCGTTTTTGTACTCTCAAGATTTAAGTAACTATAAAACTGCAACTTATTAGGTCAACTGCAGCGCTAGGTTTTTGTACTCTCAAGATTTAAGTAACTATAAAACTACATAGATTGAATAATTACATCGTAATGAGTTTTTGTACTCTCAAGATTTAAGTAACTATAAAACCTACACCTTGTTTTATTTTAGACGTGAAACGTTTTTGTACTCTCAAGATTTAAGTAATTTATCAAAATATGAATACACGATATCTAATCAGAATTCCAATGATGTTATAATAAGTAGTTTGAAAGAAGGATATACGATTTGCTGCAAGTAAAGAAAATTATCGGAGCAGATGTTTCAGATAACAGTGTTTTAGTAACCTTATTAGATGGGCGATGTGGTTTAGTAGACAAAGAACGGAGAAATGTAGTGATAGAGATTTTGGTTGATTCGTTTTATAAATGGATGGATTTTCCAAATCTCGTATCAGATGAAGATAAAGCGATTATTCGTGAAATAGTTGAGAATCCTATTAGTGTTGGATTTGGTCCACTTGCAAAAGAATATCTTACTGATGAGACTGTAAAAAGAAAGTTTGACACCTTTAAAAAAGAAACGGGCTATGATTACTGATTTTGATTATAGTTAAGTATAAGTTTTTTTGAGGAATAAATGACGCTCTAGGAGGGATTCTAACCCTTAAATGAATGACGAGTTCAAACTGATGAGATATATAGACTAAAATCGAGTAGTAATCTTTATCAATTGTATATAAAACTCCCCAACAGAAATAGCACGTCTATTCCTGTTGGGGATATTTCCATTTATTGAAACTTCTTATACTGTTCCTTCAACGCTTCTTCGAATTTTGAAGTTGGGTCTGGGTGGAAGTATTGTGTATGTTTGAGTGTATCTGGTAAGTATTGTTGTTTTACCCAGTGGTTTGGATAGTTGTGTGGGTATTGGTAATTTGTTCCTCGTCCTAGTTTTTGGGCTCCTTGATAGTGTGCATCTTGTAAATGGGAAGGGATATTTCCCGATTTCCCTTGTCGAACATCTGAGAGTGCTGCGTCAATGGATAGAATTGCTGTATTCGATTTAGGGGAGAGGGCTAATTCAATCACTGCATTGGCAAGTGGTATTCTTGCTTCGGGTAAACCTAGTTTTTCGGCAGCTTGTACAGCTAATACGGCTCGACTGGCTCCTGCGGGGTTTGCTAATCCGATATCTTCATAAGCGATGACTAATAATCGTCTAATTAATGTAATAAGTTCACCTGCTTCTATGAGCCTTGCCATATAGTGAAGTGCTGCATCTACGTCACTTCCTCGAATCGATTTTTGGAAAGCGGAGATGACATCATAATGTTGATCTCCGTTTTTATCGTGTGCGAACACTTTTCTTTGTAGACAGTTTCCTGCGATTTCTTCTGTAATAATAATTTTTCCATCTTCATTTTCCGGAGTAGATTTCACTGCTAATTCTAAAGCATTTAGTGAACTTCTGACATCTCCATTTGAAAAATGTGTCAATGTATGCATCGCTCCGTCTGTGATTTCTACATCATAGTTTCCTAATCCCTTTGTTTCATCTGTTAATGCACGTTTGAGTGCTTGATGAATTTCTTCTGGTGTTAGTGGGATGAGTTCGAAAATTTGTGTTCGACTGCGAATGGCTGGGTTAATGGCAATGTATGGATTTTCAGTAGTGGCTCCTATTAAAATGACACGTCCATTTTCTAAGTGTGGAAGAAGAAAATCTTGTTTTGGTTTATCCAAGCGATGAATTTCATCTAGTAATAAAATAACTATTCCGCTCATCTTTGCTTCTTCAATGACAATTTGTAATTCTTTTTTTGTATCTGTGGCAGCATTTAATGTTCGAAAGGCATACTTTGTCGTTCCTGCAATGGCACTGGCAATACTTGTTTTTCCTATTCCAGGAGGGCCGTATAAAATCATCGAAGAGAGTTGTTTGGCAGCAATCATTCGAGCAATTATTTTTCCAGGTGCTACTAAATGTTGTTGACCGACAACTTCTTCTAAGCAAGTGGGTCTCATTCTGTATGCTAATGGTTGATTTTTCATAATTCTCCTCACTTTCTGTCTGTTCTATTCTAGCATAGTTTAAATACTGACGTGAGTCAAAAATATTTACCTTATTTTGAAAAATATACTATACTAGTAAGAGTAGAAAATGATAGATGTAAAATTTTATCCAAAAGAAAGGACGATATCGTTGCATTATTTAGATTATGCTGCCACTACACCGGTTGTAGAGGAAGTTAAAAAGGCAATTTTTGAAGAAATGACATATTTTGGCAATCCTTCTAGTGTTTACCAAATTGGTCGTACTCAAAAACAAAAGATTCAAGCTGCTAAAAAAGATATATTACAAGAATTACATGCTGCTACGAATGATTCCATTATTTTTACAGGTTCAGGTTCAGAAGCGAATAATTTAGTGTTTGAATCCATTTGCCAGCATTTTGCAAATGAAAAAGGAGAAATCATTATTTCAGGAATCGAGCATCCATCAGTTAAAAAAGCTGCAGCTTATGCTGAGCAACTAGGATTCACGATTATTGCGTTAGTTCCTGATGCATCAGGTTGTATTTCTGTTAAACAAGTGGAAGAAGCTTTAACGGAGAAGACACGTTTAGTATCGATTATGACAGTTAATAATGAAACTGGAGCGTATCAACCGATTCATGAAATCGGGGAGTTATTAGTGGAACATCCTGCTTATTTCCATACAGATGCAGTTCAGGCATTTGCTCAAGAAAAAATTAATGTAATTGCTTCTCATATTGATTATTTATCTGCTTCAGGGCATAAAATTCATGCGCCAAAAGGAATTGGATTTTTATATAAGAAAAAATCTGCACCGATTCATGCACTTATTAAAGGTGGAGGACAAGAACAAGGGTGGAGAGCAGGAACTGAAAATGTTCCATATATTGTTGGTTTCCAAAAAGCTCTTGCATTAGCAATTCAAACTAGAAATGAGAAGAAGATTAGATATATTGAATTATCAGAGTATTTACAAGAACAATTAACGGCTCGCCAAATTCCTTTTGAAATCAATGGGGATGCATCTAAAAAGAGTCCTCATATTTGTAATGTCTGGTTAAAAGGCATTCCTGCCAGTCAAACATTAATTATGTGTGATTTACATCAAGTAGCTGTTTCAGCGGGTTCTGCTTGTTCTGCTGGAAGTTTAGAGCCTAGTCCAGTATTATCACTCATGTTTCCTCAGAATAAAAACAGAGTAGTAGAATCTGTTCGTTTATCATTTGGAGGAGAAACAACTAAAGAAGATATTGATGCATTTATTTCCTCAATATCCTCGATTAAACGTCCATAGTATGCTAAACTAGAAGAAAGTGATGAAAGGAAGTGTTCATATGGCATTTACTCAAACAGCAACATTAAAAAATTCAAATCATGTGTATCGTGTATCTCCAACAGTAAAAGGATATACATTAAGAGATAATGGATTTGTCGAAACAAAAGCAGGGAATTTTCAATTAATTCGTAGTTTAGATGATTTAGTAGTCGGACATCGTGGATTAAAATTAAAAGTTTCAGTCGATAAAGCAATGAAACAATTAAAAATTTCAACAACAACAAAAGATGGACTTCAAACTGTTCAATTATATGGAAATGAAAAAAACGCATATGCGATTGAAAAACTAGAATTTATTCTAGAAGGATTAGTAGAACGTGGCGTATTAGAAGAAGTATAAAAAACGAGACAGAGTTTACTCTGTCTCGTTTCTATAGATAGCACGGGAAGGTATTCCGATCACTAGTGTTGATCTTCTTCGTGAGGGAGTGGCTTAAACTGCGCCACGAAGCTTAAAGTATCGCCAAAATAAAGATTTTCGCCAGGGATCTCATAGAGCTCCTGCATGCGTTTACTTAAAGAGTATGGAAGATTTGTTGAATCTTTTTCATACTTTGTTAAGGTATCTTTATTAATTTTAAGGTATTTGGCGGCTTCTAAGAGTGTCAAATTACGATTAACCCGCGCTGCTCGTAAAGATATTATCATACACTTATGCCCCCCTTTTACCAATAATAATTGTAGTGAAAATAAATTTATTTGTCAAATGTATGTAGGGCTATAATTCCTATCGTTATCGCCTTTAAGAAGATTTTGAGTAAATTTTTTTGAAAAAATTTTTAGAAAGTGATATAAAAATGATACAGCGACCTTCAAATCGTTAAAACAGAGAAAAATTAGAAATGATGGTGATTGAATGAATAAGGAAAATATCCGAGTAATTGTTGGAATGAGTGGAGGAGTAGACTCTTCCGTAACAGCACTTTTATTAAAACAAGCTGGCTATGATGTCATCGGAATCTTTATGAAGAACTGGGATGATACAGATGAAAATGGTGTATGTACTGCTACAGAAGATTATAAAGATGTAGCAGCTGTTGCAGAACAAATTGGAATTCCATATTATTCTGTAAATTTTGAAAAGGAATATTGGGATCGTGTATTTGAATATTTCTTAAAAGAATATCGATTAGGAAGAACTCCTAATCCGGATGTAATGTGTAATAAAGAAGTAAAATTCCAAGCTTTCTTAGATTATGCCCTTCAATTAGGAGCAGACTATGTAGCAATGGGACATTATGCTCGTGTGGAAAAAGACGAGAATGGAGTAGTTCGTTTATTACGTGGAGTGGATAATAATAAAGATCAAACGTATTTCTTAAGTCAATTAAATCAACAGCAATTATCAAAAGCAATGTTCCCAATTGGGCATTTAGAGAAAAAAGAAGTCCGTAAAATTGCAGAAGAATTCGACTTAGCAACCGCTAAGAAAAAAGATTCAACAGGTGTATGTTTTATCGGAGAGAGAAACTTTAATGAATTCTTGTCTCATTATTTACCAGCTAAACCTGGTAAAATGGTGACATTAGATGGTGAGGTTAAAGGAGACCATGCTGGTTTAATGTATTACACAATCGGTCAACGTCAAGGATTAGGAATCGGTGGCGGTGGAAAAACCAATGATCCTTGGTTTGTTGTAGGAAAAGATTTAAGCACCAATACACTTTATGTTGGACAAGGATTCCATCATCCAAACCTTTATTCTGACTCATTATTTGCGACAGATTTGCAATTTAATACAGATGAAGAAAAACCAAATGAATTTGAATGTACTGCCAAATTTAGATATCGTCAACAAGATACAAAAGTGCGTGTTGTATTCCAAGAAAACGACAAGACAAAAGCTATGGTATACTTTGAAGAACCAGTACGTGCAATTACACCTGGGCAAGCAGTTGTATTTTATGATGGAGACATCTGCTTAGGTGGAGGCATTATTGATAAAGCTTATATGGAAGGAAACGAACGTCAATACGTTTAATCATAGATAGAAAAGAGGGGAAGTCATGAGTGAAGAATACATTGTAGGAGAAGTTTTAGCGACATTTTTTGAAAATCCGCAAAATTTTTACAAAGTATTATTAATTCGAGTACAAGAAAGTAGTATGCAACTAGACTCAGATGAGATTGTTGTAACGGGAATTATTGGCACGATTCATGATAATTCCCCTTATCGTTTTAATGGAAAAGTCGTTTCACATCCAAAATATGGACAACAGTTTTCCGTCTTAAGTTATCAACAACATCAACCTACTGGAAAAAAAGGACTTATAGCTTATTTTTCTAGTGGAAGATTTCCTGGCATTGGAGAAAAAACAGCTGAGAAGATTGTGGACTGTTTAGGTGAAAATGCTATTGAGCAAATTATTCAAGATGAAGATTGCTTAAAAAATGTTCCAGGATTATCGGCAAAAAAATGTGAGAGTATTCGGAACATCATTATTGAAAACCAAGGAACAGAACGTATTTTATTTGAATTAACGAATATGGGATTTACTCCAGTATTTGCGCAGAAAATTATGATGCTCTATAAAGAGAAAACGATGGATATTATTAAAGAAGATCCATATGTATTATTGCAGTCCATTGAAGGACTTGGTTTTAGAAGAATTGATGCCATTGCGCAACAATTAGAGATTGCAGCAGATAGTTTATATCGTATAAAAGGTGCCGTTTATGTAGTGGTGAGAGATTTATCTTATCAAGAAGGGCATACGTATTTAATCGATAAAGAAGTTGTTCTGGCTGCTCAAAAATTGTTGGAGCAAACTCGTTCATTTTTAATTGAACCCGATCAAATTGTAAATGCGTTAAATGAATTAATTCGAGAAGGAATTATTATTTCTGAAGAAAATCATTTATCATTAGCTTCGTTATATTATGCAGAAATTGGTATTGTGAATGCAATTCATCATCGTTTAGAATTGTCAAAAAAATCTCTATATACTGAGCAACAGATAGAAGAAGCAATTCAACATGTTCAAAAGAAATTTGGGATTATTTATGATGAGTCTCAAAAACAGGCGCTTATTAAAATTATGCAAAAATCTTTGTTTATTTTAACAGGAGGACCTGGAACGGGGAAAACAACGATTATTAATGGTGTTGTAGAAATGTATCGCTATTTAGAAGATATTTCATTTGATTCTGATGCCATTCAACTGGCAGCTCCAACTGGAAGAGCAGCAAAGCGTATGAATGAGTTAACGGGAATTTCTGCTTCTACCATACACCGGATGTTAGGAATTTCTGCAGAGGAAAATTCTGAATTAGAAAGTGAGGATTCCGATGATTCTCGTTCGTTAAGTTGCGACTTTTTAATTATTGATGAGATGTCAATGGTCGATACTTGGCTAATGAATCGTCTGCTGCGTGCAACTCCCGGGAAAACAAAGATTTTATTTGTAGGGGATAAAAATCAATTGCCATCTGTTGGACCAGGACAAGTATTAACGGATTTTCTATTATCGAATAAAATTCCTTCGATTGAATTAACTCAAATTCATCGACAAAAAGATTCTTCAAGTATTGTAACATTAGCTCACTCCATTAAAGATGGGAATTTGCCAATCGACTTTACTCAAAATCAACCAGATCGTACCTTTATTCCATGCCGTTCGACTCAAGTTTTAGATGTGATTGAACAAATTGTGGTGAAAGCTATTAAAAAAGGATATCAGAAGAAAGATATTCAAGTGCTTGCTCCAATGTATAAAGGAGAAGCTGGTATTCATGAAATTAATAAAATGATGCAAAATATTTTAAATCCCAAAATTGGAAACTCTGTTCGGGAAATTGAATCATTTGACCGTGTTTTCCGTGTAGGAGATAAAGTATTGCAGTTAGTTAATGTAGCAGAAGAAAATAT
>CAUQAL010000038.1:0-13533 GCA_963515985.1 uncultured Granulicatella sp.
CACAAGCAGACGGACGTGTGGATCGTTTCAACAAAAAATACGGTCTCAAATAAGAGGACAATTCTCAAACCTTTCTCGATTTCGAGAAAGGTTTTTTTGTGTTTAAGTGGGAAGTAAAAGCAGGTGAAAGTATGTGAAAAAACGATTTAACTAATATATTAAATAGTGAAAAAATGCTATAAAACATTTATTTTATATAAAAAATAAATAATCGAAAATATTCACAAAATCGTTGACATGATACAATTTGAGTACTAATATGAACTGTGATATACAGCTTTTTCATAAAAAACAAGGGAGTGTCATTGTGAAAAAAAAGAAAATACTAAGTACTATTCTATTGTTTATGTTAGTGTTCTCTCAAATATTATTTCCATTCAATAAAATTGGAGCAGAAGAAATCGAGCCAACGGTTACTTACCATAAAACAATTACACCAATGAGAGATAGTAATGGAAATACAATTCCGGATCAATATGAATTGATGTTAGATATTACGACAAATAGCGGACAAAATATTACGTATCAACCATTGGATATTGTTTTTGTAGCTGATTTATCAGGAAGTATGGGGAAAGCAGTTCTTGGAAATCAAAGTGTTAGTCGACTTCAAGCTTTAAAAAATGCATTAGTTGGGAAAAATAATACTCCAGGCTTAATTGATTCTGTACTTTCAAATCCACACAATCGAATTTCTTTAGTAGGTTTTGCTGGAAGAGTGGATAATGATTATGCTAGGTGGAATAATGGGAGAGTGGAACCTAGAGAACCGGGTGATTTTTTAAGAGGGATTAATGGGTTCGATGATTCGTATATTTATTCTGATTGGAGCAGTAATGCTAATCAACTAAAACAAGTTGTTTCTAATTTACAATTAGCTTCAAGAGAAGTTAAAGGAAATGAAGGCAGAGGAACTATAGGGACAAATACGAATGTTGAAGCAGGATTAAAAGATGCCATTACTCAATTAAGTAAAGCTAGATCTGATGCTAAAAGGGTTGTTATTGTCCTGTCAGATGGTGAAGCGAATATGTACTATAATAACTATGGACATAGTGTCGTTAAATATCCAAATGCAGGAAATTGGTTTAATAACAGATTATATGGTAATTTGCTAAATCGCCTTAGAACGATTACACCTGCAGTTCACGGATTCTATTCTGTAGCATTTGCGTATGAAGGTACTTTTGATACATTAAACTGGATGAGAGATCAAGTTAGAGGATTAAATAGAAATATTCCAAGTGAAGAATTATATGCCAATACTGAGCAAGAATTGATCGATGGATTGAATGATATTACTCGGAAAATAAGGCCATTAGGAATCAGAAAAGTAACAATTACAGATACTTTATCAAAATTCGTTACATTACTTCCAAATAATGCTTCAAATCTTCGAGTCGTTAAAATAGTAAATGGAGTTGAAACACCTTTAACAGAGCAAGAAGCGAGAGTGACAACTGAACAAAATTCACAAGGTTTGATGTCTGTTACTGCACAATTTGCTGACGATTATCGAATGGAAGATGGTGTGAGATATGCACTGAAATTCTCCGTTAAATCTTCTCAAGAAGCATTAGATGCGATTACAGGAGATAAGAAAGTTACAGCTTCTGATGCACTAAATGGAGATAAGTCAAAACTGTATTCGAATCAATCAGCGACAGTGACATATTCTTATGGAGTTGAGAAAGAAAAGACAAAAACTCTGCAATATTCTGAAGTGCCAAGTTTTAGTCCGTCTAATCCACTAAATATTCCAGTCAAAGTTGAGTGGAAAGATGCACGTGGTGGAACGAACGTTACAGCAACAAGACCAAATTCGATTACCTTAGGATTAACAAAGAAAAATAAAACAGGTGGGCAAGATACACCAAATTATCGACAAATTACAATTAATCAATCGAATAAAGGAGAAATTCAGAACGTTGCTAAAGGGTATGAATATCAAATCACTCCACAAGAATTGTCTGCATTTGATGCAAAAGTTGAAAACATTGGAACAATAGATAATCCTTCATTTAAGGTAACGTATCAGCAAAAACCAAGCTTAACAGTTCAGAAGAAATTGACAGGAGAAGAAGTTCAGCAACAAAAATATACTGTAAAAATTGAATTACGTGATAGTAATAATAGAGAGTTGTCGGGAACATATGGTGGATTAACATTTAAAAATGGTGTCACCAATGTTGAACTTCGACCAAATACACCGATTCAGCTCTCGTATCTTCCAAGAGGAGCTCATTATACAGTAACGGAAGATGAAAAATATGCAGGCCATTATAAAATTGATTATTCTGTAAAACAAGGAGTATTAACAGAAGATAAGACAGTAACGATAACCAATCAAAAATATCCTAGCTTATCCATTACAAATGAGGTGAGCGGTGAATTAGCAAATTATCAACAAGATTTTGAAATGGAAATTCAAATTACTGGATTGAAAAATAAACAAATAAAAGCGCAAAAAGGGAACAAAGAAAGTATCGTTTTATTTTCTAATGATCGAGCTACTGTGAGTTTAAAACGAGGAGAAACGATTCAGTTTGATGATCTTCCAATTGGAGCTCATTATGAAGTTCGAGAATCTTCACGTTCGCAAAGGGGATACACAGTAACTTATGAAAACCAAAGTGGACAATTAGATCGTGATAAGCAAGTTCGAGTCATCAATAAACGAGTGTCTGTCCCAGCAACTGGATTAGATATTTTAGATTCATCTAATATGATGCTAATGATGGTTGGATGTATCGGAGTTCTAGGTTTATTGGTGATGATTACGAATAGGAGAAGAATCTAAATGTTAAGTAGAAGAGAAAGTTTGCAACTAAAAAAAGTCAAAGAAGAAAGGCCAAAGAGGGGAAAAGGCCCACCAGGAATTAAAGAAGATATCGTTTATCTTCTAGGAAAAATAGTATTTGTTATAGCAACATTAGCACTTTTATATTTCTTCTTGTTTGGCATTATTCGTTACAACGATGATGGCATGAAACCAGCGCTAAAAGATGGAGATGTAGTAGTTTATTATCGACTTGATAAGAAATACTCAGTGGGAGATTTGCTAACGTATGAATATAAGGGGAAACTTCGTGTGGCACGTGTTATTGCCACAGCAGGAAGTACGATTGATATTAACGAAGATGGATTAATCGTTAATGGTTCACCCCAACAAGAACAGGATATTTATAAAGAAACATTGCTTTATAAAGAAGGGGTAGAATTTCCACTTAAAGTACCCGAAGGAAGTCTATTTGTGCTAGGAGATAATCGAACAACAGCAGTAGATAGTCGTGTATTTGGTCCAATCCCAATTAAAGATACACAAGGAAAAGTCGTCACAATTGTTAGAAGAAGAGGATTTTAAAAAGAGGAGAATTAGGCAATGAAAAAAACATTTATGAAGAAAATAGCAACAGGTGTAGTAGCAGCAGGAACAATTTTATCTTTATTACAAGTACCAAATGTATTAGCTGAAAATGAAGTAGCAAGTTCTCAAAATGAAAAAAATGTTGTGGTAAAAGTCAATAAAGAATTAGATATTGCAGAAGGAATTACTACTCCAACAGCAACATTTACATTTAAATTTGCTCCAAAATCAGGACAAAACAGTGCAAATGTCCCATACGAAACAGTGACACCAACAAATGGAACAATTCCAAACCGAACAGTTACTTATGGAGCAGGAGATACACTTCCTCAAGGGAAAACAGCCATTACAAAAGCAACAGATGATATTTTTGCAGGAGTAACTTATGCAAATGCTGGGGAATATGTGTATACAGTATCAGAAGAACAAACAGGTTGGACAGCTTTAGCTAATAATATTGATACATTAACATTCGATACAAAAACATATGAAATGCACGTATTCGTTAAGAACAAATCTCAAGGAACAGGAACATACATTTCAAATGTTTACTTCGTAGATACAACTGCCGGTAGTACAACAGCTGCTACTGCTAAAAAAGCAGGAAATACTGAACCAGGAACAGAAGGTGGTTCAAAAGTCTATAAATATGATTTGTTCAAAAATAAATATACTAAAAAAGCCGGTAAAACTGGAGACACACCATCAACTATTAATCCAAATGCAGATGCATTAACGATTACAAAAAAAGTTGCTGGTGGATTAGCAAGCAAAACTAAAAACTTTACTTTCAAATTAACATTCAAAGCAGCTTCAACAGATGAAACTGGAACTTATACTGGTACAAAAGGAACAGAACAAATTCAATTTACGAAAGATGTTGAAAAAGAATTCACTCTACATGATGGAGAAAGCTTAGTATTCTCTGATTTACCTGCAGGTACAAAATATACCTTAAAAGAAGAAGGAACTTCAGGTTATACACCATCTTCAGCTTATAAAGAAAACGGAACTCTAAAGAATGGTGCAACTGGTACTCAATCACAAGCTTACACTGTTGCAGATGTATTAATTGGGGAAAAAGAAAACAATAATATTGTAACGAATACATTGCCGGAAGTTACTCCAACAGGTTTATTAATTGATAATCTTCCATTTATTATCATGATTGGATTAGGATTGTTTGGATTTATTTTAGTAGCAAAAAGACGTAGAGAAGCGGAATAATTAAGAAATGAAGACGAATCAAGAAAAACCAAAGAAATCAATTTCAAGACATTTTGTTCTGTTTCTAGATAATTTATTGAACCATTTTCTCTTGCTTGTGACAGCTTTAGTTTTTCTATTTGGTTTTTATGCATTATGGGATTCGAATCAAGTCTATTCATTAGCTTCCTCTAGTGAGTATGAAGCGTATCGTCCTGTATCTTCGTCTCAAAAAGATGAATTAGCTAGCTTTTCGGGATTTGAAAAATTACAAAAGTTGAATTCAGAAGTCATTGGTTGGATTAATGTGTATGGAACAAATATTGATTATCCATTAGTACAAGCAAAAGATAATGAAAAATATTTAACACGAGATTCCAAAGGAGAATTTGCTTCTACAGGAGCTATCTTTTTAGATGCTCGAAATAACCCGAATTTTGAAGACTTTAATACGATTATTTATGGACATCATGTGGAAAATGGAGTCATGTTTGGAGATGTAGCAAAGTTTTCAGATAAGGAATATTTTGAACAACATCGTTATGGAAGTATCTTTTACAACGGACAGGAAAAAGGACTTGAAATATTTGAAATGTTGGAAGTAGATGCTTATGATTTCAATATTTATGATCCAGGGATTGTAGGAGAAGAACGTCAACAAGAGTATATTCAACATTTGCTTTCTGTAGCGCTCAATAAAAGAGATATATCTATAGGAAAGAATGATCATATTATATTATTGAGTACGTGTTTTCTAGATGTCACAAATGGTCGTCATATTGTCGTTGCGAAAATTACGGATGATATTCCTGAAAATACATTCCATACTAAAAAATCAAGACCATTCCCATATAGTGTGTTTGATGATTCATCCTTAGGAAAATATTTATCATCCATTCCATTATGGATTTGGTATATCATTATATTAGTATTAATCATTCTAGTATTATTCTTACTCGTTATAGTAGTGTTAATGGTACAACAACGTAAAGAAAGAAATCGTTAAAAATATAAGGATGGATAGTGAGTGATAACTATCTATCCTTTTTGATTAGAGGTGAATTTGTGAAGAAAATTATAAAGATGATTGCTATCAGTTTTATTCTATTTTTTATACATATTCCACTTGTGTTGGCGGATGAATTAGAGAACTACAATCCGATTGACCATCATGAAGAAAAAGGATTTTATCAGTTACAACAAAATCATCCGGATGTAAAAGGGTGGATTAGTATTGATGGGACACATATTGATTATCCGTTATTGCAAAGTGAAGATAATGTAAAGTATTTGGATCATAATGCATTTGGAGATTATGTAGTAACAGGTTCTATCTTTTTAGACTATCGTTTTAATGCAAATTTTACGAATTTTAATACGATTATTTATGGACATCATGTTCCGACAGGAGATATGTTTGGAGATATAAAAAAATTTACGAATATAGATTTCTTTGAGACACATCGTTATGGAACGATTTATTATAATGGTGAAGAAAAAGAATTGGAAATCTTTGGGATTTTAGAAGTAGATGCTTATGATATGAATATTTATCGCACTTTATCGGATAATATAGAAGAAAATCAAGCGTATTATCAATATTTGTTATCAAAAGCAAAATATAAAAGGGATGTATCGGTTACTTCAGAAGATAAGATTTGTTTATTAAGTACGTGTTTTGTAGATGTAACTAATGGAAGACATATCTTGTTAGCAAAAATTAATCCTGTTTTTAAGAAAGAGCAGATAAATTCATCGTCAATTACAACGAATCTTCCTCAACAAAGTGGTGTTTCTAAATGGATTATTTATGTAGTACTACTATTGTTAGTAATCATTATTATTTTGTTAATAATACTTATTTTCTTGCTTAGAGATAGAAAAATAGATAATCATTTAAATTAATGTCATTTTTTTGAAAATCATCACTAGAAAGCTATAATTAAACCAAAGATGAGTGTTCGGCTCATGATCAATCTGAGATTAAACTTGAACATAAGGGTCAAGCGGGTGGCAGACACCAAAATAAACCGACTAAAGAACGTCCCGAATTATTGGGACGTTTTTTGGGAGGAAAAAATATGAAGAAAGAAGAACAATTTAGGACTATAAATACTCTTGAATATAATAAAATTGTACAAAGTATTTCATTACTTAATAGAATTGCGAATTTTTTAAAAGATAATTTTATTGGTAAAAAAGTTGTCTATTGCACTCGTAATCAAAAGGTTTCCGTATTTTTTCAGAAAGTAATTTTATGCATCAATGTGGTTTAAATGTAAGCGTCCAATAACTAAGTATATTGAAAAAGAGATTACTTGAAGTGCACCCAAAAGTTAGATATGAAAAATCTAACTTTTGGGGTGTTTTTCATTAAATGATTCAAGCCATCCGTCCTTTTATTTTCATGAAAAGTATGGTAAGATAGAAAAGCAGAATCTCTATAAAAGATAGGAGATTTATATGACGGAATATATACAGATCGTACGATTGGTGCTGACATTAGGAATGATTGTTATTGCCTATTGGTCACTTCAATGCATCAATTTAGAAAAAATCATATTTAAAAAAAGAATTGAACAAGCAAGACTATTCATATTATTAGTGGCACTTCTTTTAGGAGTAGGAGCTGCTAATGCAATTTTCACGATATCAGATTTAATCAATTCAATCGTTCAATTCATTACGAGTAAGTAACCTTGGAGGTTTGTAGAATGGAAAAGATGATTGTACAAGGTGGTACACGTCTAAATGGATCAGTAAAAGTAGAGGGAGCAAAAAATGCTGTGCTTCCAATTTTAGCAGCAAGTATTTTAGCAGAGTATGGAGTAACGCATCTTACAAATGTACCGAATTTATCAGACGTACATACGATGTTAAATGTATTAAATAGTTTAAATGTAACAAGCACTTTTGACGAAGAGGAAAAATCCATTACGTTAAACGCTACAAAAAATATTCAAACAACTGCAGCATTTGAATTTGTTAGTAAAATGCGTGCATCAATCGTTGTAATGGGTCCGTTGTTAGCAAGGTTTGGACATGCTCGTGTGGCAATGCCAGGAGGTTGTGCGATTGGAACTCGTCCGATAGATTTGCATTTAAAAGGGTTCGAGGCAATGGGTGCAACAATTACTCAAGCAGATGGCTATGTAGAAGCACATGCAGATCAATTAGTGGGAGCAAGAATTTATATGGATTTCCCATCAGTTGGTGCAACTCAAAACTTAATGATGGCAGCAACATTAGCGAAAGGAACAACTTTACTAGAAAATGTAGCAAGAGAGCCTGAAATTGTTGATTTAGCAAATATTTTAAATAAAATGGGTGCCAAAATTATTGGTGCGGGTACTGAAAATATTCGTATCGAGGGTGTAGACCACTTAGAAGGAACGATTCATTCGATTATTCCTGATAGAATTGAAGCAGGAACATTCATGGTTGCTGCAGCTGTTACTGGGGGAGATGTTTTTGTTGAAGATGCGATTGCAGAACATAATCAACCGCTAATTTCTAAATTATCTGAAATGGGTGTTCGATTTATTGAAGCAGAAAATGGAATTCGTGTCATTGGACCGGAAACATTAAAACCAACAGATGTGAAGACATTGCCGCATCCAGGTTTCCCAACTGATATGCAAGCGCAAATGACAATTGTTCAGTTATTAGCTTCAGGTGTAAGCACGATGACAGAAACAGTATTCGAAAATCGTTTCAATCATTTGGAAGAATTACGCCGTATGAATGCGCAATTCATGATTGAAGGTAGAACTGCAGTGATGAATCAAGAGTCACAATTACAAGGGGCTCAAGTAAAAGCAACAGATTTACGTGCAGCAGCAGCTTTAATTATTGCGGGTATGGTGGCAAAAGGCTATACACGTGTAACTGAATTAAAATACTTAGATCGTGGTTATTATAAATTCCATCATAAACTACGTGCATTAGGCGCAAATATTGAACGTGTTTATGAAGATGATGCTACGCCGTTTACACAAGTAGAATTAGAAGAGATGTTAAATCGTTAAAGAGACATTAGCCGAATGATTCGTAGAAGAATTGTCGGCTAATTTTCATTTTAATTGATCAAGCTTTTACTTGACTTAAGTAGAAATCTCTGTTAAACTATTCATGTTGTAATTGTGAAGCACCACAGCTACAACCGCTCGGATTAGAGTACAAAAGACCGGAATCGGCACTTTAAACTGGCGAGTCTTAGTCTAAAATATAGGAGGTGCAATATGTACGCAATCGTAAAAACTGGTGGAAAACAAGTTAAAGTTGAAGTTGGTCAAGCAATCTACGTTGAAAAATTAAACGCAGAAGCTGGCGACAAAGTAACTTTCGAAGAAGTAGTATTTGTAGGTGGAGATGACGTTAAAGTTGGTGCTCCATTCGTAGCAGGTGCAACTGTTGAAGGAACTGTTGAAAAACAAGGCCGTCAAAAGAAAGTTGTAACTTTCAAATACAAACGTCGTAAAGACTCTCACCGTAAACAAGGTCACCGTCAACCTTATACAAAAGTTGTGATTAACGCAATCAACGCTTAATTTTGACGATGATACGAGTAACGTTTCATAAAAAAGACCACGAATTAGTTTCTTTTGAAGTGACAGGACATGCTGGTTTTGGCGAGTATGGTGAAGATATTGTTTGTGCAGGAGTTTCTGCATTAGCAATTACGACTGTCAATAGTATTGAGAAGCTAGCAGGCTATCAACCGATTGTTGACGTTGATGAAGTCGAAGGTGGGTATTTATATTTCGAAGTTGTACGAGATGTAACCGAGGTTCAAGCTCAAACAACACAAATTTTATTAAATAGTCTATTACTAGGGTTAGAAGGAATTCAAGAAGAATATCCTAACTATCTAACCATTCAAGTTGATTAACCTATCAAGGAGGTGCACTCTCATGTTAAAAGTGAATTTACAATTATTCGCCCACAAAAAAGGGGGCGGTTCTACATCAAACGGACGTGACTCTCAATCAAAACGTTTAGGTGCTAAACGTGCTGATGGACAATATGTTACAGGTGGTTCAATTTTATTCCGCCAACGTGGAACTAAAATCCATCCAGGTCACAATGTAGGAATCGGTGGAGATGACACATTATTCGCTAAAGTTGATGGCGTAGTACGTTTCGAACGTAAAGGCCGTGACAAAAAACAAGTATCTGTTTACCCAGTAGCAGCTGCTGAATAATATGGAATTTGCGGAGGCAGGACTTTGTCCTGTCTCTTATTTTTTATCTGAAAGGAGGAGTTTGATGGAACAGGAAAATAAAGAAATTCGTAGTTTTGAAAAATTATGGGAGGCTGTCCAGGTTCTCCAAAAAGAAATTGAGTATTCGTATGTTGAGGCATTAGGAGAAACCTTGCAAAATATTGACTCAGGAAATCAAGCGCAACAAGTAGAAGGGCAACCCGATGCAGCAACGATTGCACAATTAAATGAAGTTTATCAAGAACTAGCGTTACAAAGCTTTACAAAAGAACAAATTCGTCGCATGATTCAATATACTTTCTTGAAAGCTGCAAAGGAAGATGGTTTACAAACGAATCACCAAATGACACCTGATTCAATTGGTTTATTAGTGGCGTTTATGGTGGAACGTTTAACAGAAAATAAAGAAACATTAGTACTTGCTGATTTTGCTTGTGGAAGTGGGAATTTATTAAGTACCGTCCAACTCTTTTTACAAGAAAGTGGGAAAACAATTCAGACGACTGCTATTGATAATGATGAAGTGTTAGTGCATTTAGCGTTGCAATCTTTTGCCTTAGAAAGTTTAGAGGTACGAGTGATGTTGCAAGATGGATTAAGTGATTTATTAGTCGATCCAATTGACGTTGCATTATCTGACTTGCCAGTTGGGTATTATCCAGTCGATGAACGTGCAAAAGAGTTTAAAACTCATGCAAAAGAGGGGCATTCTTATGCACACCATTTATTGATTGAACAACATTTGAATTATTTAAAACCAGGCGGTTTTGGATTCATGATTGTGCCAACGAATTTATTTGAAACGGAAGAAAGTGTGTCGTTATTAGAACATTTACAAAAAGAATCTTATGTTCAAGCAATGCTAGCTTTCCCTAAAACATTATTCAAAAATCAACAATATAGTAAGTCGTTGCTCATTTTCCAGAAAAAAGGGAAAGGGGCAAAACAAGCACGTCAAGTATTACTAGGCGACATCCCGGATATGAAAAATATTGATAAGTTCAGACAATTTACACAAATATTTGAAAAATGGGCGAAAGAACTTTCGTAGAAATTTAATTGACTAAGAATAATGTTTTAAAGTGATAGAAACTTTTAATTAATGTAATAAATCAAAACTATTAGAATTAGAAGATGTGTTACCAAACTCTATATAATAGAAGATGGTACTTCTTATAGAATATTTTTGAGTGAAATTTTATGTTATAATTTTACTATAGGATTTGGGAAGGGGGGAATACTTTGGATTTAACTACCAAACAGGAAAATCAACTTAGAAACACTAGATGGTTTCATGCGACTTTATTACGACATTTAGAATCTTTAAAAAGTGGTATTGATGTTAAATTTAACTTAGGAAGTGAACTTGATTTTGGACCTGGATTTTATATTACCCCTGATTTTGAGCAAGCAAAAAAATTTATAAACAAGCAAGTTGATGTTTTAAATCAAAGTTTATTGGACAATGATATTTTTGAATCAGAGAGAGAAGTAGGAATTGTACTAGAATTCAATATTCCAAACTTTGTAGATATTTTTAAGGATTCAATTTATAATTGTCAATATTTTGCAAAACATAAAAAGATAGAATCAGAATTGGATTTTGCAGAATTTGTTGTTCTAAATCGTGAAAATCCGGATGAAATTCAACATAATTTTGATTTTATTTACGGTGTGCAGACAGATGATAATCCAGTTCAAAGTTTATCTATGTATCATCGTGGGGAATTTACAAAAGAGGAGTTGCTAGAAGAATTTAGAAAACCATATTCATTTAAACAATTATCTATCCATAATCAATCTTTTTGTGATACAATGAGAATAATAAAAGTTTATCAAGCAAAAACAGGAGAGGAGTTACTAAAATGGCAGTAATATCGTTAGAAAATAATGTTAATTTATACAGTTCAGAATTAAAAAATGCATTATTAAAAGCTTCCAATTATCAATTAGATGAGCAGATTGCTTACAGAGTTGCAGAAGTTTACGCACGAAATCTAGATTATTCTGATCCAGAATTGATGCATGTCGGAGTAACTTCTGTTGCGAATAATTTACTCACTAGAATTAAACGAGAATATTTTAAAGTTTGATAAAAAATGTACTCTAAAAGTGTACTGCATCCCAAATGCTAGACCTAGAAAATCTATCTTTGGGGTGTTTTTTTATTTTTATTCTATTCTGAAATAAAATAACTTCTAGAAAAAGAAAGTAGAACCAAGGATTTATTATTTCAATCTGTACTTAGTTATGCTAAAATAAATGAGGTACGAGAAATACTGAATGATGGAACTTTTTTAAAGGAAATTGTACAGTATTTTTCACAAAAGTAGAACATTATCACACAAAGGAGACAGATTATGTCAAAATCAATCGCGATTAATGCCGGAAGTTCAAGTTTGAAATTCCAATTATTTAACATGCCTCAAGAAGAAGTTGTGGCAAAAGGATTAGTAGAACGTATTGGATTAGAAAATTCAATCTTCTCAATCAGCTACGGAGATGATCAAAAATATGAAGTGGTAGAAGATATTCCTAACCATGAAGTAGCCGTAGAAAAATTATTAGAGCAATTAGTAGCATTAAACATTATTGCTTCATTTGATGAAATTACTGGTGTTGGACACCGTGTAGTTGCTGGGGGAGAAATCTTCAAAGATTCAGCTTTAGTAGACGATACAGTTATCCAACAAGTAGAAGATTTAGCAGAATTTGCTCCATTACACAATAAAGCAGAAGCTATCGGAATGCGTGCTTTTAAACATATCTTACCAGATATTACAAGTGTTGCTGTATTCGATACTTCATTCCATACAACAATGCCTAAAAAAGCATACTTATACAGTGTGCCATTAGAATACTACAAACAATTCAAAGCACGTAAATACGGAGCACACGGAACTAGCCACCGTTATGTTTCACACCGTGCAGCTGAATTATTAGGCAAACCAATTGAAGAATTAAAAATCATTACATGTCACTTAGGAAATGGTGCTTCAATTACAGCCGTTGATGGTGGTAAATCTGTAGATACATCTATGGGATTCACTCCATTAGCAGGGGTTACAATGGGTACTCGTTCAGGAGACATTGATGCTTCATTAGTAGGATTCTTAATGAACAAATTAAACATTACAGATATTAATGAAATGGTTGACATTTTAAATAAAAAATCTGGTTTATTAGGATTATCAGGTTTATCAAGTGATATGCGTGATATTGACAATGCTTCAGCAACTAATGAAGATGCTAAAGTAGCAATGGAAATCTTTGTGGATCGTGTTCAAAAATATATTGGTCAATATATTGCCGTAATGAATGGGGTAGATGCGATTGTATTTACTGCTGGTATCGGTGAAAACTCAATTAAAATTCGTGACTTAATTATTAGCGGAATTACATGGTTCGGATGTGATATTGATAAAGAACGTAACAACACTCGTTCAGAAGCAATCATTTCATCAGACAATGCGAAAGTAACAGTATTAAACATTCCAACAAATGAAGAAGTAGAAATCGCAAGAGATATTGAAAGATTACGTCAAAAATAAGATAGAAAAGAGGTTTAACGGTATGTTAAACCTCCTTTTATTTTACCCAAATATGAAATGAATGAGGGTCTACTTCTTTTTCAGATAGGACGGTACTTGTACTAATCTGATAGTTTAGCATCTTATTCCCTACTAAAATTAATAAAGTGTCGTCATCTATTTGCTTCACATCTTTTAAAGAATC
>CAUQAL010000039.1:0-13028 GCA_963515985.1 uncultured Granulicatella sp.
TCTTCTAAAGGACCAGGTTTATCTTCATTAATTTCGATAAATAAACGAGAACCTGGGGTGTTATAACCTGAAATATCAATGAACGCATCCATAATATCTTTGTCAGTAATAATTCCTACTAAGTTTCCTCTTGATTCAAGAACTGGTAAAACGCCAATCCCTTGTTGTCTCATAATTGAAGCAGCTTCTTCTAAGACAGCCGTTGGTTTTACAGTAATGACTTGTTTCAACATAATATCTTTAGCAGTTGTTTTATTTAATAAGTAGTTTAATTCATGCACACTTAAACTTGTTGCCATTGAAGGTGAATTTTGAGCGACTAATTCAGCAGTTAATAATCCTACTAATTTGTCTCCTTCAACGACTGGAAGACGATGCACATCATGTTCTTTCATTAAATCTAATGCTTTCATAACCGTTGTATTTGGTTCAACAGTTATTAAGTTTGTTGACATATAATCTTTTACTTCCATGATTATCCCCCTAAATATGCTTTTTGAACATCTTCACTTTCAAGTAATTCCTTACCTGTACCTGATAATACCACAGATCCTGTTTCTAATACATACCCTCTTGATGCAATCGATAATGCCATTTTCGCATTTTGCTCAATTAGTAATACAGTCGTTCCTTGTTTTTGAATTTCTTGAATGATATTGAAGATTTCTTTAATGAAAATTGGTGCTAATCCCATTGATGGTTCATCTAATAACAATAGTTTTGGACGAGTCATTAATGCACGTCCCATTGCTAACATTTGTTGTTCCCCACCGGATAATGTTGCAGCATCTTGATTTTTACGTTCTTCTAAAATTGGGAATCTCTCAAAGATTGCTTTCATATCTTTTTGGATTTCCTCTTTATCATTTCTTAAAAATGCACCTAAATCAAGGTTTTCTTTTACTGAAAGTCCTCTAAATACATGACGACCTTCTGGAACTTGTGCTAAACCAAGTGAAACAATTTTTTTCGCAGGTAATTTCGTAATATCTTGACCTAAATATTCAATTGTTCCAGCACTTGGACGTACCAAACCTGATAAAGTTTTTAAAATTGTTGATTTTCCAGCACCATTAGCACCGATTAGAGAAACAATTTCTCCTTCGTTAACAGTAAAGCTTACATCTTTAACGGCTTGAATCATGCCATAATGTACACTTAAATCTTTTACTTCTAACATGATTACTCTCCTCCTAAGTAAGCACGAATAACATCAGGGTTTTTCTTAATTTCTTCTGGTGTTCCATGTGCTAATAATCTTCCATATTCTAATACATATAAACGTTGGCAAATTTCCATTACTAATGACATATCGTGTTCAATTAATACAACTGTTAATCCGAATTGTTCTTGGATTTGCGCAATTAATTTTGTTAGATTGGCTGTTTCTTGTGGGTTCATCCCTGCAGCAGGTTCATCTAAGAATAAAATTTTTGGTTTTGTTGCTAGGGCACGAACGATTTCTAATTCACGTTGTTGTCCATATGCTAAGTTTTTTGCCTTATCTTGAGCAAATGATTCTAAGTTGAAGATTTTTAATAATTCTAAAGCTTCTTCTTTCATCATTTTTTCTGTTTCATAATAAGCTTTTGTTCTGAATAAACTTGAGAACAATGAATTTCCTTTATGCGCATGCATCGCTACCATTACATTTTCTAATACTGTTAAATCTTTAAATAAACGAATATTTTGGAAGGTACGTGCTAATCCTAATTCTGTAATTTTATTAGGTGCAATTCCATTTAATAATGTTTTACCATTTTCAGTTTCTAATTCAATGGTTCCTTCTGTTGGAACGTATACTCCTGTTAAAAGGTTGAAGAATGTTGTTTTACCGGCACCATTTGGTCCAATTAATCCAATTAATTCTCCTTTTTCAGCTTTAAGAGAAACGTTCGAAACAGCTGATAATCCACCGAAATTTTTTGTTAAACCTTTTACTTCTAATAAACTCATTCTGTTTCTCCTTTCTCTTTTTTCTTCAATTTATTACTTAAGAATGTACCAAAACGGAATTCCCAAGTTCCTAACAATCCACCTGGACGGAAAATCATAATTAAAATTAATGCTACTGCATAAATAATCATACGTAACTGTCCAAATGGTTGTAAAAATGTATTAATAATTCCAAGTAAAATTGCTGCTACAAATGAACCTGTAAAACTACCGATTCCTCCAAATACAACAATGATTAATACATCAATTGATTTCATAAATGTAAAGTCACTTGGTGTTACTGTTCCTAAATAAGTCGCTGTTAATGTTCCACCAATACTTGCTGTAGCTGCTCCAATAATGAAGGCTAGCATTTTATAACGAGTAACATTTACCCCCATTGATTCTGCTGCAATTTCATCTTGTAACACAGCATAAGTCGCACGACCTGCACTACTATTGGCATAGTTTAATACTAAAATAGTCGTTAAAACTAAAGCAATATAAACAATTGTCCATGTTGTTGTTAATGGAACCCCACTAATCCCTGCAGCACCATTTGTAATTTTCATATTATTTAATGCTACACGAATAATTTCAGCAACTCCTAATGTTGCAATGGCTAAGTAGTCCCCTTTTAAACGAAGCGTTGGTAAACCAACTAAATAAGCAATCACGATTGAAATGACTACTCCAACTGCCATACCAGCAAATAATCCTGCTAAACCACTAACCGCTTTTCCGATAATAGCAGCACTATACGCACCAATCGCAATAAATCCAGCGTGACCCAGTGAGAATTGACCTGCAACTCCCAAAATTAAATTTAATCCAACTGCGAAAATAATATTAATCATGATATTAATAAAAGTACTTTCATAATAGAAATTAATCACTCCTACTTGAACTAACACTTGAAGTAATAAATAAATAACTACTGCAGAAGCTAACCAAATAAGATTTTTTTGATGAAATCGTTGCATGTTTCTCACCTACACTTTCTCTTTAACATTTTTACCAAACAAGCCTGCTGGTAATACTAATAAAATAACAAATAATAGGAAGTAAACTACTCCATCTTTATATGGAGAGAATCCTAAATAGCTAACTAAAGTTTCTAACAAACCAATGACATAGCCACCAATCATAGCACCTGGAATACTACCAATTCCACCTAATACCGCTGCTACGAAAGCTTTCAACCCAGGTACAATCCCCATTGTTGCAGAGAATGTATTATAGTATAACGCCACTAATACCCCTGCAATACCTGCAAGACTTGAACCTAATGCAAATGTAAATGAAATCACTTGATCCACATCAATCCCCATTAATTGAGCTGCATCTTCATCAACTGCAACTGCACGCATGGCTTTCCCCATTTTTGTGTAATGAACGATGAATTGTAATAATGCCATTAAAATGACTGTTGTAGCAAAAATTAAAATTTGCTTTCCATTAATCGTAATATTGCCAAATAAAGTGTAGTTTGTTGTTCCAAAATCAGATGGGAATGGACGAATTTCTGCTCCGAAAAGATAACTCATCACATTTTCAAGTAAAAATGAAACCCCAATCGCTGTAATCAAGGCAGCAACACGAGTTGAACGTCTTAAAGGTTTGTACGCTACTCTCTCAATCACTACTCCTAAAACCGCACAGCTAACCATTGCTAATAGAAGGGATAAGAAAATATTTAACCCCAATCCATTCATCGCATAAAAACCAACAAAAGCACCCATCATATAAACATCACCATGAGCGAAGTTGATTAATTTAATTGTTCCATAAACCATTGTATAGCCAAGTGCCACTAATGCATAAATACTTCCTAAGGCAATTCCATTGACTAATTGTTGTATCAATAGCTCCATTTTAAGCTCCTTTCTCTAAAAAAACGATTTTCTTGTATGTGTCTATCATGTGAAAAAAGAGGCGGGTTTCCCCAACTGCCTCTCTTTTCTCAATACTTTATATATTATTGTGCTGAATATTCTTTAGCACTTACTTCTTCACCATTTTGGAATTCGATAACAACTGTTGATTTTACAGGAGTATGATCTTTCCCCATTGTGAATGTACCAGTAACACCATCAAAATCTGTAGATTCTGCTAATGCTTTTTTGATTGCTTGAGCATCAGTTGAACCTGCTTTTTCAATAGCTTTCATTAATAATTGTGCTGCATCATACGCTAAAGCTGAGAATGAATCTGGTGTTGTACCAAATTTTTCTTTATATGCTTTGATGAATGCTTGAACATCTGCATCTGTACTCTTAGCAGAGAAGTGAGCTGTATAGAAGACATTTGTTAAGTTTGCTTTATTACCTGCTAATTCTGCTAATTTTTCACTTGATAATCCATCTCCACCAACGATTGGTTGAGTGATTCCTAATTCACGAGCTTGTTTGATTATTAAACCAACTTCTTCGTAGTATCCTGGGATGTATAATACATCAAATGTTTTTGATTTTAATGAAGTTAATACTGCTTGGAAATCTGTATCTTTTGATTGATAAGTTTCTTTCGCAACAATTTGTCCACCGATTTTAGCATCTGTATAAGTTTTTTCAAACGCTTCAGCTAAACCTTTAGAATAGTCACTTGCTGAGTCTTGTAATACTGCAACTTTAGCATTCGGGAATTTTTGACTTACAAATCCTGCCCCTACAACTCCTTGATAATTATCAGAGAAACATACACGGAAAATATAGTCATATACTGATTCTGGGTTTTTCGCATCTTTTAATGTAATGCCGTCCCCTGTTGTTGCTGGGAATACAGCTGGAATTTTCGCTTGCTCCATGATTGGAATTGAAACTTGAGCATCTCCTGTTGTAGCCGGTCCGACAACCCCAACAACTTTTTCAGAAACTAATTTTTTAGCAACAGAAGCTACCTCTGTTTTTTCTGACTTGTTATCGTAAGATACATATTTTAATTCTTTATCTAATAATTTACCTTTTTGTTCAACGGCTAATTTAACTGCGTTATCCATAGCTGAACCATAAGCGGCAACATTACCTGTTAACTCAAAGTTACCCCCAAGTTTTACTGTGTTACCATTTGATGCACCACCAGCGCTACATCCTGCTAAAATCGCTGCTGATACCAATCCTAATCCAAATTTTTTTAAATTCATCATAATCCCTCATTTCGTGTTCTTTTTTTTAGTGATGAGAAGATTATATAATATTCTGACAATTCACGCAATTGTTTTTAAAAAATTTTTTTGGATTTTTTTAAAAATTTTTTAATTGTTTTTTAATCCATGACAACTTAGCGCTTACATTTTGTGAATTCCGTAATTTTTGATGCAAGATAGACCTCTTCACAGTAATAATTCCATAAACTTGTCCTTTATACTACATCAAGAAATCTCATATCTTTACGCACTCTCCCTCCTACCAAAAAGTAGAAATAGACTTCCACGTAGTAGTATAGGTAATAGAAGCCACAATTCTTGTGGATTCTATTACTGGGAAAACCGAGACCTAGGCTCGATTTTTAGCCATGAGATTCGCGATAGCGAAGCTGCTGGCGTCCATTACTACTACATTAGGAAATCCATTCCTACGACTCCTCCTATGCTAAATCATAAACTCACATCAAATAAAAAGAACTTTTCGCTGTAGTAAGAGTAATGGTAGCCAGAATGGCTACCATTACTAGGGGAAATTCGAGACCCTAAGCTCGAATTTTAGGCATGAGACACCTTCGGTGGCTGCTGCCGACCCTTACTACTTAAGAAAAGTCCATTTCTACAAATACAACCTTCAAATAATCACTCAAAGGTGTATGTGGCGCCACTGGGAAATCCATCGGCAATTTCTTCTGGTGCGCTATACGATACCTTCTTCCAGAGGAGCGAAGCCCCTTATGAATCATCTCTAAAAATTGCTTCTCAGAAACATTTGCCGCATTCGTCGACAAAATTAAAGTCCCCTTCTTAGCCGTTAATGGAACTAATTGCTCCACTAAACCAGCATAATCCTTCGCAACCGAAAAAGTTCTCTTCTTCGTACGAGCAAAACTAGGAGGATCTAACACAATCGTATCAAACGTTAAAGCTTTCTTCGCGGCATATTTAATATAATCAAACACATCCATTACATAAATCTTCTGATCAGATGCATCAATTCCATTCACCTCGAATTGTTCCCGAGTCTTCTCTAAACTTCGATTGGCAACATCTACACTCGTTGTCTGAACTGCACCACCTATTGCTGCAGCTACAGAAAACGCTCCTGTATAACTAAATAAATTCAAAATCGTTTTCCCAGCACTATAGTCATCTCTTAATAACGTACGAACTTCACGTTGATCTAAAAATATTCCCGTCATCAATCCTTCATCAAGATACGTTGCATAACGAACTCCTTCTTCTTGAACAATCAAAGGTTCACTCGCCTTAACTCCTTTTACGAATTGACTTTCCGGTAATTTTTCTTTTGAAGCATAACGAATTTTTTCATAAATTCCTTGAATATTTGGTATCGCTTCTTGCAATTGTTCTATAATTAGCTCTTTCCATTGATAGATTCCTGGGCTATACCATGAAACTACGACAAATCCTTCGTACCAATCAATCGTAATTCCACCTAATCCATCTCCTTCTCCATTAAATAGACGAAAAGCTGTTGTACTTTCACCCATCAGTAAAGAAGAACGTTTTTGTGCAGCTTTTTGAAAGATTCCTCTTATGAATTGAGGCGTTAATGTTTCGCCATCTTTTTTCGAATAGACCCAACCAATTCCTTTATGTTGAAATCCTACATAAGCCATTGCTAAAAAAATTTTTTTCTCATCACAAACACGAACACATTCCCCTTCTTCTGCATCAAGTGGTCGTGCTAAATCCTCTTGATTTAATAAAGGGGAGCCTTTTTTGACTAATTTAGCTGCTTTTGTTTTTAAAATAATTTCTTTCATCTATTGATCATCCTTTTTAATTTCATTCCTTTACTATCTTAAAACAGTTTTCACTAGATTACAAATTCATCAAAAAAGATTTCTCCTATGTAGCAAAACCATCATTTAACTATTTAAGTGGTAATTCTTGCTATTTAAGAGAAATCTTACTTGTTCTATTCTGTTTCTTCTTTTCCTGGAAATGTTAGTGTAAAGGTTGTCCCTTTTCCAACTTCACTTTCTGTTTGAATCGTACCATGATGACTCTTCATTAATGAATGAACAATGGCTAATCCAATGCCGGATTCTCCATATTTCGTACTCTTTCTAGAAACATCCGCCTTATAAAATCTTTCCCAGATAGCTTCGACTTCTTTTTCATTAATTCCAATTCCATCATCAATAATTTGAACGATTGCATGATTATCTTGATTCCAACCTTTAATCAAAATATGACCCTTATTTGTAAATTGATTTGCATTCTTTGTCATATTTACTAAAATTTGAATAAAACGATCATAATCTGCATACACTGTAAAATTATCTGGACATTCATATTTCAATTCATTTTCTTTATTCGAAGCAAGCTCTTGAAGTTGATCTACAACATTTCTCAATGCTTCTGCTCCATTGAAATTTTGTTTCACTAATACAATTTGATCAGAACGAATTTTTTCATAGTCCAGATTTTCATTGACTAATCGAATCAAACGTTGTGTTTCATTCGTAATTAATTCTAAACTTCTCTCGCGGCGAGATTCAGGAATCATATGGTGAATTAAACCTTCCAATAATCCATTCATCGTTGTTAATGGTGTTCTCATCTCATGGGCTACATCCATCATTAATTGTCGTCTTAAATTTTCTTGTCGTTCAATTTCTTGTTCAGATTTCTGTAATGACTCTGCCATTTTATTGAAGTCCATTACTAAATCATCGAATTCATCTCGTTTTTGAGTTGGAAGTGAAATGTCATAATTTCCCTCTGCAATTTCGTGTGTCGCTTTTCTCAAGCGATTAATTCGTCTTGTTTGATAATTGGCAAATAAGACACTCAGAATAACTCCTGCCACTGCTGCTGAAGAGAACCCTACTAAAATTGAATTTCTTAACTCTGCCATTTCCGTTTCAATTCTACTTAATGGGCTAGAAATCGCAAGAAATCCATTATAAGTTTGATTTTTAAAAATTGGATAATAAATCGTTACTAAATCAGCTGCTTCGCCCACAAAGTTATGTTTTGTTTGCTTCATATTAATTGCAGATCCATCTTGTAAATGTTGTAATTCATCGTCCGTTAATGAGCTTTTTACATTTAATACCGTTGCTGGATAAGTCATTTTATTATCTTTATCAAAAATCGCTACACCTAAATGTTCATCTTTCAACAAAGATAAACTACTGCTAATTTCATCTGCTGTTAAATCATGTACTAAAATTGCTTTTGCATATCCAAATAATTGCTGAGAGCGTTGCATGAAAATTTTATTCGTCATGACGTTATAAAATAATAGTCCACAAACAACAACGGATACTAAAACAACTGATAAAAATCCTACTAATTGTTGGTAAAAATATTTCATCTTCTAAATCCCACTATCATCAAATTTATATCCTACACCCCATACTGTTTGGATAACATGAGGACCCACTGCTTCAATTTTTTGACGTAATTTTTTAATATGTGCATCAATCGTACGTTCATCTCCAAAGAATGGATCTTCCCAAATCTTCGTTAATAAATGTTCTCTTGAGAATACTTGACGGGGATGTTGTGCCATTAAAACTAATAAATCAAATTCTTTTGGAGTTAATCCTTCAATTTCTACCCCATCAATAAAAGCTTCATGAGTTTTTGTATTAATCGACACATGATTTGTTTCAATATCAAATTGACCCGAATTTGTTGGAGCTTCACTAGAAGCACTACGTCCAATACGACGATGTAATGCTTTAATACGAGCCATCATTGTTAATGGACTAAATGGTTTTGCTACATAATCGTCGGCACCAATTTCTAAGCCAATAACTTGATCACTTTCTGAATCTCTTGCTGTTAACATTACAATAGGTACTTGCTCATTCACTTGTCGAATTTGGCGACAAATTTGCATACCATCCATTGATGGTAAATTTAAATCTAAAATCACTAAATTCCATTTTTCTTGCTGATTCATAAAAGCATCATAGCCTTCTTTTCCATCATGATAAAACTCTGCTGTCCAACCTTCTTTTTCAAAAAACATTTCCATCATTTCACATACTGCTTCTGTATCTTCAATCATTAAAATATGCATCTTGCTTCCCCCTTTTTGGATGATTTCACACTTAGTATACCTTAATTTTATGAATCCGTTAACTAGAAAGTATGAAGATTTTGTGAAGATGAAAAATTAAAGGAGTTGAGTGTATCGCCTCAACTCCTTTAACTTTTCATCAATCTTTTTCTTGTAATTTGAATCGTAAAATATTCAATTTATCCATTTGTTCATCACTCCATGGTGAACGACGTCTGGAGATTTCTTGATATTGTCTTGATAATTGATCTTGCTTTTTCTTACTTCTTTGAATTTCTTTAAAAAATTCTCTTGCAGATTTTCTTAAAGCACCTTTTTGAAAAATGACCCATTGCTCTGCTAAATCACTCGTTGCTACTGACACTTGAATAACTTGCGTATTCATTTCACTCACTGTTCTCTCAATGTATTCATCTGCCGTTTCATCTTCTGCTGTAAAAATAACTTTCACTTGAGAAGATTCAAATGACTGAGTAATTCCGGGAACAAATTGTGCATCAAATACAATCCACACTTCGACATGTTCAAATTTTCTAAAATTAGCACAATGATTGATGAGTAAATCACGAGCACTTTCTAAGTCCCCTTGTTTTTTCAAACTCACTAATTCAGGCCATGCACCAATCATATTATACCCATCAATGATATATAATTGTTTCTTCATAACTCACCTATTAATGACGAGAACGGAAAACTTCATACATCATTAAAGCACTTGCGACACTCGCATTTAAACTTTGAACATGTCCGGTCATCGGAATGGTAATCATTTCATCTACAGCATC
The DNA here is from genome assembly GCA_963515985.1 of uncultured Granulicatella sp. GTDB lineage: Bacteria > Bacillota > Bacilli > Lactobacillales > Aerococcaceae > Granulicatella. The sequence continues at coordinate 9,929 of CAUQAL010000039.1, forward strand.
TTTGACAATGCGAGAGACACCTTTTCCTTCATTCCCCATCACAATGGCAATCGGACCTTTTGTATTCCATTGACGATAGTCCGTCCCTTGCATATCTGTTCCGAACACCCAAACGCCACGTTCTTTTAATTGTTCAATCGTTTGAGTTAAATTCGTCACACGAACAACGGGAACATGCTCGATAGCTCCAGTAGAAGCTTTCGCTACAGTAGAGGTTAAAGAAACACTTCTTCTCTTCGGAATAATAATCCCGTGAACTCCTGTAGCATCTGCCGTACGTAAAATACTTCCTAAATTATACGGATCTTCAATTCCATCTAAAATTAATATAAATGGATCTTCATTTTTTTCCTGAGCTTTTTCAAAGACATCTTCTAAAGTTGCATATTCATAAGCTGCAATTGAAGCAACCACTCCTTGATGGACAACTTCCCCCACAAGATCTTGCAATTTAGCTTTTGGGACATTTTGAATTTGAATCCGATGTTCCTTTGCTAAATCAATAATCGGTGTAATTTCCTTTCCTGATAAAGCCTCTTGAACCCATAATTTATTCACACGTTCTGGTTGTTGTAAGGCTTCTCTTACTGCATGACGTCCATATACAAAGTCTGTGGACTCTTGCTCATTTGAAGAACTTTCCGGTATATATTTTGGGCGAGGTGCTTTAGTCTCTTTTTTGAAGCCTTTTGATTGACTCCCTTTTCTTCTATTCGAATTTTTTTCTTGTCTAGCCATGTTTTTCCTCCACTTGTTGAATACACCATGCGATGACTTCTTCTAATCGCTCTTTTTGTCCACTTAAATATAAATAGCCAATCATCGCTTCAAACCCTGTAGACATACGATAAGTAATGACATCTGCATTTTTCGCCTTTGTATGACTTTTAGCATTTCTTCCACGTTTGAAGTATTCTAATTCTTCTTCTGTTAAAAATACCTCGTTATCCAACATTTGTTGAATTAAATTGGCTTGAGCCTTGGCAGAAACATAACGAGTAGCCTCACGATGTAAAATATTTGGTTTCGTCTTCCCTGTTCTCAACACATGTTGACGAATATATAATTCATAAATGCCATCACCCATATAAGCTAATGTTAAGCCATTTAATAAATGCCAATCTTTAATGATTTCCATTATACTCTTCTCCATCTTGTTCCTTGAGCAGTATCTTCTAACACAATTCCTTGAGCTTTCAATAATTCTCTAATTTCATCGCTTCGTTCAAAATTTTTCGCTTTTCTTGCTTCTAAACGTTCGTCGATTAATGCTTGAATGTCATCATCTACTAATTCTTCTCGAACTTCTTTCATTCCAAAAATCGCAAATAATTGTTCAGCTTTTTGTAATAATTTTTCTAAAATCACTCGAGAAACTACTTCACGCTCTAAATAAACATTCCATTCTTTTACGAATTGATATAACACTGTCATCCCATTAGCAGCATTAAAATCATCATCCATTTCTTCTTGGAATTTTCCTTCTAATGCTTCAAAACTAGCCCATACATCTTGGTCATCTTCTAATGATTCGACTGCCTGTTCTAAACGATAACGGGTATTGCTAAAAGTTGTTTGAATTTTTGATACATTGGCTGTTGCTTCTTGCAGTGAAGACTCACTGAATTTCAACGGTCTACGATAATGAGCACTTGCCAAGAAGAAACGTAAAATTTGAGGATCAATTTCTTTAATAATATCGTGAACTAATACGAAATTACCAAGAGATTTACTCATTTTTTCTCCATCTTCCCCCATTGTTACAAAGGCATTATGCATCCAATAACGAGCAAACGGATGTCCAGTTTTTGATTCACTTTGCGCAATTTCATTTTCATGGTGTGGGAATGCTAAGTCTTGTCCACCACCGTGAATATCAATCGTATCTCCTAAATGTTTTGTCGCCATTACAGAACATTCAATATGCCAACCTGGACGACCTTTGCCCCATGGAGAATCCCAACTAATTTCCCCTGGTTTAGCACTTTTCCATAGCGCAAAATCTAATGGATTTCTCTTTTTAGCATCATCTGCACTTTCCGTTCTTTGGCTAGCCCCTACTTGTAAATCTTGAATACTTTGATCACTTAATTTTCCATAATCTTTAAATTTTTCAGTGATGAAATATACATCTCCACCAGATTCATAGGCAGCTTTTTTTTCGACTAATGCTTCTACAAAAGCAATAATATCATCCATCGTATTCATAACTGTTGGATTTAAAGTTGCTTTTTTTACATTTAATGCAGCTGTATCTTCATAGAAAGCTTCAATATATTTTTTAGAAACTTCTTCAGGTGTCATTCCTGTTTCATTCGCTGCTTTAATAATTTTATCATCCACATCTGTAAAATTAGAAACATAGTTCACATCGTAGCCACGGTATTCAAAATAACGACGGATTGTATCAAAGGCAACCGTACTTCTCGCATTTCCAATATGAATATAATTGTAAACAGTTGGTCCACAAACATACATTTTTACTTTGCCTGGTTCTAGTGGTTTAAATTCTTCTTTTTGACGTGTTAAAGTGTTATATACTTGAATCATAATTTCCTCCATATAATTCTGTGATTTCTTGTTCTTCTTTTGAATGAATTCTTACAACCTTAGCAGGTAATCCTACTGCTGTTGTATGAGCTGGAATATCCGTTAGTACTACTGCTGCTGCACCAATTTTGGCACCTTTTCCAATCGTAACTGGTCCAATGACTTGAACATGAGCGGACAATAATACTCCATCTTCAATGGTTGGATGACGTTTTCCCGTTTGCTTTCCTGTTCCACCTAATGTAACACCGTGGAACATTTTCACATCATCTCCGATAATCGCAGTTTCACCAATGACAATTCCCATGCCATGGTCAATAAAAAATCGACGACCAATTTGTGCTGCCGGATGAATTTCAATTCCAGTAAAAAATCGACTAAATGTACTCAGCATACGAGCAAGAAGTCTACATCGGCAAGTAGTATGTAACCAATGTGCTAGTCGATGCAACACAGTCGCATGATAGCCTGGATACGTTAAAATAATTTCTAAACTACTTCGTGCAGCTGGATCGTTCTTTTTATAGGTTTCCATATCCTCTTGAAAACG
>CAUQAL010000040.1:0-12538 GCA_963515985.1 uncultured Granulicatella sp.
TCTTTTGTTCTTTTCGTCTTTTATTGCGTTCTCTTAATCCTTTAAAGAAGTCTTTTAAAATTTGTTGACACTCTTCTTCTAATACGCCATGTTCTACTTCTACTTGATGATTAAATCGTTCATCTTGTAATAAATTCATAAATGTTCCTGCTGTTCCAGCCTTTGGATCAAAAGCTCCAAACGTTACTTTTTTCAAACGTGACAAAATCATAGCTCCACTACACATGGGACATGGTTCTAAAGTTACAAATAATTCGCAATCTTCTAATCTCCAACTCCCTAGAACTTGATTCGCTTGTCGAATCGCTTTAATTTCCGCATGTAACGTTGCATCTTGTTCTTTTTCTCGTAAATTATGTCCACGTCCAATTATTTCTCCATTTAGAACTACAACTGCTCCAATAGGAACTTCTTCTTTATCATACGCTTTTTGCGCTTCCTTTAAAGCTTCCCTCATGAACATTTCTTTTTCCATTTGTTCGATGATTTTCACCTCATTTATCCAAAATCTTCAACGCTTCTTCTCGTTTTATCACTAATTCTTTTACAAGATGATAGATAACTGCACAAAATGGGGTGAAGAATACTAACCCTAGAATTCCAAATAAATTTCCACCAATTAAGGCTGCTGCTAATGTTAACACTGTTGGCAATCCAATCGAATTTCCTACCACACGAGGATAAATAAAATTCCCCTCAATTAACTGTAATCCATAAAACACAACAATTGAGATTAAGGCTTGAATTGGGCTTACTGTAAAAATGAAAATAGCCCCTAACATACAAGCTGAAAATGGACCGATATATGGAATAAACGACAACACTCCTGCCAATACACCAGTAATTGCTGCATAAGGCAATTGAAATACACTGTAAGTAACAAAGACTAAGGAACCAATAATCATCGATTCAATTAATTGGCCCATTAAAAATTTATCATAAGTTTCAAGTGTAATTCTCCCAATATACTGAAGAAACTCATATCGATTTTCAGGAAGAATTACCTTTAATAATCGATTGATTAAATATTGGAGTTGTTCTTTACTCCCTAAAATATTTAACATTAAAAATACTGCCATTAAAATCGTAAATACATTAGAGAAAATGCCCGTCACATTAGAAGTAAATCCTCCTAAAAAGGAAACGATACTAGAAACAATATTACTTTGGTTAATAAAACTAGTAATTCGTTCTACATCTGCTGCTTGTAACCAACCTGAATGCTGAATCCAATTCACACAAAAATCTATTAAGTAATTAAAACTTTCTCCTATCTGTACGATAGTTCTTGCTAATGTTGGTACAACAATCCATGATACTGCTGCTACAATTGCCATAAAAATCAATAATACCCCTAAAATAGCAATGCTTCTTCTAAAAGATGCTGGGATTTTCATTTTTTTTAACTGATTTTCCATATGTTTCATAGGTACATTAAAAATAAACGCCATCAATAATCCAAAAACAATCGGAGATAGCATTCCTAAAAAAGTATTCATTCCTGCGTATAAATACCTAATATTTAATACAAAGAATAAACTTGCTGCTGCAACAGCAATTAATATTAATTGTTGTTTAAAATTTTTCTCCATTACTTGTCTCCATTTTTCTCTAGTTTCTCTTGAATTTCTTTCATAAGACCTTCACATCCTAAACAAACATCTCGATATGTTTGTTCGAAATCTCCTGTATACCATGGATCCGCAATATCTCGATTGCTTCCTGCAAAGCTTAATAAAGAAGCAATTTTTGCACTAGTCTTTCCTTGCATCATCCGCTTAATATTCATCATATTTTCCGAATCCATTCCAATAATATAATCTGCATCGGCATCTACTGAAGATAATTGTCTAGAATACATTCCCTCTGTAGAGATTCCTACTTTGGCTAATTGTTTTCTAGTACCAGAGTGAACAGGATTGCCTTGTTCCCAAGAACTTGTTGCAGCCGAATCTATGATAACTTGTTGTTCCAAACCTTTATCTTTCACCATTTGTCTAAATACGGCTTCTGCCATCGGTGAACGGCAAATATTTCCTAAACATACAAATACAACTTTCATCTGCAACTCTCCTTTTCTCTTTCTGTCAGTATATCATATTTTAGAAAAATCGTCCTTTTTATTCCATAACAAAAAGCACACGAAAGACTATTTTGTTGTCTTTCGTGTGCTAGCTATTCACATTATTATTCTACTGTTACAGATTTTGCTAAGTTTCTTGGTTTATCAACATCTAATCCTTTACCAAGAGAAGTGTAATAAGCAATCAATTGTGTTACAACAACACTTAAAATCGGTGCTAATTCCATTTGTACTTTTGGTAAAACGATATCGTCTCCTTCACGTTCGCTTCCTTCCATGGCAATCACCATTGTTTTAGCTCCACGTGCTTTCACTTCTTCGATATTTCCTCTTGTATGGCTTGCCACTACTGGTTCACTTAATAAAGCAATTACAGGTGTGCCTTCTTCGATTAAGGCAATTGTACCATGTTTTAATTCTCCAGCTGCAAAACTTTCCGTTTGTACATAAGAAATTTCTTTTAATTTCAATGCTGCTTCCATTGCTACATAATAATCTAAATGACGACCAATATAAAAGGCATTCGCTGTATCTAGTAAGTTTTGATCGACTAATTCTTTTACAACAGATTTTTCATCTAATACACCTTCGATTGCAGAAGCAATAACGGCTAATTCATGACTCATATCAAATGTTTGAGGACGTCCTTTTGTGCGACGTAATACTTCTGCTAATACAGCCATTACTGTAATTTGTGCTGTATAAGCTTTTGTTGAAGCTACTGCAATTTCTGGTCCTGCATGAAGTAATAATGTATGAGTTGCTTCACGAGATAAAGTTGAACCTTTTACATTTGTAATCGTTAATGAAGGGTAACCTTTTTCATTCACTTTAACTAATGCTTGACGGCTATCTGCTGTTTCTCCACTTTGTGTTAAGAAAATGAAGAATGGTTTTTCAGATAAAATTGGTTGATGGTAAGCAAATTCACTTGCTAAAAATACTTCAACAGGAATTCCTGCTAATTGTTCTAATAAATACTTTCCAATCCAACCAGCGTGGTAACTTGTCCCACAAGCTACAACGTAAACACGATCACTTTGTCCAATTTCTTCTAACAATTCGCTAGGAACTTCTAATTCACCAGCTTCATTTGTATATTCTTTAATAATACGACGTAATACGGCAGGTTGTTCATCCATTTCTTTTAACATGTAATGAGGATAAGCACCTTTTTCAATATCATCTGCATCTAATTCTGCTTTAAACGGTGCACGTTCTACCGCTTCACCATTAATCGTTTCAATCTCTACTTTATCTTTTGTAATCGTAATTAACTCTTCATCTTTAATTTCTAAATAAGTATCCGTTTGAGAAATAGTTGCCATAGCATCTGAACAAATGACATTGAATCCATTTCCTACTCCAACTAATAATGGGCTTTTATGTTTTGCAGCATATAACACTCCTGGAGCTTGTTCATCTAATAAACCGAATGCAAATGATCCACGAATTTCTTTTAACGCACGACGGAAAGCTTCTTTACCAGATAAACCTTCTTTTTCTGCAAAATATTCTACTAAGTTCACTGCTACTTCTGTATCTGTTTGAGATTGGAAGTTTACATGTGATAAATAAGTTTCTTTTAATTCAGAAAAGTTTTCAATAACTCCATTATGAACTAATGTAAAACGCCCATTTTGAGAACGATGTGGATGAGCATTATTTTCTGTTGCTGGCCCATGAGTCGCCCAACGAGTATGCCCAATTCCTGCAAAAGCAGGAACTGATTCATCCACTGCTTCACGTAAGTTCGCAATACGTCCTACTTTTTTTACTAATTGTGTTGTACCATCAGCATCTGCGATAAATAATCCTGCTGAATCATATCCACGATATTCCAATTTTTCTAATCCATCTAAAATAACCGTTTGAATACGATTATCTCCAATACATCCTACAATTCCACACATATATATAGTCTCCTTTACTGAAGGAATTTCCTTCACACAAATTTTTCAATGTTTCTGGTGCATGCAAAAATTTTGTATCCCCACAGAGATTTTTGTATATTGCTGTAGACTGCACTGCCTTGAGTCACCCGCCGAATCCTTCGATAAACTCAATCCTCGTCACTTATCCTCTATCGTGATAAGCCTGGCGCTATCCTATGTTGCTACCTTTCTTAGCGATTTATTTTCAGAAACATGACTAATCATACACGATTTTGTACTTATTTGTCAAAACTCTCGAATTTTATATTTAATTTTATATATTTTTGCGCAAAAAAGCCATAAGTCACTCATTAGTAACTTATGGCCTTGATTACTTACGAAAATCATTAGCTAATTGATAATTTCCCTTCAACCACCAATTGTCTCTTTCATATTCTTATATAACCTTTATATACAAGTATGAGGAAATTTTACTGCTAGAACTCCGCAAGAATATTGTAATTCTCCTCTAACCATTGTTCGTCATTGACATGTCTCTTACTTGCGAAGAACCCAATCGATAGTTCATAAGGAACATCTGAATTTTTATATTTCACTCGTAAATAATATTCTACAATTCCTCTATAACTCTTCTTAAACTTACGAATACCACGAATCTTATTCAATGATTCCACATAAAATTCATCCGCATGAATAATAATATGCCCTTTATAAACTAATAGAGCAAAATCCTTTGAAACATACTCGGCATTTTCCACTAAAAGATTCATATGTCCTTGAACTTCTGGGAACAGTTCGAATAATTCTTTATAATTCTTATAGTTATGATAAATAATTTTTCCAGATGCTACTAAAAGTCCTAATCCCACAATAAGAATAATTAAGCCTTTTCCTATTTCAAACCATAAATCAATCTCATCAAATTCATCAAAATAGATGTCTGTTCTTAGGAATGATACCTGATAGATATCACCTAAAATTGTATCATTTTTCGCTTCTCTTTCTTTTTTCTTCGCTAAATTACTTTGTTGAAAAACAGTTTCAAAATCCTGCTGCATTTCCGGAGAAATCTTTACAATTTTTCTTCCTCTTCTTCCTTTTGTAAATTCAGGAATGACTCTTATTTTTAATAAAAATAATTTATTGTCAAATGGTCTTGCTTTTGACAGTTTGCTAGCTTCCTCTGCAATCTCGTCTAATTTAGCATTTCCTGATTTTAACATATGATAACCTAATTCATCTTCAATAATATAAAAGACTTTTTGTTCATTTGGTAATTCTACTTTTTCGATATCATAAATTCGAACCACTTGAACCTTTTCTAATTCCTTTTCACTAAAAGGCTGATTAATATACATTTCTTCAATTGGTTCAGTATAACTAACAACATTGTTTAGCAAAAAAAATGATATGAATATTGTGAAAAAACTAATGAGCAAATACAATCTTGCCCCTTTTGTGACCCTTTTTTTAACTTTCATTTCTATCTCCCTTTTATGGTAAAACTTCATCTCATTTAGCAACAGTTTACTCTAAACTCTACAAAAATACTACTTTTTTCGAACAAAAAAAGACGAGATTTCTCTCGCCTTTCGAATTTCTTTGCTGATTTAGATTAAGCTTTACCAGTTGAACCAAAGATATCCATTGTTTCTTTAGTTACTTTAACGATTGCATCAAAACCAGGTTTGATAACTTTACGTGGGTCATAAACTTCAGCATCTGCATTTAATTTAGCACGTACTGCTGCAGTCCATTGTTGTTGTAATTCAGTGTTAACATTGATTTTAGCATGTCCACGTTCAATTGCTTTTTTGATTTGATATTCTGGAATACCTGATCCTCCGTGTAATACTAATGGAGCACCAGTAGCTTCAGAAATAGCTAACATTTCATCAAATCCTAATACAGGTTCACCTGCATAAGTTCCGTGAACTGAACCTAAAGCAGCTGCTAAAGCATCAATTCCTGCTTCTTTAACCATACGTTCACATTCGTGTAAGTCTGCATATTGGATTCCTCCAGTAACGCCATCTTCAGTACCACCTACAGTACCTACTTCAGCTTCTACAGAAGCGCCTTTAGCATGTGCATATGCAACAACTTCTTTAGTTAATTCAATGTTTTCATCAATTGGATAATGAGAGTGGTCAAACATTACTGAGCTGAAACCAGCATCAATATATTTTTTACAAACATCAACTGATGAACCATGGTCTAAGTGTAATGCAACTGGAACTGTGATATCCATAGTTTCTAATAATGCATTTACCATAGCTGCAACTACTAATGGGCCACCCATGTATTTACCAGCACCTTCAGATACTCCTAAGATGATTGGTGATTTTGCTTCTTGAGCAGCAGTTAGAACAGCTTGTGTCCATTCTAAGTTATTGATGTTGAATTGACCTACGGCATATTTACCTTCTTTAGCTTTGTTCAACATTTCTGTCATACTTACTAAACGACTCATTTAAAATTTCCTCCTTATACTAGTAACCTAGTATTTATTTGTACGTAGTTATTATACCCTAATTTCTCTTTATTGGCTAGCTATTTACGCTTAGTTATGAAATTATTTCATATAATATTTGTTTTCATTACACTTTCATTTTTCCATAATCGTTTCAATTTTTCCTGTTAAATTCTGCTAGTAGTTTCCTTAAAATTGCTTTATAATAAGGATAATTCATATATTGGGAGGTTTTCTATGAATCAACGTAAAGACAGTGCACATCATAAACGTGCGTTAAAAGAAGCTCGAATGGCAAAATTATTATTTTCATTTATCGCTTTAGCATCTATTGCTATTGTTATATTTATTTTAAATATTCCATCCATTATTCAAAATGAGAATCAAGCACTCACTAAAAATAGCTCGTTTAACGAAACTAGTACAATAGAATCATCCGATCATCACACGATTCAAACCGCTCGTATTACAGCTAGCGGAGATATGCTCTATCACGACATTGTTTATGGTAGTGCTTTTGATGGCCAAACTTATGATTTCAAAAATGATTATGAACAAATTACGCCATTAGTTTCTTCTGCTGATTTAGCATTAGGTGACTTTGAAGGAACAATTAATCCAGATCGTCCTTTAGCCGGCTATCCAATCTTTAATGCACCTGAAGAAGTCATTCAAAGTATTAAAGACGCCGGATATGATGTTTTAGACTTAGCACATAACCATATTTTAGACACAGGAATTAGTGGTTTAAAATATACTGCTACCGCATTTCGTAAAGCAGGTTTAGATATTTTTGGAGTGAGAGTAGATCCAAACGAAGGAATTTTAGTCAAAGAAGTCAATGGAATTAAAGTGGCAATTTTAGGTTTCTCCTATGGCTTTAACGGAATTGAAGCTAGCATTTCCAAAGAAGATTACGACAATCATTTATATGATTTAAATATGGATAAAGTAAAAGAACAAATTGAAAAAGCTGAAGAAATCGCTGATTTTACAATTGTAATGCCGCAAATGGGAGTTGAATATAAATTATCTCCAACAGATGCTCAAGTAGACACTTATCATAAAATGATTGAATGGGGAGCAGATGTTATCTTTGGAGGTCACCCTCACGTTGCTGAACCAACTGAAACCATTGAAAAAGATGGGCAAAAGAAATTTATTATTTATTCAATGGGAAATTTATTATCCAATCAACGTGTTGAAACATTAGACAATATTTGGACGGAACGTGGGGTCATTATGGATATCACAATCCAAAAAGAAGGAAACGAAACTACCTTAACAAGTGTTCAAGCACATCCAACTTGGGTATCACGTACGCCAATCAATCGTACATTCCAAGGCTACCCTGCATATGATTACCAAGTATTTTTAGCTGAAGATTATATTTCAGGTGGAAAATATGCGAATCAGGTAGATGAAACAACCCGTCAACGAATTGAAAAAGCTTACTATGAAATGCTAGAACTATTAAATATAAAATTCTAAACAAAAGTTCCACACAACTATTCACGTCGTGTGGAACTTATTATTTCTATTAAAAAGCGCTATAGACAAACTCTTCGATATTTGAAAAATCTGCATGAATTAAGTATAACCCTAACATGACAAATAAAACATAGAAAGCCATTGTCCATAAGAATAATTGATGTTTCTCGCTAATTTTTTTGATAGAATTTAAGCATTTCTTCAGCAACTTCAGGCCATCCTTTCCATCCAGGATGAACCGTATCATACATATAATAGGGTTCATATTCCTTTGAAGTTAAATCCATGATTTTATATCCAAATGATTCTGTTATTTCTGTTATTTTTTTAGCATAAATTGCACGTTGTTCTGGACCAATTCCAATATAATCATACCATTTACCATTAATTGGGAAATTGACAACTTCGACTTCTAATCCCATCTCTTTTGCCATTTGTAAGACTAAGGCATAATCATCATATTCTGTAGAAATATCATATTTATATTTAGCTGCAGAATTTTTTAATTTTTCAAGTCTATTTTGGATTTCAGATGCATAATATCTCTTTTCAATACCAAAATCATTACCTTCAGTTCGTACCTTCGCATCATTTAAATATTTATTTTGAAGCTCTTTCCAATCATAATTAGGAGTAACCGGTCCACTTGAAGGAATTGGCGTTACATCACCTGTAAAGTAGAAACTTATTTTATTATTTAAAGCAAACTTTTCTACATCCATTTTAATGAGCCAATCATCTAACATTGTTCCTTTATGATCTACTAAACGACGTTTATAGCGTTCAAAAGTTTCATGAACATTTTTATTATCTTTTGATAACTCTAACACTCTTTTCATAAACTTTTCCTTCGTTTCTTTTGAAATTTTAGGATTGATTAAAGTGTAATAGACATGTTCATTTGAAACACGACTTAAAAAGGCTTTTGGATTCATCCCAAATTGATCAAACCAAATAAACGACTCACTAAGAATAAATTTTTTCTTTGGAAAATCATTCCCTAAAGATCCTAGCATGGAAGCTTGAATGATATTTTGGAAATTCCCACCACCAATTGCCATAATATGAAAATCATCATAATTAAACAATTGCTTAATATGAAAAGGATGTTCACTCACTCTTCCTAATTCTGAAGATCCTAATACTACTAATGTTTTATCATCAATATTATCTTTTAGAATATCTCTACCTTTATATTTTGTAAATTCAAAATTATAACGAATACTATTATCACTCACATGATAATAATTCGCTAATTTTTGATTAATAACTTGAAGGTATAATGCAAGTGTTAATAGCGCAAGTACAAAGGCTATTCCAAATGCCTGTATTTTTTTCATTATTGATTCACCCTTGTTTTAATATAGTGAATAATTTTATTAGGCGTATCAATTTCCTCATAAGTTACTTCTGTAGGAGCAACTTCGATTCCAAACTCTTCCATTCGAACTAATAATTCAACAAAAGCTAACGAATCCATCAACCCTTCTTCTTTTAAATTAATATCTCGTTCTTCATAAATCACATCATCTTCGCAAATTTCTTCAATAATTGACAATACCTTTTCTTCTAACATACTAATCTCCCTTATTATTTCGATAATAATTTTATAATAAATTCATATGGCTTTTCAGAGAAAATTAACAAGCCTATCATAATTAAATGCATGGTTACAAACCAACTGACAACTTTATAAGCTGTTTTCTGTTTATATTTTTTATAAAATTTAGATTTTTTCTGATACCATTCAAATGCTGCCATTAAAATTCCATGGTAAAATCCATATGCGATGTAACTCCATGAAAGTCCATGCCAGAATCCCATAAAGACCATATTAATCATATACGCAAACATTGCGGTTGATAAACGAGTTTTAAACCATTTATATCTCATTGACTTCATTACAATTCTTGAGAAAATAAAATCTCTCAACCAAGTTGATAATGAAATATGCCAACGATTCCAGAAATCTTTAATATCCACACTTAAAAATGGTTTATTAAAGTTCATTGGAGTTTGAATTCCCATAATATTACTTACACCAACAGCCATTAAACTATATCCTGCAAAATCAAAAAATAAATAAAACGTATATACATACATATAGGAAACGGTTGTAAACAAAAATCCTTTATTTGGTAAATGGTTTAATGCTAAATATAACAATCCCGATAATACCATTTTATAAACAAGCCCTAAAACTAGTCGGAATAATCCAGTTCCTAATAATTCTATATATTCTTTCCTTGGAATAATTTGATGAATATCTGCAACAAATCTTTTACTTCTATCAATTGGTCCCGCACTAAAAGTTGGGAAGAATAATAAAAACTGAAGATAATCAAAAATATTAATTGGCTCCTTAATGACTCCGTCATAAGTTTCAAAAATAATTTGAAGAACTTTGAACGTCATATAAGAAATTCCTAAAAATCCAAAAATTGAAACTTTCCAAATAACGACTGTTTTTGCTGCAATTAATAATAAACTTACAAAAAATAAAACTGGATATTTTGTCGATTTTTTATCTCTAAAATGAAAGCCTAATCGAACTAATAGATAGGTTTCTACAATAAAGACAATTAAATTGATAAAATGGTTTGGTTGGGTTTTAAAAACTCCAATAGCTATTCCTACAGAAATCACTAAAGTAATCCAATAAACTGATTTTTCAAATAGGCGTAATAGAATAATTGGAATAAGTCCTAAAAACAGTACTCCAAAAAAATTTAAGCCTTCAAAATACTCCATTCTATAACTCCTTTAATTTTTTCTTATCAATTTTACCATTATTATTTAATGGCATTTCATCTAAAAAGACGATTTTTTTAGGAATCATATATTCTGGAACATATTGTGCCAAATCTTGTTTAATCAACTTTCCAGTTGCAAATCGACTTTCAATAGTGTCTGTATACACAACATAAGAAATGATAGATTTAATTTTTCCATCTTCTGCATAGGATGGAACAGTTGCTGCTTGGCGAACTTTTGGATTTTTTAATAAATTATTATCAATATCTTCCAATTCAATACGATGTCCATGTAATTTAATTTGGAAGTCAATACGTCCTTCACAGAATAATAAATCTCCTTCAAAATGACCTAAATCTCCCGTTCTATAACTACGATCTCCTGTTTGTGGAATAACAAAACTCTTTTCTGTCATTTCTGGGTTTTGATAATATCCATTGGCTACTGTATCCCCTTGGATAATAATTTCCCCTCTATCTCCACCTTCAATCGTTACCGTTGTCCCTGGTTTAATCACTCCAACAGGTAGGTTATCCGGATATTGTTCTAAAATCTCTCTCGTAATTGATACCCATGTAATCATGACCGTTGATTCTGTTGGGCCATATGTATTCACTACTTCTGCATTTGGGAAACGATCTAATAATTTTTGAGCAGTAGTAGCAAATAATTTTTCCCCACAAAATACAAACTGATCTACCTGTGGCAATAATTCTTGATTAAAGCTAGGATCTACTAAGCACATTTCTGCAAAAGATGGCGTAGAAATCCAAACAGTAGCATTTGATTCTTGTAACGTTTTAAATAGCACTTTAAAATCTTGTAAATGCTGACGATCAATTTGAATTAAAGGTGCATTCATATAAAGAGCAGGCCATAAAGACATCACTGATAAATCAAATGAAAATGGTGGGTGCCCTAAAAAGACTTGGCGTCCCTTATTAGTATAATACCCTGTATACCATTTTAAAAATTGATTTAAATTATAATACGTAATAGAAACACCCTTTGGTTTCCCTGTACTTCCGGATGTAAAAATAATATAAAAGATATCTTCATCTTTCACATAATAACTCGCATCAATACTTTCAGTTGTAGTGCGAAGAATTTCTTTTGTAGCTGAAACATCTAGTAATGGATTTTCTAAGTCAATCTCTTCACTTGTTAATACAACTGGTGATTGTACTGTTGCAATAATATCTTTTACTCTATCAATTGGGGTGTTAATATCCACTGGACAAAATGCACGTCCTGATTTAACACATGCTAAAAAATAGACAATCATCATTGGATGTTTATGCCCATATACAACAATCGGTTGACGATTTTCTTGTAATCTTTCTTGTAAATAATACGCTAATTTATCTGAATATTCCCAAAATTGAGCTGGAGATAATTCTTCTTCTAAAAATAAATCATGACGATAGATTTTTTCAGTAGTCCCTTTTAAACTCATTAAACGATCTAATAACTTTTCAAACACCTTATTCATTTCCCTTCTCTATCTAATCGCCTGACAGTAATATCTACACTGCCACATAATGAAAGTATACCATATTATAGTTTTTCTGGAAATCGTATTCCTAAAAATAGCAAACTTTTATAAGAAATCTTACCGAAATTCTTCACAGTTTAGATTTTTTCTTCAAACTCCCCTCTTTTTACCAATAATAAAAAAGGCTGGAACAACATTGAAGTGACCCCCGTAAATGAGAATTAAATAAAAACACCTCCAAGTTGGATTTGGTACAATATAATCAAATGCACATGGAGGTGTCTTTTTATGGTTAAAAATCGTGTTGGTAGAAAAATCGTCTACTTCTACCAACACGATTTTACAAA
>CAUQAL010000041.1:0-12398 GCA_963515985.1 uncultured Granulicatella sp.
ATTCTTCTAAAACTTTAAATCGATGTTTAATACTCCACAACCTTTCTTACTGAATCTATTATACATGAACATTCATGTTTCAACAAAAAAAGAAATGACTTTTTCTAGTAGTAGTTTATCCAAAAGTCATATCTCAATCGTTTATTCATATTCATGGGAATAAAAAAATGACTTATCATAATAGCAGTAGTAATAGAAGCCAAATTGGCTTCTATTACCGGAAGACGTCCGTTTGCTATTATATCTATAAGTCAATTAAAATAAAAAATATTAATCTAACAAAGCACTCAAATCAATGGAATCTAATGTCATTTCCGTTGAAGTTTGAGCCATAATCGATTCATAATCAAAATAATCATTAATCGTTAATTGATTCAACTGATAAATTTGCTCAAACAAATTTTCAGGCTTCTGCTTCTTCCAACGATATGTTACAAAATAACTTGCAATATCATAACTGGAAATCGATTCATATCCTTGTGTAATAAACTCAATCGTTTTATATCCTAACCAAGGACGAAATTGTTCTAAAAATTCTTCTTGTTTATCCATCATGACTAAGAGTTTTTACTATTCTCCATCAACAACAGGAACATTATTTTCTCCAACAGTTGGAACAACATGATGAATCGCACGACGTTCAAAAGTTAAATAAACACCATCACAATCGATTTCAACAGTTTGTGCGTCCGTATCAATATAATGAACTACTCCATGTAATCCACCAATCGTTACAATATGATCCCCAGCTTTCAAAGCATTCATTTGTTCTTGTAATTTTTTAGTACGCTCACGATTTTTACGACCAAAAAACCACCAAGCTCCTCCTAAAGCTACAATATAAAGTAACATTAATCCTAATTGACTCATTTTCAACACTCCTTCATTTAATGTATTACTACTGTATCAAATTTTTCCTAAGAATACTAGAAATTACGAGCATTTTCTTTATTAAATCCATATTCTTCGAAAAATGCTTCTCTAAATTCTAGTAAATTATCATCCATAATCGCTTGACGAACTTGTTTCATTAAGTTCAATAAGAAGTATAAATTATGGTAACTTGTTAAACGTAAGCCAAATGTTTCATCTGCTTTAAATAAATGACGAATATACGCACGAGAATAATTACGACATGTGTAGCAATTACATTTTTCATCAATTGGACGGAAATCACGTTCATATTTCGCATTTTTTACAACAAGACGACCTGCACTCGTCATACAAGTACCATTTCTTGCAATACGTGTTGGAAGTACACAGTCAAACATATCAACTCCACGAATCACTCCGTCAATTAATGAGTCAGGAGAACCTACTCCCATTAAGTAACGTGGTTTATGAGACGGAATCAGTGGCGTTACATAGTCTAATACTTCATTCATTTCTTGTTTTGTTTCCCCTACAGATAATCCACCAATAGAATAACCTGGGAAATCAAGTGAAATCATATCCTTAGCATGATCCATTCGTAAATCTTTATATCCTGCCCCTTGTAAAATTCCAAATAAAGCTTGAGTTTCTGGAGATTTATGAGCTTTCAATCCACGTTCTGCCCATCTTGTTGTACGAGCAATAGAATTTTTCACATAATCATGAGTATGATGGAAATCTGGACATTCATCAAAACTCATAATAATATCTGCCCCTAATTTATTTTGTACGTCAATTGAAATTTCTGGTGATAAGAATAATTTTGATCCATTTAAATGGTTTCTAAAATGTACGCCTTCTTCTTCAATTCTTCTCATATCACTTAAAGAGAATACTTGGAAACCTCCTGAATCTGTTAAGATTCCTTTTTTCCAATTCATAAAATTGTGTAATTTTCCTGCTTCATCTACAATATCCGCACCTGGACGTAACCATAAGTGATATGTGTTACTTAAAATAATATTTGCTCCCATTTCATCTAATTCTTCAGGAGACATTGATTTTACAGTTGCAAGTGTACCTACAGGCATAAACATTGGAGTTGGAAAAGTTCCGTGTGGTGTAATAATTTCTCCAAGACGAGCACCTGTATGTTTTTCTGTTTTAATTAAGCGATAAGTTACAGCTGGTTGTGTCATTTCTACATTCCTTTCTTTATACAGTCAACTATATAAATGTATCTCACTATGTTCTATTTGTCCAATATTTTATAAGATTTTAAGTAAATAAACAAAAAAACTTCAAAAGTTAGATTCTATTTCTAACTTTTGAAGTTGAATTTCTCTATTGATAGATTATGCAGTTTGAATGGCACGATAACTATAGGATGGTTCTTTTAGTTTTTCATCAAACACGACATCTAAATCGTGTCCTTGGAAAAACCATTCATCACCTGTTTCAACAAAATAAATAATCCCATTTTTTTCCACACTTACAAATGGATTATTTGGTGTATCAACTTCTACGGCTAAAGAAAAGCCTTCATGAATCGGACTACATCCATAAACTTTTCCTAAAAAACGAACACCACGTTCTTTAGAAACTCCCATTTCTTCTTCAAACCATGCTTGTGATTTTTCATCAATTGTTAATTTCATATGTCCCATCCTTTAACTTTATTTCTTGATAATAGTTTACCATAATTTCTAAATTCTAGCTTTTACTTTGCTTGCAGTAATGGATTAGCCATAAAAGAAGTACATCCATATTTAGACAAAGCTGTAAATCCATTTGCTTCATAAAATGCAATTGTTTTTAGTTCACTATCTGTTGTTAAAATAATTTGATACACTTCATTAAAATACTCCATTGTTTGATGAAGTAATTGAGTACCAATCCCTTGTCTTTGATATTCTGGAAGTACAATAATGTCTTGAATATAGAGAATAGAATACCCATCCCCTACCGCTCTTAAAAATCCAATTAACTTCCCATCTTCATCTCTTGCTGAAATTAGAAACAAACTATGTTCTAATGCATTTTTTAACATCGTAGGATTTGTCGTATAATTCGTCCATCCTACTGCTTCATATAATGGAAATATTTCTTCAAAAGAAACTGCATCTTTTTTCTTATACCCAATCATCCCAATTACTCCTCCTCTAATACAATAGATTCAATCCATTCCCAAGCCTTTTCTACCCCTTCTCCTGTTTCAGAAGAGAACGTTAAAAATAATTCTTCCGGTGGTTTACCAAAAGCTTTTCGAATTTGACTCACATGCTTATTCCATTTACCACGAGGGATTTTATCACACTTCGTCATAATAATTCGATAAGGGATTTCATAATACTCTAAAAACTCTCGCATTTGAACATCTTCTGTACTTGGTTCATGACGGAAATCAACGAGGATTAAAACTAGCTCAAGATTTTCACGAGTTGTAATATACTCTTCAATCATTTTACCCCATTTTTCACGTTCTTTTTTTGAAACTTTTGCGTATCCATAACCAGGAACATCTACAAAGTAAAATAAATCATTAATATGATAAAAGTTTAATGTCTGAGTTTTACCTGGTTTACTAGAAGTTCTTGCTAAACTTTTTCGTTGAATTAAACGATTAATAAAAGAAGATTTTCCCACATTCGAACGTCCAGATAAAGCAATTTCAACTTTTTGATTCGTTGGATATTGATTGGGACCAACTGCACTAATCGTAAATTCAGCATTTGTCACTTTCATAATTATGCTCCTTCCTCTGTTGTTTGAGGATTGATTTTAACAAAGAATAGTAATCCTCCTCCAATTAAGAATAGAAGAATAAGAGAAAAAACTCCATCTAATGAATTACCCGTCATTTGCGCAGTAATTCCTAATAATGTTGTTCCTAAAATGGATGAGAATTTTCCAAAAATATTATAAAATCCAAAAAATTCATTTGCACGATTTGCAGGAATAATTTGACCAAAAATAGAACGACTAATCGATTGTACCCCACCTTGAGCTGTACCAATACAAATCGCTAATAATAAGAAATCTGTATAAGTTTTTAATCCAGTTGCTAAGATACAAATAATAATATAAGTAGCAATTCCTAAAAAGACAGTATTCTTGGCACCAATTTTTTTAGCAAGATATCCATAAATAATACTAAATGGAAAAGCAACAATTTGAACTATTAAAAGAATGACAATTAGACTATTTCCATCTAATCCCACATCACTACCAACAGCTGTCGCCATTTTAATAATTGTCCCAATTCCATCAATATAGAAGAAATAAGCAATTAAGAATAAAAACACGTGCTTATGTTCACGAATATGTTTAATCGTTGTAAATAATCGTGCAAAACTATCATAAACAGGATGTTTGTCATGTTCCATAAAATGTTTTTGTTTTACATGTCTCCAAAATGGAATGGTAAAGACAAACCACCAAACTGCAGTAATAAAGAAGCCAATTTTTACAATGACATCTCCAGATAATTGAGAAAATTGCATGATTACCATAAATAAGATAAAAGGAATAACACTTCCAATATAACCATATCCAAATCCTGCCGCAGAAATACGGTCCATACGTTCGTACGTAGTTACATCCATGATCGAACTATCATAAAAAATATTCGATGCAGAAAAACCAATAGCTGAAACCGTATATAAAATTAATAAAAACATCCATTGATCACTACCAGCAAACATCATCCCTAATACAGAAAATACTCCTACCATCGTTGAAATAGTAAACATAGGATTACGATATCCACGATAATCTGCTAGAGCTCCTAATACTGGTGCCATCACTGCAACAACAAATGTAGCAATTGAGTTTGCATAACTTAAATAAGCTGTTGAATTAGCAGCAGTCACTCCAGCATTAGTTGTTACTGTTTTAAAGAAAATTGGAAAAATAGCTGTAGTAATCATTAATGAATATACTGAATTAGCCCAATCTTGTAAAATCCACGAAAATTCTTCTTTCGTATATCGACTTGCAAAAAACTTACGAATTGCAGACATAAAATTCCCCCTAAAATTAAGCTTTCAATAATTTCCCTTTTTTATTGTACAATTCTGGTTGTCCTTGATTTTCTACAACCTCTTTTGTCACAATTACTTTAGAAACTTCTTCTCTACTTGGAATTTCAAACATCAAATCCATCATTACAGATTCAATAATTGAACGAAGTCCACGAGCTCCTGTTTTTCGTTCAATTGCCTTCGCTGCAATTGCCTCTAAAGCATCTTGTTCAAATTCTAATTGAACTTCATCCATCAAGAATAATTTTTGATATTGTTTCACTAAAGCATTTTTAGGTTCTGTTAAAATTGAAACTAAATCTTTTTGTTCTAATTTTTCTAATGCTGCAATAATCGGTAAACGTCCAATAAATTCTGGAATCAATCCAAATTTTTGTAAATCTTCTGGAATAATCATTTGCATTAAACTATCATGCTCACTAATATTTTTATTAGAAGAACCGAATCCAATCACTTTAGCTCCAAGTCTTTCCTTAACAATTGTTTCAATTCCGTCAAAAGCTCCACCAACAATAAATAAAATATCCGTTGTATCGATTTGGATTAATTCTTGTTGTGGATGCTTACGTCCACCTTGTGGTGGAACAGAAGCTGTCGTTCCTTCTAAAATTTTTAATAATGCTTGTTGTACACCTTCACCACTTACATCTCGAGTAATCGATACATTTTCGCTTTTACGTGCAATTTTATCGATTTCATCAATATAAATAATTCCTTTTTGTGCACGTTCAACATCATAATCTGTTGCCTGAAGAAGTTTTAGTAATATATTTTCCACATCTTCCCCAACATATCCAGCTTCAGTTAATGTTGTTGCATCAGCAATTGCAAATGGTACATTTAATAGTCGCGCTAATGATTGAGCTAAATACGTTTTTCCTGAACCTGTTGGCCCAATTAAACAAATATTACTCTTTTGTAACTCTACTTCATCTTCCTCTACTAAATGATTAATGCGTTTATAATGATTATATACGGCAACCGCTAATGCTTTTTTAGCATTTTCTTGTCCAATGACATATTCATTTAAAATCTCACGAATTTCTTGTGGTTTTGGGACGGTTAATTCCCCTTCAAAAAATTGTGTTAGTAATTCTTCATCGATGATTTCTTTACATAAATCTACACATTCATTACAAATAAAAACATCTGGTCCAGCGATAATTTTTTTCACTTGATCTTGTGACTTCCCGCAAAAAGAACAACAGACATGGTTTTGTTTATCTTTATACAACTATGTAACCTCCATTCAATTTTTGACACTATAATAGTAGATTAGCATATCTAAAGACTTAGAACAAGGAAAGTCCATTCTATTTTCAATATTTTCCATAAAAAAGAACAACCTTGTTTCCAAGATTGTTCTTCATCACTTTTATAATTATGCTTCTACTGCAGATTCAGTAATTAAAGCTAATGCTTTTTTCATTGAAATATCGTTTTTCAACATTTCAACTGAAACAGCTGCACGAACAGCTCCTTCTTCCATACCGTATTGAGCAGCTAATTCTTTCACTTCTGCATCAACATCAGCTTCAGTAACTTCAATGTTTTCATCTTTAACGATTTGTTCTAATACTAAGTTAGTTTTAGTACGAACGTCAGCATCTTTTTCCATCATATGGTGTAAATCTGCTTCAGTTGTCCCTGTAATTTGATAGTACATTTCTGGTGTAATACCATTACGACGCATATCGTTTAAGTAGTGTTGCATTTGACGGTGTACTTCTTCGTGAACCATTTCAGCTGGTAATTCAACGATTTCAGCATTTTCAACTGCTTGACGTAATGCTAAGTCAGCAACAGCTTCGTCAGCTGCTTCAGCTTTAGCTTCTTCTAATTCTTTACGGAATTTTTCTTTTAATTCAGCTAATGTTTCAACTGAATCATCAACATCTTTAGCGAATTCATCTGTTAATTCAGGTAATTCTTTTGTTTTAACTTCATGAACTGTTACTTTGAATACCGCATCTTGACCTTTTAAGTTTTCTGCATGATATTCTTCTGGGAATGTAACTTTCACTTCAACGTTGTCGCCTTCTTTAGCGCCTACTAATTGATCTTCAAATCCAGGAATGAATGAACCTGAACCTAATTCTAATGAGTAGTTTTCTCCTTTTCCACCTTCGAATGCTTCTTCACCTAAGAAACCTTCAAAGTCAATAACAACTGTATCTGCTAATTCAGCAGCACCTTCTTTAACAACTAACTCAGCTGATTTAGCTTGTTCTTGTAATAAACGATCTTCTACATCTTGTTCAGAAACTGTACGATCTTGTTTTTCAACAGTTAATCCTTTGTATTCACCTAATTTAACTTCAGGTTTCACAATTACAGTTGCTTTGATCACCCATGGTTGACCTTTTTCTAATGATTCAATATCAATTTTTGGTTGAGTTACTGGGAAAATACCAGTTTCTTCTACTGCATTGTCATATGCATCTGGTAATAAGTAGTTTAATGCATCTTGATATAATGCTTCTTCACCATACATTTTATTGAAAACTTGGCGACTTACTTTACCTTTACGGAAACCAGGAACGTTTAAGTTCTTTTTCACACGGTTAAAAGCAACTTCTAAACCTTGTTTAATTGATTCTTCTGAAATTTCAAATGTTAACACAACTTCATTTGTGTTGATTTTTTCAAATTTTGCTGTCATAGCTTTCCTCCAAAAAATTCTTACTTCATCAAATGAATTGATGAGCTATTTACATACTCATTTATTTTACAACACCTTTGTAAAATTGTAAAATATTTCTGTTTATTTTTTAAAATAAATCGTTAAAATTTCTATTTCGAAACCAAATTGTAATCTAGTTGTTGCGAATCTTAACAATAATTTTAGCTTTTACAGTAAAATCAATGGTATAATAGAATGAGATTAGGGGTGATATTATGATTCAATACCCAAAGGGACAACAGAGAATCTCCTCTCCTCAAACTTCGACTGTTTCATATGGTAGTCGTGGAATGTTCTTAGAAACTTTATTGAATCAAACAAACGATTATTATCGATTAAGAAAAATTGCTGTTATTCATAAAAAGCCCACTCCAGTACAAGTTGTTAAAGTGGATTATCCCAAACGAAGTGCTGCTGTTATTAAAGAAGCTTATTATCGTCATGCTTCTACAACTGACTATAATGGAGTTTACCGTGGATGCTATATTGATTTTGAAGCGAAAGAAACGAAAAATAAAACATCGTTTCCATTTATAAACATACATGAGCATCAATTACAGCATATGCAAGATTGTATTAATCAAGGTGGAATTGTATTTATTATCTTTTATTTTTCTTCCTTAAATGAATATTATTTATTAGAAAGTCAATACTTAATTTCATTTATAAAGGAAAACAAAGATAGGAAAAAATCTATACCATTAACGTATATACGAAAGAATGGTATACAAATCCATCTAACTGTACAGTCTATTTTAGATTATATTCCTGTAGTTGATAAACTTATTGATAAAATTTAGGAGGTTTTCTATGCCAGAAACACGCCAAACAAGACGTAGTCAAACAAATAAAAAAACTACAAAAAGAAAAAAGAAATCTATTTTAAAGAGAATCCTCATTTCTTTATTTTCAATTTTTGTAATTGGATTTACTATTTTAACGGGATTATTCTTCTACTATGGTTTTACTGCACCTAAAATTACAGCTGCAGACTTACAAGGAGCAACTGAAACTCAAATTCTTGATATGAATCAAGAGCTAATTACAAAACTCGGTGGAGAAAATCGAGATTTAATTGCCCCAGAAGAAGTTCCTCAAGGTTTAAAAGACGCTGTCACTTCAATTGAAGATAAGCGTTACTATTCTCACCTAGGAATCGATCCAATTCGTATTATTGGTTCTTTCGTACGTAACCTTCGTGCTGGTCATATTACACAAGGCGGTAGTACTATTACTCAACAATTAATTAAATTATCTGTTTTCTCAACTAAAAAAGAAGACCAAACTTATAAACGTAAAATTCAAGAAATATTATTAGCTTTACAAATTGAACGAGAATTTTCAAAAGAACAAATTTTGACTTACTATTTAAACAAAGTTTATATGGCTAATAATACATATGGATTTGGTACTGCTGCTAATTACTACTTTGGAAAAGAGTTGAAGGAATTAACTATTCCTCAATTAGCACTACTTGCTGGTATGCCACAAGCTCCAAGTTCATATGATCCATATGCTCATCCAGAACAAGCTCAAGAACGTCGTAATATTGTATTGCAAGCTATGAAAGAGAATGGCAAATTAACAGATGCTCAATTACAAGAAGCAAAAGCAACTCCAATTACTGATGGACTAGTAGACGAACATGAGCAAATTTCAACAGATGATAATCGCTTAATCTTTGATTCATTTTTAACAATGGTAGCCGATGAAGTAAAAGAAAAAACTGGCTTGGATGTTTATTCAGACGGATTAACGATTGAAACAACAGTAAACTCAAATGCACAAAATCGTTTATATGAAATCTTAAACACAAATAGATATGTACAATATGTAGATGATAACGTACAAAATGCGGTTGTTATGTTAGATTCTACCACAGGTGCTGTAAGAGCCATTAATGGTGGACGTAAACAAACGAATTTATTAGCTTATAATCGTGCCATTCAAAATGATAGAAGTACTGGTTCAACAATTAAACCAATTATGGATTATGGTCCAGCCATTGAATATTTAAATTACTCTACTGGACAAACAATGGTCGACAAACCAACAACATATTCAAGTGGATTCGAACTAAACAACTGGGATAATCAATTTATGGGAACAATGACAATGCGTAGAGCTTTAGTATTGTCTCGTAATACTCCTGCCTATCAAACATTTAAAGCAGTAGGTAACGATAATGTTCAAGCTTTCCTTAAAAAATTAGATTTATCAGTTATGAATGACGGAAAAGAATCATTAGTAGAAAGTAATGCAATTGGCGCAAACTTATCCCCATTAAAAATGGCAGCAGCTTACACTGCTTTCGCTAACTATGGTACTTATTCGAAACCTTATACCGTTACAAAAATCACAACACGTGAAGGTCAAGTATTACAATTTAAACCAGATCAACATCAAGCCATGAAAGACTCTACAGCATATATGATTACAAATATGCTAAAAGATACGTTCACTTATGGATTTGCAAATGATTTACGTATGGGAAATCTTCCACATGCTGCTAAAACAGGTTCAACGAACTATACACCAGAACAAAGAAAACAAATTGGAGCTTCAGAAAATGAATTTGTCATTCCAGATTCATGGTTTATTGGATATTCTCCTGCATACACTATTTCTGTATGGACTGGGTATGATAATCCTTATACAAAAGGTCATGGATTATCTCAAACTGAAGCCAATTATTCAAAATGGATTTACGGTCACTTAATGAATTTTGCCATGAAACAAACTCCGGTTAAAGATTGGGAACAACCTTCGAGTGTTGTCTCTTCACAAATTGTTGTTGGATCAAATCCTTTAGCATTAGCTGGACCAAATACTCCTGCTGATAAAGTAAGTACAGAATTATTTGTAAAAGGTGCTGTACCAACTCAACAATATGTAGAAGAAAAAATTGCTCCACCATCAGGATTAAATGTTAGTTATGATGCTACTAAAAAAGAAGTTACCGTTACATGGAATGCTGTTAAATCTAACGAAGAAAAACCTAAATATACTATTAGCGTTGGAGGACAAACTCAAACCGTTGATAAAACTACCGCTACTTTCAAAAATATTACAGGTGAATCTGTAACCATTAGTTTAACCGTTACAATAAAAGATAAAACATCGGATCCAGTAACACATGAACTAAAATTAGGTACTAAACCTGAAGAAAAAGAAAAAACTAGCACAACAACGAATCAGCAAAATTCTCAGCAACCACAACAATCTGCCCAACAAAATGGGCAAACAACTCAAGCTCCTGTAAGAAATGAAGTAACAACACAGACGACTGGACAAAATAACTAGTAAAAAAACACGCTAGAAAATCTAGCGTGTTTTTTATTATTTAGCATATTCTACAGCTCTTGTTTCACGAATAACTGTAACCTTAATATGTCCTGGATATTGTAGTTCTTCTTCAATTTGTTTACGAATTTCACGTGCTAATAAAATCGAACTTGCATCATCAATTTTCTCTGGATGAACCATCACACGGATTTCACGACCTGCTTGAATTGCAAAGCTACGTTCTACACCTTCATGTTCATTCGCAATAGCTTCTAATCGTTCTAAACGACGAATATAGTTTTCCAAGGATTCACTACGTGCTCCTGGTCTTGCAGCTGATAATGCATCTGCTGCAGCTACTAATATCGCAATTGTCGAGGTTGCTTCAACATCTCCATGGTGAGATGCAATGGCATTAACCACAATTTTGTTTTCTTTGTATTTTTGAGCGATTTCCGCACCGATTTCAACGTGTGAACCTTCAATTTCGTGATCTAATGCTTTTCCTAAATCATGAAGTAAACCAGCTCTTTTAGCAATATTTACATCTTCTCCAAGCTCACCAGCCATAATTCCTGCCAGTTTAGCAACTTCAATACTATGATTTAAAACATTTTGTCCATAACTTGTACGGAAATATAAACGACCTAAAATTTTAATTAAGTCTGGATGTAATGAATGAATACCAACTTCAAACGTTGCTTGTTCCCCAATTGAACGAATTCTTTCATCCATTTCCTTACGAGATTTTTCAACCATTTCTTCAATTCTTGCAGGGTGAATACGTCCATCTGCAATTAATTTTTCTAGAGTCATTTTAGCAATTTCTCTACGAATTGGATCAAATCCACTTAGTACTACAGCTTCTGGTGTTTCATCGATAATTAAATCAATCCCTGTTAATGATTCTAAAGTACGAATATTTCTTCCTTCACGTCCAATAATTCGTCCTTTCATTTCATCATTTGGTAACGTCATCACAGTAACTGTATTTTCTGCTACTAAATCAGCAGCTGAACGTTGAATGGCTTGTAAGATAATTCCTTTAGCAGCTCTATCTGCTTCATCTTTTGCACGTTGTTCAGATTCTTTTATCATGACAGCACGTTCATGACTTAATTCATCACGTGTTTCCTGCATGATAATTTGTTGTGCTTCTTCACGACTAATCGTTGAAATGCGTTCTAATTCTGCTTTTTGTTCAGATAACACATTGTCAATCTCTTCTTCTTTTTCCGTCATGACTTGTGCTCTCTCTTGAAGTTTATTTTCTTTATCTTCAATGGACTGTTCACGTTTTTCTAAAACTTCATCTTTACGATCAAGATTTTGTTCTCTTTGAATTATCCTTTTTTCTTGCAGTAAAACTTCATTTCGTCTTTCTTTTAACTCATTTTCAACTTCAGTACGATACTTATGATTTTCTTCCTTAGCTTCTAATAATACTTCTTTTTTTAAGCGGTCAGCATCTTTTTTTGCATCTTCTAAAATCATTTCAGCCGATTCACGAGCAG
>CAUQAL010000042.1:0-12363 GCA_963515985.1 uncultured Granulicatella sp.
TTGATAGATGCCCTGGATGAGCTTGTACTAGTTCTCCATTTGCATTGATGAAAACTGATGTTGGATATCCAATGACTCCAACTTGTTTAAAGAAATCAGGAGTTTCCGCCATTAATACTGGTAAATTTTTATAGTCTAATCCAGAAAACCATTCTTTAAAATCTTCTGCTTTTTTCTCACGATTTACACCAGGCGCTACTACACTTAAAACAACCGTATCATCAGAATGATTAGCTGCTAAAGAATCCACTTCTGGCAATCCTGCTAAACAAGTTGGACACCAAGATGCCCAAACTTTGATATATACTTTTTTCCCTTTATAATCTGATAAATTCACCGTTTTCCCATCAAAAGTTTTAAACGAAGCTTCCACTACTTTTTTTGAAGCGCTGTTTTCTTTTTTATCTTTTGAAACTGTTTCTGTTGAAGGTTTTGTTGCATCTGCTTGCTTATTTCCCATTGGTTGACACGCTCCTAATAATAAACTAGCTCCAATAAATACATATTTCCATTTCATTTCTCATTCTCCTATCCTTGTAAAAATAATACTTGTAATTGTTGAATAATAATCCAAACACCCATTGCAATAATAACAATGCCTCCAATTTTCTTTAATAAGAATAATTGTTTCTTCGCAAGATTGAAGGTTTTCATAGCAGTGGTCGAAGCAATCGATAATACTAAAAATGGAATTGATAGACCTAAAATATAAATTCCTAATAAAAACATTCCATAAAAAACACTTGCTTGCTGAGTCGCTACTAATGTTAACACTGAACTTAAAACAGGACCTACACATGGTGTCCATCCAAAACTGAAACTCAAACCTAATAAATAACTACTCCATAATGACTTCTCATTTTTTGTTTCAAATTGTACTGTTTTTTGTTTTTGTAAAGACGTTAATTGAAATACTTCCATTTGATGCAATCCTAGTAAAACAATAATAGTTCCTAAAACTAGATGAAAATAAGGATTATACAATAATTGACCTAACAAACTAGCAGCAAATCCTAATACAAAGAAAATCGTTGAAATACCTGCTACGAATAAAAACGTTCGAACGACTGGTAACACCGCAACTTCAAATTTTCCAATTTTAATACTGCGAGTTCCTCTTTCACTCATTAATACTCCAAAATAAACTGGAAACAGTGGTAATACACACGGAGAGAAAAATGATAATAATCCCGCAGCAAAAATGCTTCCCCATAATAAAATATCCATTTATACACCTTCTTCTTTAATGTTTGAATTAATTATAATCATTTGTGTTCAAAGAAAACATAGAATCCCCTACACAAATACATGAATTTAATATGATACTAGTGAAAAAAGAAGTAGAATCTCTACTTCATCTTTCACGCTAACTTAAGCTTCATAAACTTTTTTCCCGTTAATATAAGTCGCTACAACAGTTGTTTTCAAGATTTCTTCTGGACTTTCATCTAAGAAATTTTTCGATAAAATAACAAAGTCTGCAAAATTCCCTACTTCTAATGTTCCAATATCTATTCTACTAAGTGATTTTGCTGCTCCATTTGTATGAGCAAATAGAGCTTCTTGGGCACTGATTCTTTGTTCAGGCATCAATGCTGGTTCTGGAAGCCCTTCTACTGTTTGACGAGCTACAGCAAAGTACATCGTCTCAAACGGAGTTACATTTAGTACTACTGGAGTATCTGTTCCAAATGCTAGAGTCGCTCCATGAGTAATAAAGGAGTGGAATGGAAACATTTGTTTTGCACGAGTTTCTCCAACTTCTTCATCTAATGTTTCATACCCCACTAATAAGTGGCTTGGTTGAACTGAAACAATAAGAGATTTTTGAGCAGTAAGTGGTAAGTCCTTTGGATCCATTACTTCTAAATGCTCAATCGTATTGAATTTATAAGGCGCATCAAAAGGATATTTTTCTTGCGCTTGTTTGAAGTTCAATAATGTTAATTCAACTGCTTTATCTCCAACCGTATGAATACGCATTGGCCAACCTTCTTGATTGGCTAATAAAGTCAATCGTTCCATTTTTTCTTCCGTTAAAAGTGGTCCTCCCAAATCTCCTTCAAAAAATGGCATTGGATAGGGTTCCTTTAAGTAAGCTGTATGCGAACTTGTCACTCCGTCATAAAACTGTTTCACGCCACCCATTTGCAACATTGGAGATTGGTAAGTTTGATAGCAACGACGGTTTTCTTCCACTTCTTCACGCATCGCTGGGAAAAAGCTTACTCGAACCGTTGCATCATCTTCTACACTAGCATAAAGTTTTGGATAAACAATATCATCAGGGCTTTCTCCTGTTAACGCAACATCGCCAACTGCTGTGATTCCCATCGTATTCAAATGTTTCATATAGTCTAATAACGCTACTTTAGATTCAGCTTCATAAATTGCTAGTACTTTAGATAAATAATAAATCGCAATCGCTTCTAAAAAGACTCCTGTTAGCTCACCATCTTTTTTAACAACTTCTCCTCCAATTTCAGAAGGAATGTTTTCAATCGTTAACCCTAATTTTTCTAATGCTTTTGTATTCAGCCAAATTGTATGTGAATCTCCAGCAATCAAGCAAATTGGAACTTCATTGGAAGCTTTGTCTAAATCTTCTTTTGTTGGTAAAACTTGTTGTCCAAAATCACTCGCATACCAACCAATTCCAATTTTCCAGCCATTATAAACAGGAATTTCTTTTGCTTGAGCAACGACTTCTTCAATAGAAGTCGCTCCGACTGCTTTCATCTTTCCTAAATGAATTAAACTGGACAAATATAAATGCACATGCGCATCAATCAATCCAGGAGTAACCATTTGGTCCCCTGTATCAATCATTTCTCCATTTATTTCTTCATGATAAGGAAGAATAGCTGTAATCTTCCCATCTTTTATTTCTAATATTCCTTCAATCGTTTCTTTTGAATCTCCAATAAAGAGATGTTTACTTTTAACAAAATAATGCATATTATAACTCCATTTTAAAATTTAAAAAGGCATCATTGTAGTTAGAAATCCATTCTGTTCCAAGATATTCATAATGCTCTAAACTTTCAATAACTTCTTGTGATGGATAAAATGTCTCATCTGAAACCACTTCTTCATCTAACAACTCTTTTGCAGCTTCATTTGGTGTAGCATATCCTACAAATGCTGCATTTCTAGCCGCATTTTCAGGACGAAGCATAAAGTTAATAAACGCATACGCTCCTTCAATATTTTCCGCATTATAGGATAACGCAAAGTTATCCGTCCAAACAGCACTTCCATCTTGCGGTAAAATATATTGAACCGCTGGATTCGCTTCTGCTACAGCAGCTGCGTCTCCTGAATAGCCAATTCCAATTGGTGCTTCTTCTAATTTCATCATTGTTTTAATTTCTTCATTTAATACAGCACGTACATTTGGATTTAATGTTTTAATTTTTAATTCTGCTTCTTTTAATTGCGCTGCATCTTTTGAATTGAGGGAGTATCCTAATGACTGTAATGCTAATCCCATTGTTTCACGATTTCCATCTAGTAATAAAATTTTATTTTGGAATTCACTCTTCCATAAATCATTCCAAGTTGTAATACTTTCTGGATCGATATATTTTGTATTTACCATAATCCCAACAGTCCCCCAGAAATAAGGAACTGTATATTGATTTCCAGGATCCACTGGGCTATTTAATAAAAATGGCGAGATATTTTCTAAACCTTTAATTTTCGAATGATCCAATGGCTGTAATAAGTTTTGATTTACTAATTTTGTAATACTCGATTCACTTGGAAATACGATATCATAACGAGTACCACCTTGTTTTAATTTTGCTTCCATCGCATCATTTGAATCGAAAGTTTCATAGACAACTTGAATATTTGTTTCTGCTTCAAATTCTTTAATCAATTCCGGATCAACATAATTTCCCCAGTTAAATAAATAGAGCTGCTGTTTTTCACTAGAAGCAGATTCATCTGCAGAAATTTCTTGCGATTGAATATATTTTTTTACTCCTAATAGTAAAAGTACAACGACTAAAATAGATAAAATTAAAGATACTAATTTTTTCATGAAAAACCTCATTTCTCTCTTGTTAGTTTACAATAACTTGATAGTAATAAAATATCGCTTTCACGTCAACTAGTACGTTCTAAAAATTAAAAAACATCCATTGAAGTAGAAATTTTACTTCAACGGATGTTAATTGTAGAATATTTTATTTTAAAAAATTATCACATTCAACTAATCTATCCCTTAAAATCTCCTTGTTTTGTTTCAATAATTTTCATTGAAGAACAAATGACATGAAATTCATCTATTAATTTTGCAATTAACTCATAATTACGCTCAGTTAATCTACCTGATAATATTTTATGAGAAAATTGATGAAAATTATCTAGATGTTCTTCAATACTCATTAGCATCTCCTTAGCATCTTTATGACGATACTTTTTAGCAATATGTGCTACTTCTTCAGAAAATAATGCCTAATTATTTTCATGGATGGCTACATTTTTTCCTTCTGGTACTAAATCATTCGCTTCATAGCAAGTTAAAAATTTTTGTTCAATTGTATTACAAACAAAAAACTCCCACTTGCCAGGTAAACAAGTGAGAGATAGGATGGCTACATTTCGTCTGGAGATTCTACTCCTAAAATTGCAAGACCTTGTTTTAAGATAACAGCTGTTGCTTCCACTAATGCTAAACGAGCATTTAGTCCTTCATCTTCTTGTAAGATGCGGCTGTTTGCATAATATTTATTGAAGGCTTGCGCTAAAGAAATTACATATTTAGAAATCACAGAAGGTTCAAATTTACTTTCTGCATATTTCACAATATTTGGATAATTTTCAATTTGTTTTAATACTTCCCATGCATAGTCATCTTCTAATGATAATGGTTGAGATAAATCAACTGAAACTCCTGCTTTTCTTAAAATACTCATTGCACGAGCACGAGTATATTGAACATAAGGTCCAGTTTCTCCTTCAAATTGAACAACTTCTTCCAAGTTGAAGTCGAAGTTGTTTGTACGATCGTTTTTCAAATCGTGGAAGATTACCGCACCTACCCCAACTTGTTTTGCAACTTGTTCTTTGTTTGGTAAGTTTGGATTTTTAGCTTCAATTTGTTTTAAGGCTAATTCTTCAGCTTCACGTAAAACTTCTTCTAATAAGACAATTTTACCTTTACGTGTTGATAATTTTTTACCACCTAATGTAATTAAACCAAAGCCAACGTGAATCATGTTTTCCTGCCAATCACGACCCATTTCATTTAAAACAGCTTTTAATTGTCTGAAGTGGTTTGCTTGTTCATTCCCTACAACATAAATGTTTTTAGCAAAATCATAAGTTGCTTTACGGTAATGTGCAGCTGCTAAGTCACGTGTAATATATAATGTAGCACCATCTGATTTTTTAATTAATGCAGGTGGTAAATCATAATTATCTAAGTGAACCACAGTTGCTCCACGGTCGATTGTTGCAATTCCATTACTTTCTAAATATTCAACAATTGGATCCATTTTATCATTATAGAAAGCTTCACCATTATAAGAATCAAATGTAATCCCTAAAATATCATACACACGATTGAATTCTTTTAATGATTCAGATTTGAACCAATTCCATAGTTCTTCTGCTTCTGCATCGCCATCTTCTAATTTCTTGAACCATGCACGACCTTCATCTTCTAAAGAGCTATCACTTTCTGCTTCATCATGGAATTTTACATATAAACGTAATAATTCCGCGATTGGATCTTGTTCAACGGCTTCTTTTGTTCCCCATTTTTTATAAGCAACAATTAATTTACCGAATTGTGTTCCCCAGTCTCCTAAGTGGTTGATTTTAATTGGGTTATAACCAACTTTTTTCTCTAAGTTAGCAATGGCATTCCCAATAACTGTTGAACGTAAGTGACCCATTGACATTGGTTTTGCAATATTTGGACTAGACATATCTACTATAGCATTACGTCCTTGACCGAAATCAAAGTTACCATATTCTTCTCTTTGTTCTAAAACAGTGTGTAATGTTTCATCTGCAAATTTACCTTTTGAAAGGAAGAAGTTTGCATAAGGTCCCATTGCTACTGCTTGACTAATATGTTCATCAGCAACTGCTTCAACGATTTCTTGTGCAATTGCTTGAGGTGCTTTACGTAATACTTTTGCAAGTGAGAATGCTGGGAAAGCTAAGTCCCCTTGTTCTGCATATTTTGGAACTTCAATCATTTTATAAATTTCTTCAAACGATAAATGTTCGCTAATTGTTTTATGAATTTGTTCGGCAACTATTTTTTTGTAATCCATCTTGACACTCCTTCTTTTTGTATAAATGATAAATAAAAAAGCCCCTAATCAAGCAACCTTGACTAGAGACGAGATAACCCGTGGTACCACTCTTATTGTTTAAAATCTTAAACCACTTTAAACTTTTTAACGGTAAGCGACCGGATTACTCTACTACATTCGAATAATCATTTCCAAAGTGCGGTTCATTTACTTCATCATGACCGGCTTCCACCACCCCAGCTCGCTAAAACAGATATCCGTAAACTACTCTCTTCTTCATAAATGTTTATTATTTATAGGACGATTATAACAAGCGATAGAATATTTGTCTAGTAATTTTACAAGAAACTTTATAAGGCAAAAAAGAAAAAGACTTTGCATAGTAGCATTACTCATGAGACCGCAGGTCTGCTGGCGTCCTTCTTCTACTATAACGCAAAGTCTAACTCTTTAACGTACTCTAATAAATACCATTCAAAAAGAAAAGACTTTGCATAGTAGCACGAGTAATATAATCTGCAAAGTCAGATTATATTACAGGAAATTTCGAGACCAAGGCTCGTAATTTAGCAATGAGACAGCCTTAGCTGTCTGCTGGCGTCCTAATGCTACTATAGCAAAGTCTATTTCGCCTCTATCAGTTGCGGAAAATCTTAGCTTCCAAGAACAGGTCATTATACAACCCTAACAACTCAGAACCTAGATTCTCATACACTTCCATATGCTCCATCTGCTCATCCGTAGGATAAAAAGTCTCATTACTCGTTACCTCTTCTGGTAACAACTCTAACGCATCCTTATTTGGAGTTGAGTACCCAACATATTCCGCATTTTTAGCAGCCACATCCGGTCTCAATAAAAACGAAATAAAACGATACGCACCATCATAGTTTTTAGCCGTTTTTGGAATGACAATATTATCAAACCATAAGTTCGTTCCCTCTTCCGGTAAGACATACGCTAAATCTTCATTTTTCTCCAACATCTTCGCAGCTTCTCCAGAGAATGACACACCAATAGAAGCTTCCTCTTGCGCCATGTACGTCTTCATCTCATCTGCAATAATCGCTTTAGCATTTGGCATTAATGTTTTCAAGAATTTACCCGCTTCTTTTACAACTTCAGGATCCTTTTCATTCAAAGAATATCCTTGAGTTTGAAGTGCAATTCCCATCATTTCTCTAGCACCATCAATAAATAAAATCGAATCTTTATACTCCTCTTTCCATAAATCAGACCATTTCGTAATTTCACCTTCAGCAATATTTTTTGTATTATAAATAATTCCTAAAGTTCCCCAGAAATAAGGAATACTGTAACGATTATTTGGATCAAAACTCTTATTCAAGAATTTCTCATCTAAATGCTCGATACCTTCAATTTTAGAATAATCTAATGGTACTAATAAATCTTCTTTTAACATTTTATGAATTGCATATTCACTTGGAATCGCCACATCATAATTTGTTCCACCTTGTTTAATTTTTGTGTACATCGCTTCATTTGAATCAAATGTTTCATAAATAACTTTATATCCAGTCTCTTCTTCAAACTGAGTAATTAAAGCTGGGTCAATATAATCTCCCCAGTTGTATACAATAATGGTATCAGGATTTCCTGCGATAGCTGTTTCAAAATTTTTTCTAAATAGTAATAATCCTAAACTTGCGACTAAAATTGCCCCAACAAACATCATTAATCGCTTCACAGTACTACCCCCTTCGCTAAATCATTTTCAGCATTTTTCTGATTTAATCGTTTTGCTTGGTATTGTTGAATGAAATAATATCCAATCACTAAAATTAACGAGAATAAGAACATTAATGTACTTAAAGCATTAATTTGTAAACTAATTCCTTGACGAGCTCTTGAATAAATCTCAACCGCAATTGTAGAGAATCCATTTCCTGTTACAAAGAAAGTTACCGCAAAATCATCTAAAGAATACGTAAATGCCATAAAGAATCCACTT
Organism: uncultured Granulicatella sp.; assembly: GCA_963515985.1. Taxonomy (GTDB): domain Bacteria; phylum Bacillota; class Bacilli; order Lactobacillales; family Aerococcaceae; genus Granulicatella. The sequence continues at coordinate 8,251 of CAUQAL010000042.1, forward strand.
AAAATACCAGGTGTAATCGATGGTAAAATAATACGTGTTAACACTTGAGAACTTGTTGCGCCTAAGTCACGTGCTGCAGTAATCATTGAACGATTCATTTCTGTTAATTTTGGTAAAACCATTAATACAACAATCGGAATATTAAACGCAATATGCGAAAGTAGTACGGACCAAAATCCTAATTTAAATCCAATAAATGTAAATAAAATTAATAAACTTGCCCCGATAATAACGTCTGGTGAAACTAATAAAATATTATTCATTCCAAGAACAAATTGTTTTCTTCTATTTGAACGAATAAAGTCAATCATAATTGCACCAAGGGTACCAATAATTGTTGCACATAGAGCTGATAACAAAGCTAAAACTAAAGTATCAATGACAATTCCAATTAATCTTGTATCACCAAGAACTGCTTGATAATGTTCTAAAGTAAAGGATTGGAAATCATTCATTCCTCCACCACTATTAAATGAGTAATAAATCAAATAGAAAATTGGAGCATACAGTACTGCAAATACAAATACTAAATAGGCATTTGATAACCAATGATTTTTCTCTAATTTCATTATGCTTCTCCTCCTTTTCTACGATCACGTGTTACAAACATTAAGACAATCATCGCCACAATTAAGACAACCCCAATTGTTGAACCCATTCCCCAGTTTTGTGTTACTAAGAAATGTTGCTCAACAGCAGTCCCTAATGTAATCACACGATTTCCTCCAATTAAACGAGTTAACATGAATAGAGAAAGTGAAGGAATAAATACTGCTTGAACTCCACTTCTTACACCACTCATCGTTAATGGAATGACGACATTTTTTAATGTTTGCCAAGGAGTCGCACCAAGGTCACGACTTGCCGCAATTAATGAACTTGGTAATTCTTGTACCGCATTGAAAATTGGTAAAATCATAAATGGTAATTCAATATAAGCAGCTACTGTTAAGAAGCTAAAATCTGTAAATAAAAACTCTTTTGGTGCAATTCCAAATAATGATAAGAATTGATTCACTGTACCAGTTTGACTAAAAATACCAATAAAAGCATAGGCTTTTAATAATAAATTGACCCATGTAGGCAAAATAATTAATAATAACCATAAATTTTTATGTTTAGTTTTACTTAAAAAGTAAGCTGTTGGATAACTCACGACTAAAGTCACTAATGTTACTAAAAAGGCATACCACACTGAGTTAAATGTCATTTCTAAATAATTACCAGAAGAAAAATAATTCGTATAGTTTCCAATTGTTAATTGATTATTAATATCGAAAAATGATTTATAAAAAATCATCGCTAAAGGCGCTACTACAAATAATGCCAACCATAAAAGATATGGAATAGAAAAGAACATACGAGAATTTTTAGTCATTGCTATCGTCCTCCACTTCCTCATAGCTTTCTAGACGTGCATCAAATTCTTCTTCACTTTCTCCAAAACGCATTACGTGAATATCTTGTGGCTCAAAGTATAATCCAACTTTTGATCCTACTTCTGCTTTCTTCGTTGAGTGAATCATCCACTCATTTTTATTTTCGTCATAACAAATAATTTCATAGTGAACTCCACGGAATAATTGTGTATCCACTTCAACGGTTAATTTCCCTTTATCTACAGTTGTTAGAGATAAATCTTCCGGACGGATTACGATTTCTACTTTTTCATTTGAACGCATACCAGCATCGGCACATTCAAATTCTTTGCCAACAAATTCTACTAAGTAGTCTTCCTTCATCACACCGGCAACGATATTACTTTCCCCAATAAAGTCCGCAACGAAACGGTTAATTGGTTCATCATAAATATCTACTGGAGTACCTGATTGAATAATTTCTCCCCCATTTAATACGAAGATTTCATCACTCATTGCAAGTGCTTCTTCTTGGTCATGTGTTACGAAAATAAATGTAATGCCTAAACGTTGTTGTAATTCACGTAATTCATACTGCATGTCTGTTCTTAATTTTAAGTCTAATGCTGATAATGGTTCATCTAATAATAAAACCTCTGGTTCATTTACTAAGGCACGAGCAATCGCTACACGTTGTTGTTGTCCTCCAGACATTTGAACAATCTCACGTTTTTCATATCCTGATAATTGAACTAATTTTAATGCTTCAGAAACTTTTTGTTTAATCACATCTTCAGGTAATTTTTTCAAACGTAAACCGAAGGCAATATTTTCAAATACATTCATATGAGGGAATAATGCATAGTCTTGGAAAACAGTATTTACTTTACGTTTATTTGGTGGTAAATCCGTTACATCTTCTCCATTTAACGTAACTGATCCAGTTGTTGCATCAGTAAAACCAGCAATAATACGAAGAATAGTAGTTTTTCCACATCCTGAAGGGCCTAATAATGTATAAAATTTCCCTTTCTCAATTTCAAAGTTAATATTTTTTAAAACTTGAGTATCATCATAAGATTTTGTAACATTTTCAAATGTAATAATTGTATTGTTGGACATGTTTTTGTACCAATCCTTCCTTTTTATTATAAATACGAATTTGTTGCGACAATTAAGACCTTACTTGTTTCATTGCCAGCATTTTTTATTTGGTGTTTAGCAGAAGCTTCAAAATAAAATGATTCTCCTTTAGAGACAACTTCTATTTGTTTTCCTACTTTTACTTGTACTTTACCTTCTAGAACATATCCAAAAGTTTCGGATAATGATGGTTGGAACACTTTGTATTCCCCTTGAGGTTGAAATTCCAAAATTACAGGTTCCATTTCATGTTCATTCGAATCAGGATTTAACCAAGTCACAATTGTTTTATGTTTTGGATCCTCCATTACGGTCATATCTTCAGGCCCATAAACGGTTAAAGCTTCTTCTGGACCATCTTCAAAGAAATCCTTTGGTGCACATCCTAATACTTCTAAAATATCAAAAAATGTATCCATCGATGGTGAACTTAAATCGTTTTCTAATTGAGAAATATATCCTTTAGACAAATCCGTCCTCTCGGCTAATTCTTCTTGGGTAAGTCCTTTTTGAACACGCAGAGCTTTCAAATGACTCCCTATTTCCATCTTATCCCTCCATTCTTTAAACTTAAAGTTTAATAACACTATGACTCATTATACTCTAAGTTTAGTAATAGTCAACAAATAAATCTCAAAAAAAAAAAAAAGAACTCTATACAATGTATAGAATTCATACAAATAGATAACGAAATAAACATGGAAAGTAGCATTCAAGCCATGAATCCGCAAGCTTGCTGGCTTCCATTGCTACTACAAAGAATTCAGTTTGATTAACGTACTCTCATTAGTTCCGTACAAATAGAAACGACTTCTTACAGTAGCATTGGTAATATAAGCCAAAATGACTTATATTACAGGAAACTTTGAGACATTAGGCTCAAAGTTTAGCTATGAGATTCGCATAGTGTCCAATATGCTACATTCAAAGAAGTGAAATAGGGATTCACTACACGTCAATAGATGTAAGGAATCTTGATTTTAAGCGATTTTTGAAATTTTAAATTTCACTACATTGCAATAAAAATCAACCGAATCACTACCTTTTTCACTACCTTTTTTGAAATAAGAATATGGATTCGGACGATTAAAAGTAAGAGAAACTTCATTATGAGGTTTCTCTTTTTTTATATTTTCATTCCTAAAAATTTTTGAAATAGAGTAATCTTTTCTAAAATTTGTGGAATCCAAAACGTAAGCTTAACAAGACTATTCTAACCAAGAACGTATACAATCAAACACTTTTAACGCTATTATAAAGCAACAAAGCAAAAACTCCAGATTAGAACCTTCTAAGCGGTTCATAGACTGGAGTTTTATATATATCTGTTCGCTAAATGTTTACATTTATATCATTAAAGTTATTTTTTAACTCGTTATGTAATCATTTATATTTTCGTTTTAATAATGGGCTAGTTCCTAAAATTAACCCTAAAAATCCTAGCGACGCAAGCAATTTATTATCTTCTGTACCAGTGTTTGGAAGTTCAGATTTATTATTTTAACTCATTTTGTTCGCTTTTTATATTTAAGGTTAGACTTTTATCTCAGACTCTTTCTACTATACCGGCGGCCGGGGTCGAACCGGCACGTCCTTGCGGACACTGGATTTT
>CAUQAL010000043.1:0-11599 GCA_963515985.1 uncultured Granulicatella sp.
GTTTCAGAATTTTATAGTACTTTCTTCTATTTTTGAGACTTTTTGCCCAGCCTCACTTTTGCTACTATTATGAGTCATTTATTTTTGTTTACAAAAGTATTAATACACTTAGAAGTCAATCTAAATATAAGAAAAAATAAACTTTCCAATGTAGCGTGAGTATAAGAAGCCATGCTGGCTTCTTATACAGGAAAATTTGAGACCTAGGCTCAAATTTTAGTCATGAGATCGCAGTCCTTCGCTACATTAGAAAGTCATATATTCTTTAGTATTTAATTTACTATTTATCCACTACTTCGTATTCTACTTCTTCACCAAAAAATTCGTCATATAATGCTTGAATCGCACGTTGTTCGTACTCTTCTCTAATACCAAACATCATAGAAACTTCGGATACCCCTTGGTTGTATAATTCAATATTGATTTGTTCACGGGCTAATGTGCTAGCAACACGGGCAGTTGTACCAACCATGCTAACCATTCCTTCCCCTACTAACATGATTAAGCATAATCCACGCTCATAGTATGCTTCATCCGCATTTAGTTCTACTTTCAAACGATGTACAATACGATCTAAAATTTCATCCGTAGCATCTTCTCCACGAATAATAATTGTTGCATCATCAATCCCTGTTGGAATATGTTCTACACTTACTCCTTCATCTTCGAATAATTGTAATGTTTTTCTTAAAAATCCAATTTCGTGGTTCATTAAATATTTTTGAATATAAATACTTACGAAACCAGATGAACTTGCTATTCCAGAAATAATCGAAGGAGAATTTACTTTCCCTTTCATAATGTAAGTTCCTTTTGCAGAAGGATTGTTCGTATTACATACATGAACAGGAATTCCTTTTTTAATGGCTGGTAATAACGCTTCAGTATGGAACACTGAAAATCCTGCGTAAGACAACTCACGCATTTCTGTATAAGATAATACATCAATTCCAATTGGTTTATGAACTAATTTTGGACTTGCTACAAAGATTGCATCCACATCTGTAAAGTTTTCATACTCTTCAGCTGAAACTGCATTCGCTAAAATAGATCCTGTAATATCTGACCCACCACGAGAGAATGTTACAACTTTTCCATCTTTTGTTACACCAAAGAAACCTGGGAATACAATAATCTCTTTTTCTAATTGCAAGTATTCTAATTCCTTATATGCTTCTTCTAATACTTGAGCATTTCCTGGAGTATCACTAACGAATAAATTCGCTTCTTTAGGGCTAATATATTTTGCTGGTAATCCTTCTTTTGTAAAGTAGTCTGCAATTAATTTTGCATTATTATCTTCCCCACTTGCTTTATATGCATCCATTAAATAAGCAGGTTCTAAATTACTTTCTTTTAATGTTACAAAATGTTGACGAATGTTATCCATGACATCTGAATTTAATTGTAATTCATCATAAATTTCTTGATAACGTTCTAAAATCACTTCTAAAACTGCTTCATCATATTGTCCTTCAATATGAGAAGTTGCTAATTGGATTAATAAGTCCGTTACTTTTTCATCGTCTGAATGACGTTTTCCTGGAGCAGAAACGACGACAATTCTTCTTGTTTCATCTGCTTGAACAATTTGCAATACTTTTTTGATTTGTTGACTATTGGCTAATGAACTTCCACCAAATTTAATTACTTTCACTTTGACACCTCATTTAGATGATTAACTCTATTTTCTTTCATAATGGTAACAGAATAGCAAATTCTTTTTTGAACTGCAATCATTTTTACTCGATTTTCATCAAAAAGTGTATTTATTTTATATACAAGTGTTTACATTTTGGATTACACTACACATTCCACACTTCCTCCCTTTAAGGTGTATATTTCTTGCATTGAAACTTATAATCCGTTATGCTAATAAGACAAAAACACTAAAAGGAGAGAATTTTATGTCAAAAATGTTACACACTTGTATTCGTGTTAAAAACTTAGAAGAGAGTTTATCTTTCTATCAAGAAGCATTTGGATTTAAAGAAACTCGTCGTAAAGATTTCCCAGAACACAAATTTACAATCGTTTATTTAGCTTTTGAAGGTGACGATTACGAATTAGAATTAACATATAACTACGGACATCCAGGATACGAAATCGGAGACGGTTACGGTCATATTGCAATTAGTAGCAATGATTTAGAAGGATGGCATGCTGAACACGTAGCAAAAGGCTATGATGTTACAGAATTAAAAGGTCTACCTGGAAATCCCGCAAACTACTATTTTGTAAAAGATCCTGATGGATACAAAATCGAAATTATTCGTCAAAAATAATCCCTATTAAGGAGTCCTTTCATGAAACCTGAAGAACTATATGTACATGCAAAAAATGCATTGGAACATTCATACTGTCCATACTCTAACTTCCCAGTAGGCTGTGCCATTTTATATAAAGATGGAACAGTAATTACTGGAGTAAACGTAGAAAATGTTTCTTTTGGAGCAACAAACTGTGCAGAACGTACTGCTTTATTCACTGGGGTAACAAAAGGCTATCAAAAAGAAGATGTGGAAATGCTTGTAGTAGCTGGTAAAACGGACTACTTCCTCCCTCCATGCTGCTTATGCCGTCAAGTATTAGTAGAACTATGCCCTGCTGATACTCCAATTTACCTTTCTAATAATAAAGGCGAATTAAAAGAAACAATTTTACGTGATTTAGTTCCACTAGCATTTACTGAAATGTAATCAACTGAGCACCTTTTACGGTGCTTTTTATATTGATAAATTTTTGATATTTAGTGTTTTTACGTGACAGCTACTCTCTTGTCTGCTATAATATTATCTATGCGATGAGGCGACAAGCAGACAAAGAAGTCTGCTAAGTCAAGTGGAACAGATGTGCTTGCACACTACCGGATGTAGCTGTTTGTTCATGTGTGATGTGAACACCATGACACATATATTAGTATATGCCACTATAAAAGGATTAGAGATTTCTAGTCCTTTTTCTTTTGTCCACTTGCATTCTATGATACAATACAACAGAGAAAATCAATTATGATTGATAAAGGAGAATTTACGTGAAACATTGCCCTTTCTGCCACGAATTAATTGAAGAGAAGGAACCTTTATGTCCTTTTTGTGGCACTGTACAAGATGAACATTTAGAAAAAGATGCAAACACTATTCAAACAACATTATTTGATGAAGAAAATAAAATTACTCAACCTAATTCTGTAGAAAACCGAAGTGATCAAGAATATCGTATTAAAAATAACCAAGCGATTTATTCAAGTTTTTGGAGAAGAATTACTCGTTTCTTTAGCTTCTTCTTTGGAAAACTAGTACATCCAACGAATAATTATTCAAGAAAACGTCAAAATAGTCGATTATTTGGTTATATTATGATTGTTGTTTCGACTTTATTATCTTCGTATATTACTACACATGGTATTCGAGCAGTTTTATCTCAATATCAATTACTAGCAGATATTTCTATCCTACCAAGTTTAACGGTTACTCCAAATTATATTTTAGTTTTCTTAAAACTATTATTATTTTACGCGGTATTTTATTTTGGATTCCCAGTCATTGCTTTTGGAGTGAAACATATTTTCTTAAAACGACAACATGTATTTCATTACTGGTTAACACAATATGAATCGATGAATGCTCTAGCGATTATTTTATTAATCATTACAGCATTTATGACATTTGTATCTCCAATTGCTTTATTAGTTGTCATTTTATTCTTCTTTACATTGCATTTATTTACATTTATCGTAACATTTGTCATTTCCATTGCTCAAGAACAAAATGATACTCGTTTAGATACACCATACATTGTTTTAATTGGTTTATGTATTCAATTAATTATTGTTTTAAGTTTATTATTTATTTTATTTTAGACAGTAAAAAGTCCGCAGATTCATTCTACGGACTTTTTTGTTATTCTCTATTTTGAACTAAAAATAGCATTGAATATTTCTTTGAAGAATGTCACAATTTTATCCAACCATCCTTCACGATTGGCTTGATCTACTAATTGATCAATCTTTCCTTTTACAGTATTGGATAATGAATTTAATTGTTCTAACACTTGTTTGGAATCAATCGCACTTGTTTGTTGGTAACTTAAGGCAAACTGAATGATATTATTCACTTGAGTGGGACTAATCACTGTATCTAATCCATATTTTTTTAATGCCTCATTCACAATTCTTTCAACATCTTCTTTTGTGGCTACTTGACCTTGCTTTTCTTTGATTTCTGCTAGAGCTTTCTTAATATCAATCATAGATTGATCTAATTTTGCGGCATCAAAGCCTTTTTCTTTTGATTGTTCTTGGACAATTTGATTCGTTAACTCTAGCTCCTTTTGAGCAACTGCTGTACGTTTTTCATCTAATACTACTCCATTTGCTTCAAAAGCTTTATACACACCTGTTAAAGCTGATTCACCCGTTACTTTCGACACAGCTGCAACTTCAATTTCTGCATCCGCTACACCTGCTGTAATCGCTGCATTGGCATATTGTTCAGAAGTAACAAGAGTAATATTTTTCGGAGTAGCAATATGAACCTTTACTCCTTCTCCTTTATTTCTCTTTTGAACCATCACAGACGAAATCATTACCGAAGTATTCGCTTCACCAGCTCCTAAGTATTTTACTAAATCTTCTCCTGTAGCTTTAGTTGTCGTTACAGTATTTTCATCCTTAATTCCTAATAATTTAGATGTTTCTTTAATTTGTTGGTCATTTAAGCCGCCTCCATAAACAACAGTTGGTTTCCCCCATTTCTCATTAATGGCTGTTGTATCTATGGCATATACTTGCTGAGAAACAAGTCCTACTAACATCATAGCAACAATAATAGGGCGAACTATTTTCTTCATGTCATTAACCTCCTTTGACAATTTTATCTTACTCTATTTTTTTGAATAAATGTGGAGATTTTTATTAAGAATTTATAAAAATGCCACTACGCTTTTTACGTAGTGACACTTTTTTAACGATTTATTTTCATATGTTTTTCTTGCAATTGTTCTTTCATTGTAATCAGATAAACCGCTATTAATATGAGTACGATTCCCACAATATCAATTCCTTGGAATACTTCTCCTAATAAAACAATTGAAAAGAATACTGAAGAAATCGGCTCAGCTGAAGCTAACAAACTTCCTTGAACAGGTCCAATAAGTGAAACACCTTCTAAATACAATGAATATGCGAAAATCGTTCCAATTCCAATAATTCCGATAAAGGCAATGAATGTATAAGGTTGCCATTGAATCGTATATTGCCAACTAGCGGTACCAAAATAAAATAAAATTCCACCGGACAATAATCCTAATCCAGTTACAATTAAACTTCCCCATTGCCGAATTAGTTTTCCAGGTAATAAGGTATATAATGCATAGGCAAATGCGGAAATAATTCCCCAAAATAAACCTGAAGGACTTAGGGATAGGTTAAATGGATTTCCATGAGTCGTAATAACAAACGTACCTACTAAAGCAAAAACTATCGCAACAAACTCCATTATTGTTGGTACTGTCTTCTCTTTTAAACTCACATAAATAACAATTAAAATTGGACAAGTATATTGCAGTACAGTCGCAGTTCCAGCATTAGACGAATGAATCGCAAATAAATACGTTAATTGACATAACATCAATCCAAAAATTCCAAAAAATAACATTCTTCTCATTATTTTTGGAGACTTCACTACTTCACAAAATTGCTTTGGTTGCTTCAAACATGCAAAAAGAGTTAAAACTAATCCTGCAATCACCATTCGTAGTGCTGTTAAATAGATTGGAGAAACTCCTGAATCATTCATCAAATATTGACCACAGGCACCAGATAATCCCCATGAGATTGCACCGATTAATGTATAAATTCTGCCTTTTACTATTTCATCCAAAACGATTCCTCCTATTTTTCAGAAATGAAAAATGCTCCCAGTGAAGTCGTAGAGAATAATAAAATCATTGGATAAATTTCTAAACGTCCAGCAATCATTCCAAGAGATAATAAAATCGTATTAAAATCAGAATACATAGAGAAATTACTTGTTGGCCCCACTTCTCCTAAACCAGGTCCAATATTATTAAAGGTCGCTGCGACAGTTGAAAATGCTGTAAGAAAGTCTGGTGCTTCGATAGAAACAATAATTAATAATACTAGGAATACAGCAACATAAACTAATAAGTAATTTGCAATTCCACTAGACATTTTATCATCGACTACTTTACCATTAAACTTCGGCATAATCACTCGACGAGGTTGTCCCATTTTCTTAATTTCAGCAATGGAATTTTTAACATAAATCACTACACGAGAAACTTTAATTCCCCCAGCAGTTGATCCTGCACAGCCTCCTACGAACATTAATAATAATAACACTACTTGTGGAAACACTCCCCACTGACCGAAATCAGCTGTTGAATATCCTGTTGTTGTAATAATAGATGAAACCGTGAAAAATACACTTCTAAAAGGAACATCTAATTGCGATTGAACGATACTTAATGAAGCAAAAATAGCTACTGACGCAAACGCGATAATTCCAATATAAGAACGTCCTTCCTCATCCGTCAATACTTCTCGAATCGACCCTAATAATAGGAAATAATATAAGTTGAAGTTCACTCCAAAGAGCATCATTCCAACACCGATAATCCATTCAACCATCTCAGGATTTTGATAAATGGCAAACCCTGCATTGTTAATAGAGAATCCACCTGTTCCAGCTGTCCCAAATGATAATAATAAGGCATCAAATAACGGAACTTTAACAAGCATCAAAATAATGACCATTATCGCTGTCATCACTAAATAAATTGCATATAAAATACGGGCAGTTTTTGCTAGTTTAGAGACTAATTTCCCAAAAACAGGGCCTGGAACTTCTGCACGCATTAACTGAACAGAATCAGAACCCGTACTTGGTAAAATTGCTAATGCAAATACTAAGACTCCCATCCCTCCAACCAAGTGGGTAAAGCTACGCCAAAATAATGAGGAATATCCTAAAATAGACAAATCACTTAAAATACTTGAACCAGTTGTTGTAAAACCACTAGCTGTTTCAAAAAATGCATCTGCTAAATTAGGAATCTCTCCTGCAAATACAAATGGAAGTCCCCCAAAAAATGATAATAATATCCAACTGAGAGCTACCGTTACAATTCCGTCTCGTGGCATAATTTTCATATTTTTAGGCTTTGCTAGTGTACAAACAGTTCCAATAACAACTAATAAAGCAATCGTTCCAGCATAACTTAACAGTTGATGGAAACTTTCTCGATAAATCAAACTAACGATTAATGGTAGAAGTAATAATAAAGCTTCGACTTGTAAAATTTTTCCTACCAAATAACATACTGTTCTTCTTTGCAAAATCATCAACTCCTATTCCAAAATATCGATAATATCATCGAAGTTTTTCTGAGTTGTTACGACGATTACTCTATCATGTGGTTCTAATTGGTCATTTCCATCCGGATAAATTAATTTTTCCCCACGAATAATAAAAGCAATTAATAAATTAGATTTTGTTTTTAATTTAGAGAGCGGAATCCCACAAACACGACTATTTCTTTCAATACGGAATTGCAATGCTTCTACTTGATTATCAGCTACACGATACAAAGCTTCAACATTTGACCCCTTTGTATTCGCACGAGCACGCACAAATTGAACAATTTCATTCGCAACAATTTGCTTTGGCGTAATAATCGATTGTGGATCGACATTTTTTAATACTTTTAAAATACCAGTACGGCTCATTTTAGTAATAACTTTTCGAACCCCACGATGTTTTGCATATACCGATAAAATTAAGTTTTCTTCATCAATTCCTGTTAATGAAACGAAGGCATCATAGTTTGTCAACATCTCTTCTTCTAATACATCATGATCCGTTCCATCTGCATGAATAATTGTAGCATTTGGAAATTGTTCACTTAACAATTTCGCACGTTCTTCATTAACCTCAATCACTTTTGGATGGATTTTAGTTGTTTTTAACATATCAAGTAAGTAATACGCAATTTTACCTCCACCAACGATTAAGCTTGAACGTACTTGTTTAGTAATATAATTTGTAATTTTTAAAAAGGTAGAAATATCTTCGTATGCTCCAGTAATATGTATACGATCGCCTTTTTGAATAAAAGAATCCCCACTTGGAATAAATACTTCTGAATCACGTTGAATCGCACAAACTAAAATAGTCCCAAATCGATTTCTGAAATCTTTTAAACTCAATCCAATTAATGGTGAGTGATCTTGAATTTCCAACTCAATTAAACTCACACGATTGCTGGCAAAACTTTCTACACTTAAAGCAGATGGATATTTAAAAATTTTAAAAATATCACGTGCTGCTGATAATTCCGGATTAATTAATAAGGAAATTCCTAAACTTTCTCGAACAAAATTCAACTGTTGAGAATACTCTGGATTTCGTACACGAGCTACCGTATATTCTACTCCAATTTTTTTAGCTAAAATAGCTGCAATAATATTAATTTCATCCATTTCTGATACTGCTAGAAAAATATCTGCATTCGCAACTCCTGCTTCTTGTTGGATATCATAACTTGCGCCGTTTCCAACAATCCCCATGATATCAAATTTATTCATCATTCTTTCTACAATGACAGGATTTTTATCAATTAAAACAATATCATTTGCTTCTGAAGTTAGTTCACGGCAAAGTACTTCGCCGACCTTTCCTCCACCAACAATTACTATTTTCACACATTTTCCTCCAGGTCTTTAAAATCTTCCGAGTGTCATTTTACTCTTATAATAGAAGAACGTCAATGTATTGCAATAAACTCTCTTCATATATTACAATGTAAGCATGAAAATATAAGGAATGAATGTAAATGGAAGAATTAGACTTACAACTATTGTGTCAAGAAATTTCAAAAAAATACTTTCATAAAGAGTTTCGACATCATATAACTTATAACGCTCGACTAAAATCCAGTGGTGGACGTTATATTTTGAAAACTGGCAATATTGAAATTAATCCTAAAGTTGAAACTATACTTGGAAAAGAAGTCTTAATCGGTGTTATTAAACATGAATTATGTCATTATCACTTGCATCAAGAAGGAAAAGGATATCGACATCAAGATAGAGATTTTAAAATGCTTTTACGAGAAGTTGGAGGGCATCGTTTTGTAGAACGAATGGAACCTTATCGATACGTTTATGCTTGCAATTCTTGCGGAGCGACTTTTCATCGTATGAGAAAAATTGATACAAAAAAATTCCGTTGTGGTCGTTGTCGTGGTAATTTAATATTGGATTCTAGTTCTGAAGGCTAAAAATGCTAGCGATTGATAACACTTGCATTCTGAGCCAAACTTTGATACCATTACATACATTGAGCGGTCGTGGCGGAATGGCAGACGCGCTGTCTTGAGGGGGCAGTGGGTGTATACCTGTGCGGGTTCAAGTCCCGCCGGCCGCATAAAATATAGAAAAAGGGATGAAACCATGCTTTCATCCCTTTTATTTTGTATTTTGATGATTCGATTAGATGAACGACCCAAGGATTTTCATAGTAGCAAAAGTGATAAAACCTGCTTTTGCAGCTTTTATCACAGGAAAAGTTGAGACCTTAGGCTCAACTTTTAGCAATGAGACACCAATAGGTGGCTGCTTGCGTCCTCATGCTACTATAGATAAATCCATTAAATACTAACTAATGATATACAATCTCAACTTTTATTCTATCTGGATCTTCAAAATATAATGCATAATGATTTTTCCCACCAGCAAATGGAAATTTGTCATCATATAATAATTCTACATTTTCTTCTATCAATTGTTCTCTAATTTTTGTGATAATCGTTTTATCAGAGCAGGAAAATGCCAAATGATTTAATCCTACATGGCAACGATGATAATTAGTAAATTGATATTTTTCTTTTACTTGAACAAATACAATATAAAAACTTTCTTTTTTATAAGAAAATCCTTCTTCCCATTCTTGAAACAATTCAAATCCTAATTGAACTAAAAATTTAGAATAGAATAATTTTGTCTTCTGTAAATTACTTACATATAATTCAATATGATCCATTCTTATCATCTCCAAATAATCTATCCTACTATGATATAAATTCATTAACATCCTAAACGTCCCAACATATATGTCCGAACCCAAAGGATTTTCATAGTAGCAAAAGTAATAAAATCTGCTTTTGCAGTTTTTATCACAGGAAAAGTTGAGACCTTAGGCTCAACTTTTAGCAATGAGACACCAATAGGTGGCTGCTTGCGTCCTCATGCTACTATAGATAAATCCATTAAATACTAACTAATGATATACAATCTCAACTTTTATTCTATCTGGATCTTCAAAATATAATGCATAATGATTTTTCCCACCAGCAAATGGAAATTTGTCATCATATAATAATTCTACATTTTCTTCTATCAATTGTTCTCTAATTTTTGTGATAATCGTTTTATCAGAGCAGGAAAATGCCAAATGATTTAATCCTACATGGCAACGATGATAATTAGTAAATTGATATTTTTCTTTTACTTGAACAAATACAATATAAAAACTTTCTTTTTTATAAGAAAATCCTTCTTCCCATTCTTGAAACAATTCAAATCCTAATTGAACTAAAAATTTAGAATAGAATAATTTTGTCTTCTGTAAATTACTTACATATAATTCAATATGATCCATTCTTATCATCTCCAAATAATCTATCCTACTATGATATAAATTCATTAACATCCTAAACGTCCCAACATATATGTCCGAACCCAAAGGATTTTCATAGTAGCAAAAGTAATAAAATCTGCTTTTGCAGTTTTTATCACAGGAAAAGTTGAGACCTTAGGCTCAACTTTTAGGCATGAGACCGCAGGGCTGCTGCCGTCCTCATGCTACTATAGACAAATCCATTATAAAACAATCTTATACAGTTCCGATAAATGCCCAATCTGATACGTTGGCTCCACAGCCAACAATTCCTCCGGCTCAGTTGGTCGTTCAGGGGTTTCCATATACCAACAAGTATCCATTCCAATACGACTTGCCCCATAAATATCTGCCTTAAAACTATCCCCAATCATTAATGCATTCTCAATCGTCATTCCTTCTGTTTGATCTACTACAGCTTCAAAAAACTCTTTACTTGGCTTACGATATCCCACTACTTCAGAAATAAATAATTTTTCGAAAAAGTTTTCTAATCCAGCTGTTTTCAAACGTAATAATTGAGTTTCTTCAATTCCATTTGTGGTTGCAATCATGACAAAGTCTTTCTTTAATTCATGAATAATGTCTAATGCATCTGGCATCATCGTATTCGCTTCTGCTAAATAGTGACGGAATTTTTTCTCACAAACACTTCCATCTACCTGAATTCCATAATGTGCAAACCAACGAACAAATCTTTCTTCATTTAAATAAGTTTGAGAAATCTCTCCCTGTTCATATTGTTCCCATAATCCTTTATTCATTGTACGGTAAACTTCTAAAACTTCTGGAGTAAACTCTAATCCATCTTCTTGGCTAATACGAGATAAAGCATAGTCTTCTGCTCCCCAGAAATCAAAAATTGTATTATCTAAATCAAAAATTAAATATTGGTATTT
>CAUQAL010000044.1:0-11504 GCA_963515985.1 uncultured Granulicatella sp.
AAATTTTGTTTCTGTCATGAGTAAGACGGTGAAACCGTCTTGAAGTTTTCCTGTACTAGAAACCAATCGTTTTCTAGTACTCATGCTACTATAAAAAGGCTTGTTTTGCTTACATAACATTAATACATCTTTTATGACTAAAAAAGCTTAAAATCATCCTTGTCGATGATTTTAAGCTTTCTTTTATTTTTTTAATATAAATACAATTGATACGATAATGATACTAATTATGGAAGCTAGTCCAATAATAATTGTTCCTAATAAAATTGGTTTATCCGTTAGACTTAATAAAAATTCTTCCAATTGAACATTCATTTCAGGTTTAGCTTCAGTAGTTGTAATTTCTTCTGGTTCTTCAACTTCTTGTGGAATAATTGTTACAGGATAAGTTAATGGTTCTATTTTTGAAGTAATCCGAGGAAGGTCTGTCTCGATGACAATTTTATCCTCCTTCAAATGATATTTAGGAGTTTCACCAATTCGAACTAATGTCTTAATATCTTTCTCTAGTTGAACTTTCACTCCATCAATTGTATGTTCTCCAGCTTTTAACACTGTTTGAGTTTCATATTCAGAAAAAGCTTTTCTCAGTAATCCATTCCCAATTTGGCTCTTGAAGAAAGAACTATTATCTTTATCTTCCCAAGCTCCAACTCCTAAAATAACTTGAATAAAACGAGTATCTTCTTGCTTAGCCGTTAATAAATGGTTAAACGCCGCACTAGGACTTGAACCTGTTTTAAATCCATCTACTCCAGGGAATCCTTGAATCATTCCTGGGATAGAACTGTTGTAAGTGTAAAATGATTCTTCATAAGGTGTTCCCACCATAACCGTAATTAATGGATTTTTAGTAAAGTTAGTGATTTCTGGAAAATCTTTTAAGAAATGATACGCTAAAATGGCTAAATCTCTTGCAGTTGTTTGATTATAACGATTGTTATTGTATCCTTCAGGTGTATAATATCCTCTAAATGCAGAAGCTACTGCTCCACTAGCATTATTGAATTTTGTGTTTTCCATACCCCATTCTTTAAATTTAGCATTCATTTTATTTAAAAATTCTGTATCTGATAAACCTGTCGCTCTAGCTACCATTAATGTTGCAACATTCGAAGACGGATAAAACATCATATACAATAATTCTTCAATTGGATAATCCACACCTGCAACAATAATATTATTACTAATTTCTCCAATCGTTGAAATCGCACGATCTTCTTCAGTTGCAGTGACGATTGTATTTAGCGATAATTTACCTTCTTTCATCGCTTCAAAAGCCATATAAGCGGTCATCATTTTAGAAATACTTGCTGGATCCCATGGTTGGTCAATATTACTACCAAAAACAATCTCCCCTGTATCAGCATCCACCATTATGGTACTTTCTGGTCTATAATATTCATCCACACCATAGCCTTGTTCTGCTATGGCATCCATTACATCTTCTCTAAATGGGATTGCTACTGTTGTTTGTTCAATTTTTTCAGTTTCTTGAGTTGTTTCTGATTCTACGGTCGTTTCTTGCGTAGCTTCTTTTGTAGTAGAATCATTTTCTTCCGCTAAAATAGCACTTGTACAAAATAATGAAGCCATAAGGAAACTTAATCCCAAAATATGTTTAATTTTCACGAATGATCCTCCTCTATCAACTCTATTATTTTACTCTTTTTTGCGGAATTTAGCAAAAATTCTTACTAAAAATAAAAATTGCCGATTCAATTTTACTCGAACCGGCATTGAATCTTTTTTTAATTAAATAGAATCTCCATTGAAAATTGAATTTTTAACAATAACGTAATCTACTTTACGAATCGATTCTAAGTCTGAACCACCCGCATAAGAAATAGAAGATTGTATATCTTGTTGCATTTCTACTAAAGTATCCTTTAATGATCCTTTATAAGGAACAATGATTTTTTTACCTTCAACATTTTTACGTTCACCTTTTTGGAATTCTGATGCACTACCGAAATATTCTTTGAAACGTTCTCCATTAATTTCAACTGTTTTACCTGGTGATTCTTCATGACCAGCAAATAATGAACCAATCATGACCATTGTAGCACCAAAACGAATTGATTTTGCAATATCTCCGTGAGTACGAATTCCGCCATCCGCAATAATAGGTTTACGGGCAGCTTTTGAACACCAACGAAGGGCTGCTAACTGCCAACCACCAGTACCAAATCCTGTTTTAATTTTTGTAATACATACTTTACCAGGTCCAATCCCTACTTTTGTCGCATCTGCTCCCGCATTTTCTAATTCACGAACCGCTTCTGGTGTACCAACATTTCCAGCAATCACGAATGTTTCTGGTAAATGCTTTTTAATATGTCCAATCATATCAATCACTGAATTCGCATGACCATGTGCAATATCAATCGTAATATAATCAGGAACTAAGTTTTTCTCTTTTAATTCTTCAATAAATTCATATTCATGAGGTTTTACACCCACACTGATTGAAGCAATAAGATTTTTTTCATGCATTTTTTTAATAAATGGAATTCTTCCTTCTTCATCAAAACGGTGCATAATATAAAAATATCCATTTTCTGCTAAAAATTCTGCAACTGATTCATCAATAATCGTTTGCATATTCGCAGGTACTACAGGGATTTTAAACGTATGTTTCCCTAATTGAACAGTTGTATTGCATTCTGAACGACTATTTACAATACATTTATTCGGTACTAATTGAATATCTTCATAATCAAAAACTTTCATTTCAAACATGAGGTAACCTCCTTAAATAAGCATTTGTTTCATATCTGTTACCACGAAATATTTTAACTTATTTTGACTAAAATGTAAACAAAAAATTGTATTTTTATGAACATTAATTACTGTTAAATTTGTATTATGTAGTAAAACACGAACAAAAAAGATTAAAAAAATAAAAAATGACTTCTTAAAGTAGGAATTTAGCCATAAGATTCAATTGAGAACCTACTGTCCCCCTTCCTACTTTAAAAAAGTCATTTAAAGAAGTAATTTTTCTATTTCAACGAATCTTTTACTAATCCGAAGATAAACTGTGTTGAGTCAAATGGTTGTAAATCATCCATTTTTTCCCCTAATCCAATAAATTTAACAGGGATATTCATTTCGTGACGAATCGATAAAATCACGCCACCTTTTGCTGTACCATCTAATTTTGTTAAAATTAAACCTGTCACATCAATCGTTTCTTTAAATTGTTTTGCTTGAACTAAAGCATTTTGTCCTGTAGTTGCATCTAACACTAATAAAGTTTCATCTGCTCCTGTTTCAATTTCTCTAGAAATAATACGGTTCATTTTTTCTAATTCTTTCATTAGGTTCACTTTATTTTGCAAGCGACCGGCTGTATCAATTAATAAATAATCGATATTTTCTGCTTTTGCTTTTTTAATGGCATCATACACAACAGAAGAAGGATCTCCACCTTCTTTACCACTAACAACTGGAACCCCTACACGTTCGCCCCAAATTTCTAATTGTTGGATGGCTCCAGCACGGAATGTATCTCCCGCTGCTAATAATACAGAATGCCCTTCTTGTTTTAATCTCCAAGCAATTTTACCAATCGTAGTTGTTTTACCAACACCATTAACCCCAACAAATAGTAATACAGTGGGTCTACCTTCAGCTTTTGCTAAAGTTGCTAAATTGGCTTCGCCTTTTTCATAAATGTCTACCATTTTTTCAATAATAACTTGTTTGACATCATGAGCATTTTTAGCATTTTTCAAACGAACTTCATCTCTTAAAGCATCCGTAATCGCTAACGTCATTTCAAAGCCTACATCTGAAGAAATAAATGTTTCTTCTAAATCATCGAAGAAATCTTCATCAATCGTTCTAAAATCTGCTAAAAATTCGTTTAAATGATCCGAAAAACTTTTACGAGTTTTTTGCATTCCTTGATCATATTTATCAATAATAATCGAAGTTTCTTGTTCTTGCTGTTTAATGACAGCATCTTCACCGGTAAAGGCACGTTTAATACGATCAAATAATCCCATTATTTCACTCCTTCTCTTTCACGTTTATTTTGTTCTAAAATGTGATAAATAGCATGAGCTACCCCAGATTCTTCATTTGTCTTCGTAATGAATTTTGCTACTTCTTTTACTTCTGGAGAACCATTACCCATTGCTACTGGGAATCCAACTGTTGTAAGCATTGACAAATCATTTTCTTCGTCTCCACAAGCTGCAATTTCCTCTACAGTAATTCCTAAAATTTCAGCTAAATGAGTTAACCCTGTTCCTTTAGAAACTTCTTTTGGAACTACTTCTAATAAGAAAGTACGAGACTTCATACAATTGAATTTTTCAAAGAAAGCTTCTGGCAATTGACGAATTCCTTCATCTAATAATGATTCTTCAATACATAGGACTGCTTTATAAAACACATGGCTTGCTTCAAATTCCGAAGGATTTTTTGTAATGAATTCAATTGGATGGGGTAAACCTGGATAAATAGAAGGTCTTCCTTCAGGATAAGTTGTTTCATAAGCTCTTTCTAAATCGATCATAACAAGAGGTAAGCCAACTTTATAAGCTTCTTCATAGCAATATTGCATATCATCTCTTGAATGACCTTGTTTAAATAAAATTTCTTGTGATTTTGTTTTTTGAATAATTCCACCATTGTAATTGATAGAAAAATCATCATCACCTAATAATTCTAGTTCTTCTAATAAATGATAAATACTCATTAAAGGACGACCTGTACAAAGAACAATTTTTACTCCTTGTTCTTTCGCAAGTTGAATGGCTTTTTTATTTTCAGGTGTTACTTTTTTATCATCGGTTAGTAATGTTCCATCTAAGTCTAGTGCAATGACTTTTATCATACAATCTCTCCTTTTTTACTCTAGGTGATGCATTTCCTAGAGCTCGTCATTCCTTTGATTTCATTCTTGTATTATACCAAATTTTTAGGTTTGTGACTATTCCTAAAGAAAAAGCCATATCACAGGGATATAGCTTCTCCGGTTTTTGTTGTTCGATAACTCCTAGCGATATTACAAATAGGCTTTGTCGAATACCCTATATAAAATTCATTAATAAGCTTATCTTCTACTTCGATGCAAAAAATTCATCTCGTAAAATTCCATATTTTATAGAATCATAGTAAGTTCCTTTATAATAACGAACTTTTCTAATTCTAGCTTCTTGAGTCATCCCTAATTTTTCTGACAGTCTCATCATGCCAGGATTACCACTCCAAGTTGTTAGTCCCACTCGTTCAATTTCTGGGAAATCTTTAAAACAAATCTCAATCCATTCTTGTAGGGCAGATGTTCCAATACCGTGAGACCATAATGAATCATCATAAATAACAATTCCTATTTCTAACCAACGAGTTCTAAAGTCTTCCCAATAGCGTGTAACAACTCCAATAATTCTTTCTTCATAAACAATTGCTAAAACATTTTCACTCAGAAAAAAAAGATGATTTTCTGACTGTAAAAATGTTTCTAAATTTATTTGTTTATATTCGTCAAAATAAGGGGCATTATAAAGTGTCCATCGAGGTTTTTCAGATGAATATATCAGTGTATGAAGTATTGGTAAGTCTGTTTCTCTTAATTTTTTAAGCAAATTAACTTTCTCCTTATATAATGTATTTAAGATATTATAGGCGATCTATACACCTAAATAATTGTATAATATAGTAATTAGATAGAGGACGTCGTTCTCTCCTTGAGTTCTAAGACTCGTACTCGAAAAAGTGATGCCTCTAGAAATTTTTCTTAGTGATTTTTGAAGAATTTTTCTATTCGTTATTGACTTTTCATAGTTAGTCTTTTTTCTCTAAGGGGGTGCATTTCCTAGAGCTCATCATTCCTTTGATTTCATTCCTGTATTATACCAAATTTTTAGCTTTGTGACTAATCCTAAAGAAAAAGCCATATCACAGGGATATAGCTTCTTTGTTTATATTGAGGATTTGTTGAACAACCAAAAGATTTTAATTGATCATTCTTATTATTTACCAATTAATTTTTTTATTTTTAAGACTAAATAATATTAATATAGAAATAATCGTCACTATTAAATTCATAATCAAAGACTGTTCCGCTAAAATTTGATATCTTTGGACATCTACAAACAACGTTAGCGGTATTATATTATTGTATACATTTTTAATTTCATTAACTGATGATACCCCTATCATTACTCTATCTTGATTATTTGACATAAACATATAATAGAAACACCATACTTGAAAGATTAATACTGAAACAAGTGAAAAAATAAATAAATTTAAACGAACAGACTTCTTTGTCAATGTTCTACATAGATACAACAACATACTGACAATACTAAAAAAACTTAATATTGAAATGACTTTTTGAAAAAGTTGCCAAATGTCAAAATTTGAAATTATCAAGTAGTATATGATATTAAAAAATGCAAAGATAAAGGAATATATAATAAGAATTTGCATTTTACTGTATTTTAGAGTGTAATAAAAATATCTCTTTCTAGTGTACAACAGTTCATATAGAAAATAAGTAAATATACCTATTAAAAACGTAGCAGAAATCATAACCCCAATACCATTAAGCATACGAATCCACTCAATATCCCCCGACATAAATGTGATTATTCTCATTACTATACTTATACCGTATACATACAAATATACATTCTTATAGTCACGTATAATCTTCTTAATTAAAAGGCACATTTCTATTCACTTCCTTATAAATGTCATCTAGTGATAATCCAGGATACTTTTCAAAAAGTTGAGGTACTGAATTATGCAATAATATTTTGCCATTGCTCATAAATATAACTTCATCGAACAATTTATCCATATCTTGTATGAGATGTGTACTAATAATTGTAACTCCAGAATTTGTTTTAAATTTCATGATTAAGTCAATCAATATATCTCGAGTAAGCGGATCGACTGCTGCAAGAGGTTCGTCCAATAAGTAAGTATCTACATCATGACAAAGTAGAAAAGCTAAATGTAATTGCTCTTTCATTCCCTTAGAATACGAAGAAATCAACTGATCATGATTAAGATTTAAGTAACTAAATATTTGTATTGCCTTTTCGATATTAAATGTATCATAAACTTGCCCAAATAAATTAAAACACTCCCTAATTGTTAAGTCTTCTGGTATGTACGCATAATCAGGAAGCAATTGTACTTTACCTACATCATGAACATTCCCCTCATACTTTTGATACAAATCGGCTAAAACATTCATAAGCGTTGTTTTGCCTGAACCATTAGGCCCAAGCAATGCAATAATTTGCCCTTTAGGTTCAATAGACAATGTTATATCATCTAAAATTGGTCTTTTTAATCTAAAAGATAAATTTTTAACACAAACCATATTTGTCTCCTTTCAAATAAAAGGTTCTGTATAAAAACAACACAGAACTATACATAAGATGGTGCATTTTCTAGAGCTCATCATTCCTTTGATTTCATACTTGTATTATACCAATTTTTTAGGTTTGTGACTATTCCTAAAGAAAAAGCCATATCACAGGGATATAGCTTCTTTATTTTTATTGAATGAAGTATTTAATTAATCACTAATGAAGTTTATACAACATTATTAGCGCCTTTCTTTAATCTATAATCGATAAGATAGAAACTTACAAATTAGATTCACCTACAGGATTTTTTGCATGCAAAAAAATCAGTTCTTCCAATCACAAAAATTATCTAATTCACTATTTTACTTATTAATTACTCTACTCACATCTTATTTATAACTAAATGATTATCTTTGATAGTAATAATCTTATCATATCCAACCATCATTTCCTCTGAAATGTGATGTTCTATATCAATAACTGCTCCAGAATAAGTTTTTATCAAATCATTCAAAATTTTTGAACTCTCATCATCTAGCCCTGATAAAGCTTCGTCAACAAGTAAGCATGGTTTTTCAAATAATAATGCTCTTGCTAACTCTAACCGTTTTAATTCTCCACCAGACAGAGAATGTAATTGTTTATCCATTTTAGTATGTAACATCTCTTTTGTTGCTAAATGTTTCATTCCTACTCTTCTTAAAATTTCAATGACTCTACTTTCATCTATTGGACTATCAAACGTCAGATTAAACAGCAATGTTTCGTCAAAGATAAATGGGTTCTGAGAAACAACAGAAAAAAGTTCAATTCCTTTTTCTTGCCCATAATTGATAGTACCAGATAATATCTTCGTTTCCCCTAAAATAGTTTTTAAAAAAGTACTCTTTCCTGAACCTGAAGGTGCTTTGAATAATATCTTATCATAACTTCCAAGTGAAAAATCAATATTTTTAATCAATTCATTATCTTGATATCCTACTGTAGCTTGTTTAAATTCTAAGATAACTTCTGTATTTGTTGGTAACTCTAGCAGTTGCTCATATTCTTCGGCTTTACTATTAAGAGTTAGCACTTTATTCAATACTGGATCAATTGATTGAATCACATTATATGTAGAAGCAACAGTTATTAATGGAGATACAACCCTATCAGCTGCCATATAAATAGTAAGCAAACTCCCTACTGTCATATATCCATTTTGAACAGAACTTATTCCCAGCATTAATGCTATCAATAATGAGCACACATATAATAAACTAATAACGGTATTAGCGATATTCTGATTAAAATCCATCTTAAAATAATTTTTTTCAGATACTCCTAACTTCTCATTCAACTTTTTTAGTACATTATTTACCACACCAAATCTTTTCATCAACGGGCGTGCCTCTAAAAAATCTGTTAAAAATCCTATATATTGATCATTGGCTTCTTGCCAACGTATAGTTCCTTTCTTTAACCATTTTTTAGTTAACTTAGGAATTAGAGCAGGTATAGCTCCCAAACTAACAAAAAGTAAACCCACTAACATATTGATATTCATCAAAAATATAAATGTAACAACACCTTGAAGTGTACACAAAATCATAGTAAATACATTATTGATAAATTTATTTTCAATTTGCTGAACTTCACTAGTAATACTAGTGATGTAAGAACTTGGTGATTGCTGTAAATTCTCTTTGCTAACAGAATTTACTGCATGTATATTTTTTAACTGATAATTTACATTTTGAATAAACTTTCCTTTAAAGAAACTAAATAGAAATTGTGATAAAACAATTAACAGTAAAAAAATCAGCCATAAAAATACTGTATGTATACTGCTATCAAAATCACTATTGTTCATATAATCTGTAAATTTCCCTAAAAAATACGGTGCACCAATTCCATCAAGAGACATTAAAGCTAAAAATAACACAGCACATATAAATATTCGTTTATTACCTACTAGTATAAATCTTAAGAATCGAAACATTCTGATTCCCTCCTCTTTAATTTAGTAAATTTAAATTCAACAATACAAGTTACATTATTCGCAAAAAATAATAAAACTAATCAATTTTTAATTTAATTCTAATTCAATCCAATAATTTTGTCAAAATATATTTTTACAAAATGAGATAATTAAAATACACAATTAGTCTACAATCATTAGTAATTTCCATAAATACTATGGTTAAAAATACCCTGTAACGATTACCAATCTTTTAACAGTTTATTTTTAGATAATACGAGCCAAATTGAGTCTGTATACCAAAATAGCTATCCCAGCAAATAACTCTTTATTTTAATCTATTTAGAGCTTTTATTGTATTATTCACTTTATTCCTATTTCTACTACAAAGACCGTTATCTCCTTTTTTTACTCTAGAGGGTTGCAAATGCTATTTAGTGGGTGTATTTTCCATCAGGGGAGGCTTTTCCTATAGCTCATCATTCCACTTTTCACTTTAAGTATATTTCTTTAATTTCGTTCTTGTATTATACAAACTTTTTAGGTTTATGACTATTCCTAAAGAAAAAGCCATATCACTGAGATATAGCTTCTTTATTTATATTGAATGAATCATTTAATTACTCACTAATGAAGTTTATACAAAAATTATTAGCATTTTTTACCTATAATCGATATGATAGAATCTTACAAATTAGATTCTCCAACAGAATTTATCGAAAAACTCAAATTAACCTTAACTTTTTATTGATTTTGTACTGATTTTAAATATTCCAAGAGACTATTAATCTCATTCCTATCTAAGGTGATTGTTAAATAATTTGCCGTTGCCCACTGATCATTAAAATATATTCTCCATTCTAAAGTGATATCTGAGATTTCAAATCCTGGCTCAACATAAATAACATTAGGATTGGTTCTTACATCGAAAGATGGAGATAATACAAATTCTAAATCATGTTCAAGAAATGATATCTCTACTGTTTCTGTTATTTTATTATCTAGAAGGTTAGCTAATTGTTCTACAAGATAATCAATTTCACAAGACAAGAGTGATTCATAATTCTCCTTATGAAAGTTTAAACTGTCTTTAAAAGAAAAACTATAGTCTATTTTACACCACTCACTGTACCAATTACTTCTATCTGTTGATAAATATCCTCTTATTTCCAATTTTACCTTAATTCCATCAACTTCTAATTCCAGTCCCATTATATACTCTCATTTCCATCTTTAATTTTTCCCCAAGTTGTAAAATAAAACAAGAAAAAACATCGTTATTTTCTATTAAAATTATTTCATCAACCTTATTTAACAAAGAGTCGTTTTTATTCAATAAATCATTTAATTAATCACTAATGACGTTTATACAAATTTATTGGTACTTTTATTTTACCTATAATCAATATGATAGAATTTTACAAATTAGATTCACCAACAGGTTTTGTCGAACACCCATTAATTCATCTATGCTAATATGTTGGTAAGTCAATATGAAACACTTCTTATTTTTGTTGTGATTAATTTGGTTTTAGTGTATCATATTAGCTTTTTTATGCATTTATTTTTTCTTTTTTAGCGCCGATTGTAAAAGCTCTCGTATTCTCCTTCAAATACAAACTTTTCAGGATGAGATTTGATGTAGTTTAGTTCGTTTTCTTCACCTTCATAATCATAAATGAAATCATCGGCTTCATCTAATATCTTAAAAAATTCTTCTCCGTATTTTTCTTCCAACATTTCTAGCATATAGTATCTTTCTTCTCTACCAAAAGATATTGTCCCACCACAATAGTCTACAACTTTTTGAAAATTACCTGCATATTCGTTCATTCCAAAATGTTTGAAACCTTTTATTGCATCTTCCCAAACTATCCCTGTAGGATTATATAAAAACTGATGATGACCTCCATTATTTACTTCTACAAAATACCAAGTAATGGCTAATAAATATCTTTGCTCTAAAGTGAAAGTCTGCGCTGATTGAATATACTCATCATATCCATCATAAATATTAATTGTTTCCCACATTGGATCAACAACATCATAATAAGAGTTTTCATCTAAACTTTTAATATTTTCTATAGTAATCTTTGCGTATGTTAATTTCTTTTCTGTTTCACCCATTTCAGTTGTCTCCTCTATATTTGAATACATTTCAACTTGTCTTCATTACTTAATTTTCTAAATTCTTCTTTCGT
>CAUQAL010000045.1:0-11336 GCA_963515985.1 uncultured Granulicatella sp.
TCATTTACGTATTATCCAGAATTTCAACATAAATTTTTATTATCGTATCGTAATGAAAACGATACAGTAGAATATGTTGACGATAATGGACATGTTATTTCTGAAGATGAATTAGAATACAAAACAATGGAAATTTCAATGACTTATGGCGAGATGGTTGATCTTGTATTAGCTCAATTATTAGAATTCCGTAAAAAATATTACCATAAGCAAATTAAAACTACTTCATTTGTTTTATAAAAGATTTCTATAAAAAGTACTAGTTTAAAAATATAATTTATTATTTCAAGTATTGACAGTTATTATACGTATTGATATAATAACTAATGTACTGTTCTAGTAGCTCAGCAGGATAGAGCATTCGCCTTCTAAGCGAACGGTCGGGGGTTCGAATCCCTCCTAGAACGTATGATGCCTTTTAAATAGGTATAAATCTTATGAAGAACGTTGATTTATCAACGTTCTTTTTTCTCTATAATTGAAAAAAATTTTTTCACGGAACAAATATGGAACAAAATTTCGAAAAGAGAGCAGAGTCTTATTTTTTTATGAAATCTTAATGAAAAAGTAAAAGTGTTTATTCGTGTTTTATTATTGTGGTATAATAATGTAAAAGTAGTTTAGTGAAATTGGAGGGATTATGAATGAGTGAACCAGTTGAGGGATATATTCATTCTACAGAGAGTTTTGGTTCTGTTGATGGACCAGGAGTTCGTTTTGTAACATTTATGCAAGGATGTCGTATGCGTTGTGAATTTTGTCACAATCCAGATACTTGGAATATTGGAGCAGGGAAAAAAATTACAAGTCAAGAACTATTAGAGGAAGCATTACGTTATCGTGCCTTTTGGGGTAAAAAAGGTGGCGTAACAGTAAGTGGGGGAGAACCTCTACTACAAGTTGATTTTCTAATTGATTTCTTCAAACGTTGTAAAGCAATGGGAATTCATACTACATTAGATAGTTGTGGAATGCCATTTACGTATGATGAACCATTCTTTAGTAAATTCGAAGAATTATTAGAATATACAGATTTAATTTTATTAGATATTAAACATATTGATGATGAACAACATAAGAAATTAACAGCTTGGACAAATAAAAATATTTTACAATTGGCAGAATATTTATCTGATAAGGGACAACCTGTGTGGATTCGACACGTATTAGTTCCAGAGCGTTCAGATTATGATGAATATTTACAAAGATTAAGTGATTTTGTAGCTGGATTAAAGAATGTACTGAAATTCGAAGTTTTACCATATCACCGTTTAGGAGTTTATAAATGGAAAAACTTAGGAATTCCATACAAATTAGAACATATTGAACCACCTACAAAAGAACGTGTTGCAAATGCGAATCGTATTTTAAGAACACAAGAATATAAAGGATATTTAGAAGTTTAGATTGGTTTTCTAAATATTGTGTGGTAAAATAATCATTATAAAATTATAAAGTGAGGATATAAGATGAGTAAATTATTAGTTTTTGGACACCAAAATCCAGATACAGATGCGATTACATCAGCTATTTCGTATGCCTATTTATTAAAACAACTAGGAGAAGATGCAGAAGCAGTTGCATTAGGAGAACCTAATGAAGAAACTCAATATGCATTAAATTATTTTAATAGAACAGCTCCTCGTGTTGTAACTTCATTAAGTGAAGAAACAAATTGTGTAGCATTAGTGGACCACAACGAAGTTCAACAAAGTGCTTCTGATGTAGAAAAAGTTGAAGTACAATATGTTGTAGATCATCACCGAATTGCTAATTTCCAAACGGCAAATCCTCTATTCTATCGTTGTGAACCAGTAGGATGTACAAATACAATTTTATTTAAAATGTACAAAGAATACGGAATCGAAATCCCAAAAGAAATTGCAGGATTGATGGTTTCAGCTATTGTTTCTGACACGTTATTATTCAAATCACCAACATGTACACAACAAGATATTGAAGCAGCAACTGAATTAGCTCGTATTGCTGAAATTGATGTAAACTCCTATGGATTAGAAATGTTAAAAGCAGGAACAAATTTATCTACTAAATCTGAAGCAGAGTTAATTGATTTAGATGCTAAATCATTCCCAATGGGTTCTTACAATATGCGTATTGCACAAGTGAATGTTGTGGATGAACAAGAATTATTAGCTCGTAGAGAAGCATTAGAATTTAGCATGAAAGAAGCAAATGCAACTCATGGTTACGATACATTCTTATTAGTAGTAACTAATATTTTAACAAGTGTTTCTACTGGATTAGTGGTAGGGGAAGCATTAGATACTGTTGCTAAAGCATTTAATACTGAGTATGAAAATGGTTTATTGATTTTACCAGGTGTTGTTTCTCGTAAAAAACAAGTTGTACCACCATTAACAGTTGCTTTTGAAAACTAGAATGAATTTATGTTGAATCCGAACTATTGATGACTACAAATCTGATATGATGTTCGGATTATTTTATTTTAAAAATGGAACAATAAAGGATGAAGAGTAGTGAAAAATTTATTTGACTATGTAAAAAATTTATTGCCTTCTGCTTCAAAAAAAGAATGGGATATTGCTCAAGTAACTTTATTTGTAGAAAATATACATAGTATGAAAAGATTTTATACGCAAGTTTTAGGAATGACCATTTTACAAGATTTTGAAACGGAAATTTTATTAGGATTACCTCAAGGAAGTATTCCAATGATTCGTCTAATGACAGCTGAAAATTCTGGAACTCGTAAGACTAATTTAACGTATTATTTGGGTTTTGAAATTCCTAAGAAACAGTTATTAGGAGATTTAATCAATCATTTTTTATTAGAAGAACAAATGATTATGGCAACTTGTGATGATGGATACAGTGAAGGATTTTATATTATGGATCCGGAACAAAATCGGTTGAAATTTTATTGTATTAAAAAAGACTTGTTATTAGAAGATGTGAATCATGAAATGCAATATTTAGAAGGAAATGAAGTGACAATGCCTATTCAAGAATTTCTTCAATTAGGAGATACAGGAGTTCATGGATTACCTGCTAAAACACGTTTGAATCAAGTCCATTATATTGTGGAAGATATTCAAAAGACTTCTGATTTTTTAACAAATATTTTTCAGTTTAAAACAACTTATGATTATGTTGCAGAACGAATTAATTTTCAATTTAATGATCATTATTATTCGATTGCCATTAATGAATGGCAAGTAATTGATTCGAATCATACTATGTATGGTGTTAGAGAAATTATGTTCTTTGTCCCTGAAATTAAAGTGTTGGAATCAATTGTAGAACGTTTAGAAGAAATGGAATGGCCTTATTTGTATCAAGATTCTGAATTAAAAGTGTTAACACCTGATCATATTCGTTTTCACTTTAAAGTGGGGGAACGTCTATGAGTTTATTGAATCCTGCAATGTATCGAAAATATCGTAAAAATCCTAAAGTTCGTCATTTAGTGAGTATACTAGCCATTTTAGTATCTGGGTTTTTACAAGCATTTACATTAAAGGTTTTTATTCAACCTTCCAATTTATTATCGAGTGGCTTTTTAGGGGTTTCTATTTTAATTCATCAAATCGGGGAATTAGTTGGAATGGATTTATCAATTTCACTAATGATGCTAGCATTAAATATTCCAGTTGCGATTATTTGTTATCGAGGAATTAGTCCTAGATTTACATTTTATTCCATTTTACAAGTTTTTTGTGGAAGTTTTTTCATTCGAGTATTAAACTTTGAACCTATTTTTGATGATGTTTTATTAAATGTTATTTTTGGAGGCGTGTTAAACGGAATTTATATTTCTATTGCACTAAAAGGGAATTCCTCTACAGGTGGAATGGATTTTATTGCCTTATTCTTTTCTAATCGAAATGGAAAAACAATTTGGCAAGAAGTATTTTTCTTTAATACCTTATTATTGTTAATATTTGGTGCTATTTTTGGTTGGAAATATGCAGGATACTCAATTTTATTCCAATATATTTCAACAAAAGTGATTAGTAATTTCCATCAACGATACCATCGTGTCACTTTACAAATTACAACCCGTTATGGCGAAGAAGTGATGCAAGCTTATTTAAAAAATATTCGTCATGGTATTTCGTGTGTAGAAGCCATCGGTGGATTTAGTCATGAAAAGATGTATTTATTACATACCGTGTTGTCTTCTTATGAATTGATTGATGCAATTTCTGTTTTAAAAGAAGCAGATCCTCGTGTTATTATTAATCAATTTGCAACAGAAAATTTTTATGGGAGATTCCATCGAGATCCAGAGTAAGAGAAAGGAGAAGTCTTTATGAAAAAATATATTAATCAAGAAACACTTATATCAATACTAATGGTTACCATTGGTTCTTTTATTTTTTCGTTTACGATTAATGCAGTGGTGATTCCGAATCAGTTCGGAAGTGGTGGTGTAACGGGTATTACTTTGTTACTATATTATATATTTGGTATTAATCCGGGGACTTCTAACTTAGTTATTAATATTGTTTTACTATTAATAGGCTATCAATTTTTAGAGAGAAGAACGATGTTTTATACCATCTATGCTGTTATTTTGATGTCGGTATTTTTAGATATCACAAGAGGATCGTATCAATTTGTTCCACATAATACATTATTAGCGGCTATTGGTGGTGGAGTTGTATCTGGTGCAGCATTAGGTGTTGTGATGCTAGGAAATGGTACTACTGCTGGTACTGATATTATTGCAATGATGTTAAAAAAATATTTAGGATGGAATGTATCTGTTTCATTATTACTATTAGATATTTTTGTTGTCAGTCCATTATCTATTATTTCAGATTTAGAAAAGGTAGTCATTACGTTAATTTATTTATTTACAGCAAGTAGAATGATTAACCTTGTATTGGAAGGATTTAACTCTAAGAAATCATTTATGATTATCTCTAAGAAATATGAAGAAATTGGTGCTCAAATTCAAGAAAAAATTGGTCGTGGTACAACGATTTTAGATGGGCATGGTTTTTATTCTCGTGAAGAAAGAAAAGTATTATTCGTAGCCGTTAACCGTCTTCAAGTGATGACATTACAAAGAATTATTCACGATGTAGATCCTGAAGCATTTACAATTATTACTGAAGTAACACATGTTATTGGTGAAGGGTTTACGTATCAACCAAAATCATAAATTTAAAATACACTTCCATTTAGGAGGTGTATTTTTTTGAAAATAAGCTTGACTATAACCTTACGTCATAGCGTATACTGTGATTGTTAGGAGGAATGAGGATGTATTTAATTAAACAAGTAAGTGAAATAAGTGGTGTATCGGTGCGCACTTTACATCATTATGACAGTATTGGATTACTTTCCCCAAAAAAAGACGAAAATGGTTATCGCCATTATAGTGAAGAAGATTTAACCTATCTTCAAACCATTTTATACTATAAATATTTAGGATTTTCTCTAAAAGAAATCGAGTCGCTTTTACAACAAAATGAAGAAACCCTTATACAACACTTACAAAAACAATTAATCTTAATGAAAAAAGAGAAGGAAAAACTTCTAACATTAATCGACACATTAGAAAAGACAATTATGTCTACAGAAAGGAAAATAGGGATGAAAATAGAAGATAAATTCAAAGGATTTAGTGTTTCAGATAATGAAAATTATAAAAATGAAGCAATTGAAAAATATGGTGAAGAAGTTATTAAAGAAGCTGAGGAAAAGCAAAATGGAAAAGAAGATATTGTAGCTGAAGGATTTAATCGAATTTTCTTTGCTTATGCATCTAATATTGAAAAAGGAATTCCAGCAACAGATTCAGTAAATGTAACTCTAGCTAAAGAATTGCATGAACATATGTGTCAGTATGCATTTGATTGTACAATTGATGTTTTTTCAAGTATAGGCTTTGGATATGCTAAAAATGAAGAGTTTAGAACGAACTTAGATAAATATGGAAAAGGTGTTGGGCAATATGCATGTGATGCCATTCAGCAATATGTAGCGCAAGTGAGAGGATATTAGAAAAAGAAAACTGGAGCCGTTATTGAAGTGACCCCGAAAAGTTAGACTTTTTGGGGGTCACTTCAGTTATTGACTCCAGTTTTTTAGGTTAAATAGATTGGGTAGGTCATTAATTTAGCTTCTAAATCAACTATTTCAAAGGAAGTTACTTCACCATCTGTTTGCATGAGAATGGGCTGTTTAATTTTGATACAGGCTTTAGTAGCAGTCTGTTTCAATAAGTGATTCGGAAATCGTTCAAAATGTTGCTTATTCCATAAAATAAATGGGAAAGCTTTAAGAATGACTTTAGTTGTAACGTCTCTAGCTACGACAACTTCAAAATGATGCGAATTTTGTTTTGCAGTAGGTACAAATTGAATTCCTCCACCAAAATAAGAGTGATTGAATAGTCCGACTAATAAATTTTTATCAGCAATTTGAACAGGTTCATCATTGATTTGAATCGAAGCTTGAAATTTTTGATGCCTTTTAAAGGCATCTATTATAGGTGTTAAATAGGATAATTTATTTAAACCAAATCGTTTTTTCTGAGATTTTGTTTGGAAAGTATTAAGTTGGCAAATAGCAGCGTCAATTCCAAACCCAAGGGAATTAATCGCAATTCCTTTTTTGTGACTCATTTTTTCATGATATGAAATTATTTCAAGATTTTTAATTGTTTCATTTTGAAGATGTTTTATAAATGTCGGAATATCATGTGTTAATTTCATTTCTCTTGCAAAATCATTTCCTGTGCCTGCGGGTAAGTAAGCTACAGGAATTTCTTGGTTGAATTGAATAAGAGCAGAAATAGCTTCATTCAACGTACCATCTCCACCAATAATGATAATTTTCTGTTCTGAAGATAAGTTTTGAATGATACGAGGGATCATTTCAATCATTTCTCCAGCATATTGTGTTAAATAAGTTGAAAATATAATGTTGTTTTTTAGGCAATAATTGACTAAACAGTCGAATTGTTTTTTTCCTTTTCCTCCACCAGAAAATGGGTTTGCGATAATAATTAAATGCATAGTAATCTCCTTTAATGTACAATGTATTATAACAAATCATGTTGATTTTTTAAATGGTGAAGTGTTAAGATTGGTTTTAGAATAAGATTGAGGTGATGGGGATGACTAATAATTTTTCAGATGTAATTTTTAATCCAATATGGAAGACACTATCAAATGAAATGAAAGAAGTAGTCATACAAAATATTTTAAGACAGTTTGTAAATCCAATACTAGAAGTGACAAAAGTTACGCCAGTTAGTTATCATTTTGGGGGCTTTAAAACAGATACTTTTGAAGTAGAAATAGACGGTAGAGAATATATATTTGTACCAGGGCAGAAAAAATGTATTTTGGGATGGGATAGTGGATTAGTAGGATTATCAGGTCTTGATTGTAGTGAAGAACGTCAAGAATTAAGATATGCTTTAAAACGTTATTGTAATCAACAATTGACAAGTTCACTTTTAACAGAAGAAGGATTTTTGGATCAAGATTTTTCTCATGTTCGTTTAACAACTGAATATATTGATGAAAAAATTAATGCTTCAACTTCGCCACTTCGAGAAGTAACTATTCCAGCTTTATTAGTAGAAAAGAGACCTCAATTTGTTGGATTGAAATACATTGGTCAATATCATGTGATTTCGGGTCAATTAAATTCTATGGATAATCCCACTGATGAACTTCTTGAGATGATTCAATCGTTGTTAATGCCTGAGGGGCTTGATTATCATTTTTTAAGAGACTATCCTACTGCAGTGAGAAAATCTCCTTTATTCATACAGCAAAATCAAATTAATCCTGATGTGTTCGATTGTTATGTAGATGATGCGGTTTCTTATTCTGAACTGAAAAGAGAAGTGGAGCGTCATGGGTTAAGTTTATTAAGTGAAGATGAATGGGAGTATTGTTGTGGAGCAGGTTGTCGTCGTTTATTCAAATGGGGCAATCAGTTAAAGCGTCAGTTGTTCCAGAAAAATATTTCTCCTTTATGGAAAGAGAATATGTTTGGTTTAACGATTGCAAATGCTGAATTTGGTCCGGAAATTATTGATGATGCTTCTTTTACGAAAGGTGGTTGGTTAGAGGAGACTCACAAGGCACCGATTATTAATTTATTGCCATTGTCTTCATATCATCGTGGTGAGGGGATTGAGGATAAGGAGAAGGATTTAATACCAGGATATTACTGTGTAAGAAGAGTAATGCGTATCTATTCAAATAGATAGACTTTTTGAATAGAAATTTTATAGTAGCTAGGACGCAAGCAAACCTGACGGTTTCATTGCTAAAATTCGAGCCTTGGTCTCGAATTTTCCTATAACATAAGCCATTTTTGGCTTATGTTATTTCAGCTACTATGAATTTTCTATTCTTTTTTGTCAAAAAGTCAAAAAAAGTCAAAGAAAATGTTTGACCTTTATTGACTAATAGTGTATACTATAAACATCAAAGAAATTTGATAAAGAAATGGAAGAAAAAGAATGGGGGAAGCAAGATGAATATTGAAAAAATGACAACGATGATGCAACAATCACTTGCTCAGGCACAAGAAATTGCGCAAAATAGAAAACATCAAGAAATCGATGTCTCACATTTGTGGAAAGTATTTTTAACTCCAAATCATTTTGTGAGAAATCTATATGAAGATGTCCATGTTCCAATTTCAGAATTAGAAAAATTTGTGGATGAAAAAATTGATCAATTACCAATAGTAGAAGGAAGCCAAGTCCAATATGGTCAAAGCTTAAGTCAATCTTTATACCAAATACTAACGAAAGCTGATGAAATTAGACAACAATTTCAAGATGAATATTTAGCAACTGAAGTGATTGTACTAGCTTTAATGGAAACGAATCATCCAATTAAAGAATTTTTAGTGAAACATCAAGTAACAAAACAAGTATTACAAGAAAGAATCGAAAAATTGAGAGGAGGAAGTCGTGTGACTAGTCAAAATCAATATGAAGCATTAAAACAATATGCACAAAATTTAAATGAAGCAGTAAAATCTGGAAAACAAGATCCAGTTATTGGACGTGATGAAGAAATTCGTGATGTCATTCGTATTTTATCTAGAAAAACAAAAAATAATCCTGTATTAATTGGGGAACCTGGGGTAGGTAAAACAGCTATCGTAGAAGGTCTTGCACAAAGAATTGTGCGTAAAGATGTTCCTGAAAATTTAAAGAATAAAGTTATTTACTCATTAGATATGGGAGCTTTAATCGCTGGTGCAAAATTCCGTGGGGAATTTGAAGAACGTCTAAAAGCAGTGTTATCAGAAGTGACAAAATCAGAAGGGCAAATCATTTTATTTATTGATGAGATTCATACAATTGTTGGAGCTGGTAAAACAGAAGGATCTATGGATGCCGGAAACTTATTGAAACCAATGTTAGCTCGTGGAGAATTACACTGTATTGGAGCAACAACATTAGATGAATACCGTGAAAATATGGAAAAAGATAAAGCTTTAGAAAGACGTTTCCAAAAAGTATTAGTTCATGAACCAACGGTAGAAGATACCATTTCTATTTTACGTGGATTAAAAGAACGTTTTGAAATTCACCATAGTGTTAATATTCATGACAATGCTTTAGTAGCGGCAGCAACTTTATCAAATCGTTATATTACAGATCGATATTTACCAGATAAAGCGATTGATTTAGTCGATGAGGCATGTGCAACGATACGTGTAGAAATGAATTCAATGCCAACACAATTAGATGCTGTCATTCGTCGTTTAATGCAGTTAGAAATCGAAGAACAAGCATTAAAAATGGAAAAAGATGAAGCAAGTAAAAAACGCTTATCGATTCTTCAAGAAGAATTAGCAACATTACGTGAAGAAGCAAATAGTTTGAAAATGAAATGGGAAATCGAAAAAGAAGAAGTGAATAAAATTCGTGATAAACGTGAGGAAATTGATCGTTTAAAACATGAATTAGAAGAAGCTGAAGCTGAATATAATTTAGAAAAAGCTGCTGAACTTCGTCATGGTCGTATTCCTAAATTAGAAAAAGAAATTCAAGAATTAGAAGCTCAAGCAAAATTTCATGCTCAAGAAGATAATCGATTAGTGCAAGAAGCTGTAACAGATGAAGAAATCGCTCGTGTTGTTGGTAGATTAACAGGTATTCCAGTAACTAAATTAGTAGAAGGAGAAAGAGAAAAACTTCTTCAATTAGAAGATACTTTACATGAACGTGTGATTGGGCAAGATGAAGCTGTTCAAAAAGTGGCAGATGCAGTCTTACGTTCTCGTGCAGGATTACAAAATCCAAATAGACCAATTGGTAGCTTCTTATTCTTAGGACCAACTGGTGTTGGTAAAACAGAATTAGCGAAAACATTGGCAGAAAACTTATTTGATAGTCAAGACCATATGGTCAGAATTGATATGAGTGAATATATGGAGAAATTCTCTGTGAGTCGTTTAGTTGGAGCACCTCCAGGATATGTTGGTTATGAAGAAGGAGGTCAATTAACAGAAGCAGTTCGTCGTAATCCATATACGATTGTTTTATTAGATGAAATTGAAAAAGCACATCCAGATGTCTTCAATATTTTATTACAAGTATTAGATGATGGTCGACTAACAGATTCTAAAGGTAGAGTTGTTGACTTTAAAAATACGGTCTTTATTATGACAAGTAATATCGGTTCTCAATTCTTATTAGAAATTGAAGGGGAGACAATTGATGCTGAAACGAGACAAGCAGTGGAAAGTGTCTTGAAGGGTACATTTAAACCTGAATTTTTAAACCGTATTGATGAAACTATTTTCTTTACACCATTATCAAGAACTCATATTCATGGCATCATTAATAAGATGTTGAAAGATTTGAATCTTCGTTTACAAGAGCAAGAGATTCAATTAGAGTTCACAGATGAATTGAAAGATTGGATTTCTGAAAATGCTTATAATCCAGTTTATGGTGCTAGACCAATTGCTCGTTATATTCAACGTGAAATTGAAACACCATTAGCAAAAGAATTAATTCGTTCAAGTATTTTACCAGGAAATACTGTACAATGTGATGTAGTAGCAGATCACGTTACGTTTCATGTAGTTGAAGAATAATTAGGAAACAAATTTAAAAGAATAAATACAAAAAGAAAACTTTTCAATGTAGTAGTACTATAAGTCACATGACTGTGGCTTATAGTACAGGAAAATTTGAGACCTAGGCTCAAATTTTAGCCATGAGATTCGCTTTGCGAAGCTGCTGGCGTCCTTACTACTTGAAAAGTTTTTCTTTTTTTATTTACTCACTAACCGATTTACGTTTACGTACACCCCAGAATTGGAAGTAGTCGGTACGAATTGCACCATTG
>CAUQAL010000046.1:0-11192 GCA_963515985.1 uncultured Granulicatella sp.
AACGACGTGGATCAAAGAAACGAGCTGTTAATAAGTTACGTGAACTTTCAGCTGTCTTTGGTTCACCTGGGCGTAGACGGTCATAAATGTCTTTTAATGCTTCTTCTGTACGTGATTCATCCATACGTTTATGAACATCTTTATCTAGTGTTAAACGTAATGTTTCACTTTCACCGAAGATTTCTAAAATTGTGTCATCTGATTCAAAACCTAATGCACGAACTAATACTGTTAATGGAATTTTACGAGTACGGTCAATACGTACATATGAAATGTCTTTTGAATCTGATTCATATTCTAACCATGCACCACGGTTAGGAATTAAAGTTGCGCCATATAAGGCTTTACCATTTTTATCTGGGCGGTCATGGAAGTATGAACCTGGTGAACGTACTAATTGAGATACAATTACACGTTCTGCACCATTAATGATGAATGTTCCCATTTCTGTCATTAATGGGAAATCTCCAAAGAAGACTTCTTGGTCTTTTACTTCTCCTGTTTCTTTGTTCACTAAACGCATTTTTACATAAATTGGTGCTGCATAATTTGCGTCGTGATTTCTTGCTTCTGCAAGATTATATTTTGGAGCATGTAATTCATAATCTAAAAATTCTAATGATAAATTACCTGTATGGTCTTCGATTGGTGAGATGTCTTTAAACATTTCACGAATCCCTTCATCTAAGAACCATTGGTAAGAATCAGTTTGAATTTCAATTAGATTTGGTAATTCTAATACTTCACTGATTCGTGCATAACTTCTACGCACACGGTGTTTACCGTATTTCACATCATGATGTGCCAACTCTTCCACCCCTATATCGTAATTTGATGAATAAATATTACAAATTTATTACAATGTTAAATTTTCGTAACAAATGTCGGCTATAAGTCGTTTTTGAACAAAAAAAAACCAAAAGAATTTCTTTATCCCTTATTAAAAAGAGCGCTCATTCTTTTGTTTTTCCTAATATTCACGGGATTTCTGGACAATATTTCAGTTTCCCGCAAGACTATAGTTACACTTATTGCGTTACATTATTTTAGCTTAAAATTGGCGATTTGTCAAGGTTTTGAGGGACTTTCTTTGCGTGTTTATAAGAAAGTGCATACATTTTTTATTGATGTTTATACGTAATAAAAGTAAGCAGAAAAATGCTTTTTGTTTGCGAGGTCGCCAGTAGCCTAGCTGGCGAGTCTCTTGGCTAAAAATCAAGCCTTGGTCTCGATTTTTATTTGAAACAAAGTACCAAAAAAAGACAAAAAGATACTACCTATGCTATAATGTAAGTGAAAATTTTTTTAATTGTCAAAGATTAAGCGTTAGTCTGTTGTCGCAGACCTAACGCTTTTTGACTATTATAAGGTTGGTGCGATTGAAGTATTTTATAGATAATTCTAAGTATTTTATGACCACAAGCGATAATAGCTTTCATTTTACTTCCTCTGCTGGAAATTCGCTGATAGAAAAGTGAAAAGGATTCTTCTTTAGCACGTTGAACACTTAACACCGACATTACTAAGGCTTGTTTAAGATATTTATTGCCTTGCGTCGTGTGTGAAGATCTTTTTACACCTGCACTTTCGTTAGAACCCGGACACATTCCAGCCCATGAAGCTAACTTCTTTTCAGTTTTAAAAGCATCAACATTTGGACCAATTTCAGCTAATATAGTGGCACAACAATTATCACTAATACCAGGAATTGTTAGAAGAAGTTGATATTCTTCCATACATTCTTTAATTAGAAAACGGTCCACTGTAGATAGTTTACCTTCCATAGCTTCAATTAATTGTCTAGTAGATGCTTTTATTCTACCATGTATGCAACTTTCAACATTGTCTTCATTAATAACTTCACCATCAATAAATAAAGTTAACAATGCTTGTCCTGTTTTGCAGAAAATATCTGATAAGTAGCTTGTTATTTTAATATTAGCTCTTTGTAAAATAACATGGATATGATTTTTTATTTGAGTTAAACGCTGTTTTACTGAGAGACGATAACGAGTTAAATAACGTAATTGAAGCACTTCT
Organism: uncultured Granulicatella sp.; assembly: GCA_963515985.1. GTDB lineage: Bacteria > Bacillota > Bacilli > Lactobacillales > Aerococcaceae > Granulicatella. The sequence continues at coordinate 2,041 of CAUQAL010000046.1, forward strand.
TGAGAAGGGATATAAGATTGGTTAATTAAACCACACCTACCAAGTTGTGCAATCCACTCAGCATCTTTGACGTCTGTCTTACGACCTGGGACATTTTTAATATGTTGAGGATTCGCAAGGACTAATTCTAAGTCAGAATCTGAGAAGATATTGAAAAGAGGGATCCAATATTGTCCTGTACTTTCGAAGAAAACGTGCGTAACTTGATGTTCAAGTAGCCAATCAAGAGCTGCTTTTAATTCTTTAGTTGTGGTACCAAAGGTTGTTTGATATTTTTTAGGTTCGTTTGAAGTAAGAGGACCATCTAAAATACAACAAACAATGGATTTTTGATGTACATCAATTCCACAACATACTGGGTGCATTACTTGCATAATAAAACCTCCTATTCTAATTGTTTAAGAACAATGGAACAGAAGGTAAAATGTAATTTTATTTTCATGCTCTAAGCATAATCGAGTTTTCTCATGACCTCTGTTCATCCAGTTTTACCTACAGGAACGACAATTCCCCAATAATTCGAACGGATTAGTATTGTTCTCTAAGGTAAGTATAGTACCAAATTTTGTTTCTGTCATGAGTAAGACGGTGAAACCGTCTTGGAGTTTTACCTGCAATAGAAGCCATGCTTTGGCTTCTATTGCTTTTGCTACAAAAAGATTTTTCTGCTTTCTTTTATATTGTATTTGCGTTTGTTCACTATTCTAAACCTCTGTTATATCGATGTGTAAATTGTAGTGAATAGGAGTAGAAAATCCTAATTTTTTAATTTGTTCTAATATTTCTGGCAAGGATTTTTTTGTATCCAATAAATATTGAAGATGTCGCTCTAATCTATTATAATTTCGTTTTTCTTTCGGTAAAATAATATCTGCTATAAAATCACTTTCTACTTGAATATCCGTTACCATTTTATCTGTGACAACCAAACTCAAAACAGAATCGTTTGAAATAAGAAATGTCAGTTTTTGTCCATTGATTTTATTTGTCATCGTTCTATCCTCTTTCGTATACTACTGATTTTTGCTATTAAACTACTATTCTTTTATTATTCTGTCAATACAAATAAGAATCTGTCGAATTACATGATAAGAAACACAAATATTTTGAGAACGTAGTAAAAGAAAGAAGAAAAATACTTTTTGTTTGCGAGGTCGCCAGTAGCCTCGCTTGCGAGTCTCTTGGCTAAAAATCGAGCCTTGGTATCAATTTTCACCTGCAATAGAAGCCACCTCCTGGCTTCTATTGCTTTCGCTACAAAAAGGTTTTTCTTCTTTCTTTTATATTATATTTGCGTTTTTTCACTGATAATACTTTTTAAACAAAATTTATGATAAGTAGACAAACCTAGGAATTATTATATAACCTCATAGTTTAGTTATTGTGATGAACATCGTTTTCCAAAAATGGATTAACCAAATCCATCCACTCCAAAGGCAGATAAGCTGATAGATAACCGTGATTATATCCTTTCGCTTCATATACAGTACAATTAGGATGCATTTTTTGAAACAGCTTAGCCGATTCCTTAACGCAACCCATTTCTTTTTCACCATAAATATATAGAACCTGTGCTTTACTTTCTGTAATAGAATATTTAAGCCTATATTCTCCCATATATGTTTGATACATAGTCACCAATGTTTTAATTGGAATCCTTGGCATATCCTCCATATAATAACCTTCTATTTCTTGCGAATAAGCCATACTAGGATAAATTTTTTTCATTAAACTCAACTGAATTTTACTTACATATTTGCTAAACATAAGTTTTCCGAATAATTTTACAATAATTGTACTAACCCTTGCCAGTTTTGGCTGAGCAATACAAATACTACCGTCTATTATTGCTTTCTGAGCTATATCACTATTTAGCGATAATAATTCAATGGCAATTTGACCTCCCACAGAAACACCACCCACGGCAAATAATTTTCCATCGCAATTATTTTTTATATAGTCCATAATTTGCTGTGCGGAATTTTCAGTTGAAATATACTCTTTTTGATATTCTTCTCCATGACCATTAAGTGTTGGTAATATCACATGATATTTATCGGATAATATACGAGCTTGCCGAAGATAATTCCACCAGGAATTACCTCCTCCGTGTATCAATAATATATGTGGAAATTTTTTATCACCAAATTCATGAAATATCATATTCAACAACCTCTACAAACTCAAATTTGTTGGCTAATAAGTTTACTCGCTAAGTTGTACCCTTAATTTATTTTTTTGTTTTCTAAACACGAGACTACCTAAAAAAGTCTAACGAAGTGCTTTATTGCTTTCATTAACTATATATACATAGTTATTGTTTTTTTGAAACCCCTTAAACACCGTCAGTTTAACATATTTTTTTCTTTATTGTAAACATGGATTTTTTTCGATTTAAGACCTATCAAACGCCTCTTGCCCTGCTCTCAAGAATACATTTCACGCTTACTTCTGATAACTTTTTTTGTTTGTCATATCCTTTTGAACAGTATTTATTTTTTTAAAATTATTGTACTTCGTTTTATAATTCAGCTAAAAGATGAAAGAAAAATTTTTGTTGCGAAAATAATGGAAGCCACGTCTGGCTTCCATTATAGGTAAACTTCGAAACCAAGGCTCGAAGTTTAGCCATGAGACTCGCAGAGGCTGCTGGCGACCTCGCTAACACAAAATTTTTCTTTCATCTTTTAGCATTTACTATTAGTAGATCTTCAAAACACAAAAAACGCCTGAATCTTTCTTTCGATTCAGACGCTTTTTCATCAATTTATTATGCTGTAAAATCAGCCATGTTCTTTTTAACAACTTCCCCACTTGGCAGACGTAATTCAATAGTTCCATCCATATTAAAGATAACACTATCTAATCCTAATCCGTAACTAGCAGCAAATTTTGCGATTTTCTCTTGTACTGGATCTACTGCTGGTGCTTCTTCTAACATTGGATCAAGCATAGGATCTACTCCTGTGTTTCCTTCTGGAGTTAACATTCCATTATCTGTTGAATTTTCAGGTTTCACAGGTTTTTCACTTGGTTTTGGAGCCTCTGGTAAGGAATCTGCTGGTTTATTTTCACTACTTCCTTGAGGTGCTTCTCCTGTAAAATCAGCCATATTCTTTTTAATAACTTCTCCACTTGGTAAACGTAATTCAATCGTTCCATCCATATTGAAAATAACACTATCTAATCCTAATCCGTAACTGGCAGCAAATTTCGCAATTTTCTCTTGTACTGGATCTACTGCTGGTGCTTCTTCTAGTCCTGGTTCAGAAATTGGATTCTCATTTGGCTTTTCTGATTCAGGTTTTAGTCCTTCTCCTGTTGTTTTTGGAATTTCCTCTTTTTCTACAGGTTTCAATCCTTCATCTTTTCCAGTTGGTTTTGAAGTTTCTTTTGGTAATTCTTCACCTTTTTCGACAGGCTTAGAAGTTTCTTCTGCTTCATGTCCTTTAAATTGTGATATAACTCCAGGTTTTTCTGTTTGATTATTCTTCTCTAAAATTGGAACTTCCACAATATAAGAAGATTGATTGTCTAAATAAGCATTTGCCATGAAGGTTACTGGAATTTTATTTCCCGCTGTCATCGTAGTTCCTTGATTTAATTTTGGAATTGGAAGTTTAATTTCACCCACTTTGTAGTTATTTTCTAAGTACGCATTTCCATGAAATTCATCAAAAACTCTGACTAAAGCATCAGTCCCTTTTGGTACTGCATATTGAGGTTTCACTCTTAAATAAGTATCACCCGCATGGAATGGATAGAAAATCGTACGACTTGCCATATTATAAGCTAATGAAGATGGAATCGTAAATGTTCCTTCATAATTTACTTCTGGATAGTCTTTTGAAGTAATTGTATATTTGAATGTTTCTCCTGGTAAATATGGTTTATCTAATTCAAAATTAGCAATATTCCCGACACCTTCACCGAATACTTTTCCTGATAATTTTTCAATCGTTTTTCCATCTGGAGTCGTTAATTTCACCATCATATTTGTTCCTAATTTTTTCTCTAATTCTGGTGGGAAACTGAAGGATACACGTTTATGTCCATTTGCTAAGGTGAAGTTTTGGTTATTAAATGTGCTGTTTTTTAATAATTTTACAACACTTGCTAATTCTTCACCTGTATAAACTTTATTCCCTTCTTTTTTAGCAACACCTTCTTCTGGTTTGAAGAGTTCATAATTACTATGAGAATGTCCAATTCCAACTGGTTTATGTTCATCAATTGGATCTGCATGATGGTGATCTCCATGAGGATAAATAATTGCATTTTTTTCTTTATTCACTACAATACTTTCACGTTTTACACCGTATAGTTTCATAATGCCTACAATTTTTTCTTCGATTTTTTTATCTAACTCACTCATTTCTGCTGGCTTCGTTGCATCATCATGGTGATGTTCTTCTTTAGGAGGCGTTGCAGTCCCGTTATAGCGTGCTTTAGCTGCTTCTAAATGTTCTTTTGGAATTAAATGTTCCCATTTTGTATGGACTAATTGTTCAAATGGAATAACATGTATATCTTTCATATTTCCATTATGTGCCACTAATAAGTTTTCTCCTGATGTACCAATAATATGATTCCCATCAAATAAAAATCCGTCACTCGTTCTATAATGAATTCCGGCAAATTGTTTTTCTTTTGGCTGTGTAGTCGGAGCTTCTGTGTTTGGTTTTGTTTCAGGCTTCGTAAGAGGTGTAGCACCTTCTCCTGTTAAACCATGTAATTCCTTTTCTACCTTCTCAACTTTTTCAATCGTTGATGCAACAGTATTATGATGTGAATTTTCCTGATTCACTTGATTTTTATAAATAAAGTGGAAGTGATCTCCATGACGAACTACATAACCTTCTGCTGTTTCACTAACAACATCTTTTTTATCAAAAACATAGCCATCATGGTCATGATCATGATGCTCACCTTCGTGGTCGTGTTTGTCTCCGTCATGATCATCGTGTTCATGGTGCTCTGTAGTTACTACTGGATTTCCTTTTTTATCTTTATAAATAAAATGGAAATGATCTCCATGACGAACGATATATCCTGTTTCAGTTTCACTTACAACATCTTTTTTATCAAATACATAGCCATCTTCTACTTCTTCATGATGATTATGAGCTACTGTATTTGTAGCCATTGTTGTTGCTATTGTTTGTTGAGCATTATTTTTATAAATAAAGTGGAAGTGATCTCCGTGGCGAACAACATATCCCACTTCATTTTCTTCTACAATATCATTTGGATTAAAGACATATCCATCATCTGCAGAACTAATTGCAGTTGCAGAACTCTTTTGTTCATAGATAGCATCTGCTGGAGGAGCTCCATATACAAAATGATAATGATCTCCATGTTTTTTTAAATATCCATTTTCGAATACTTCTCCAACAATTGTTTTTGGTTTGTTTTCTTTTACTTCTTCAGCAATTTTTTCAAATTTTGCTAAATCTGCTTTTGAAATTTCTGTTGTGGTAGTTTCTGATTCTGTTTGCTGACTTGTATTTTGAGTATTAAACAGTGAACACCCTCCCAATAAAACAAGACTTGCACTCCCAATCAGTAATGACTTTTTATGAATTTTCATTTTGTCTCCCTCTTCTATAAAACGTAATCTTTCCGTTTTATTACTTTACTCCCCTTTTCTTCTTCTGTCAACGTTTTTTGAACACATAATAAAATAAAGTAGAAAAATACTTTTTGTTTGCGAGGTCGCCAGCAGCCTCGCTAACAAAAAATTTTTCTTTCATCTTTTAGCCTATACACAAAAAAAGACTTCGAAACACTAGTACGTTTCAAAGTCTATTTATCATTTTCTATTCAGCTACTGTTTTATCTAAAAATCCTTTTAAGAATTTTTCAACAATAAATGTACCTAAGAAGGCAAATAAAATATTCGACACTGCTACGCCAAATACGCTAGGCCAGAATGGTACTTGTAAAGAGTAATACAATGCCGCTGCTACTACAAAACCACACCAAATTCCATAAGCAGCACTCTTCACATAAGAATTTTTAAAAATACGATTAAATACATATAAACTCACTGATTGAATTAAAAATCCAGATAAAATATCAATCGGGCCAAGAGGGCTTGGAATATTACTAATCATTACACCAATTAAAATCCCTAATGACAATTGCGGTTTATAAAATGGAACACCCATTAATAAAGTAGATAAACGGAACTGAAACATCCCGTAAGAAATAGGATTAATTAATGTTAAAACAACATATAATGCACCTATTAAAGTGTTTTGTGTTAATAATCTAATTTGTTTTTTATTCACTATAAAATCTCCAATCCATTTGCTAAAAAGGCTTTATTTCGATCAATACAAGTTCCACATTTCCCACATGGAGGATACACGCCATTATAGCAACTGTACGTCAATTCATAAGGAACTCCTAATTCGACTCCTTTAGCGACAATTTCTTTCTTTTTCACTTGTCCAAATGGAGCTGTCAATCGAACTTTGCCTCCACTTCCTAATTGAACAGCTTGATTCATTGCTTCAATAAACTCAGGAGAACAGTCTGGATAAATAACTCCAGAATCATCCAAGTGTGCTCCAAAATAAATTTCTGAAGCTCCTTTTTGCATCGCAATTCCTGCTAAAATCGAAATAAAAATTCCATTACGAAACTCCACTTCGGTATTTGCTTCTGTTTGAGTCGCATAATCTCCTGTACTCACTTCGATATCATTTTCAGCATTTAAAGATGATTTACTTCCTGAAAATACAGAACTAACCTCTAAAATTTGATGAGGAACTTTGTAATAAGCTGCAATTTTTCTAGCTGCTTCTAATTCCAATTCCTTATGCTTTTGATTATATGAAAATGAAATAGCTTCGACTTGAGGATCTTGACTCAAAGCTAGCGCTAATGCAGTCGAACTATCGACTCCACCACTTAATAATACTAATTTCATCCTGATTCTCCTTAACGGTTATCCACTTTTTCAGGATATAAATCATGATTCATCATACGGTGGTCTGCTACTTGTTCCCATTTAGTACCTGGTTTTCCATAGTTACAATATGGATCAATAGAGATTCCCCCACGTGGTGTAAATTTACCCCAAACTTCAATATATTTTGGATCCATTAATTTTACTAAATCTTTCATAATGATATTCATACAGTCTTCATGGAAATCACCACGATTTCTAAAGCTAAATAAGTATAATTTTAAAGACTTACTTTCTACCATACGTTCTCCTGGAACATAGCTAATATAAATTGTCGCAAAGTCAGGTTGACCTGTAATTGGACATAATGAAGTAAATTCTGGACAATTAAATTTTACAAAATAATCATTTTCCGGATGTTTATTTGGGAATGACTCTAGCACTTCTGGTGCATAATCGTCACGATAAACTGTTTTACTTCCTAAGTGTGTAATTTCTCCCATTTCTTCGTTTTTTCTCATTGTTATTCCTTCTTTCCGGACTATTTAGACATAAAAAATTCCTGAAAAACACCATCGTTTTCCAGGAATTGATTGATCATTTCATGTTCAAATAAGCCCTAGTTTTGTTTATAGACAGGATGGTTACGAACTGTCTGACAAATATTCTACCATAAATGAAAAGATTTGACTAGTCTTGTACTAAACGATGAATCCATTTTTGAGAATAAACACGATAGAGTCCTACGACTACTTTTGTCACTTCTTCCATTCCCGCACAAATGACAACGATAGTAACTGGTAAATGCCACACTCCTGCTGCTAGAAGAGATAGTGGGACACCAACTAACCAGACACAACTCATTTCTAATTTCATTCCATAATGAGTATCTCCACCACCTCTTAAAACTCCTACAACAATAATGGAATTAATCGTTTTTAAGATGAAAATAATTCCCATTACTTGTAATAATTGTTGACCAAGAGTATACACTTCCGGACTAATATGTCCAAATAATAATAATGTCCATTGTGGCGTTAAACTTTCAATAGCTCCAATGACTACACCTGTTATAATGGATAAAATAATAAAGCGATGGGCATCTTTTTTCGCTAGATCAATTTTATTTTTCCCAATACTTTGCCCAAGCATAATACTACAACTACTTCCTAATCCACGAACGATAACAAAGGCTAAGCCTTGAATCGCAACTGCAATTTGCACCGCTGCAGTCGCTTGAGTTCCAACCATTGCATAAGCTGAATTATAAAATACTTGCCCTAGTGCCCAGAAGGTTTCATTGACAATAACTGGTAAAGTTGTCTTCCAATAAACTTCCCAAAATTCTTTTGGAATTTTTTGTAAATGTCGAATTGGAATTTGAAGTGGGCCTTGATAACGTTTGATAACAAAAACTAATACTCCAATTTCAATCATTCTCGCTACAACAGTTCCTAACGCTGCCCCGACAACTCCCATTGCTGGTAATCCTAATTTCCCAAAAATAAAAATATAATTGAAGAAAGCATTGGCAACAAAACTACTCATAGTTGCTATTAATGGAACCCTCGGATTTCCTGTACTTCTTAAAGCACTACCTAAAGAAAAACTCCATGCAGTAATGACATAGGTTAATGCCGCTACACGTAAATAGTCACCGCCTGCTTGAACAACTGTTGCATCATGGGTAAATAATTCTAAAATTCCATAAGGGAATAACATTGCAACAAGCATAAATGCCACAGAAATAGCTGTAGACATCATTAAACTTGCCTGATTAATTTTTCGAACTTGCGAAACATCTCTTACACCCCAATATTGAGCGAATAAAACTGAGGAACCTGTGTTGATTCCAAAACAAATCAATGTAAATAAGAAAAACACTTGGTTTGCTAATCCAACACCAGCAATGCTCGCATCTCCAAGAGAGGAAATCATCATTGTATCTAATGTGTTTAAAAATGAAGTTAGTAAACTTTGTAATGCAACAGGGATCGCAATCGCAAACATTTGTTGATAAAACGCCTTTGAATTCATCTCATCCTCCTTTTATCATGTATCTATTTTTTCTAAATTATTTTCTCTTAAACTATTCTATACTTTTGATGACTTTCTTTCAAATGATTGTATAACTTCAAACAAAAAAAGGATGAGTGACTCATCCTTTTTTGTTTTACTTGATTAGATTCCAGGTGCTTCGTTTAAGTGTGCACGTAACATCCAGATTAATTTT
>CAUQAL010000047.1:0-11185 GCA_963515985.1 uncultured Granulicatella sp.
CTGGTATCGAAATGAACCGCAAAATGTTAGCTGACTTAGCAGTTAACGATGCAGCAGCATTCACTGTTTTAGCTGAACAAGCTAAATCAGCATTAGCTAAATAATTATCTGAGAGATTATTTACAATTAGTAAAGGAATCACTCGATATTCCAATTAGATAAACCACCATTGAGCCCCGTTAAACTCAATGTGAAGAAATACCAAGAAGAATTTGGAGGAAATAATCGTGCGTACAACATTTATGGCAAAAGCTAGCACTACTGAACGTAACTGGGTTGTAATCGACGCTACTGATGTACCATTAGGACGTCTTTCAGCTGTTGCTGCAAGCATTTTACGTGGAAAAAACAAACCAACATTTACACCTAACGTTGACACAGGTGATTTCGTAATCATCATCAACGCTGATAAAGTTGCTTTAACAGGTAAAAAAGCATCTGATAAAGTTTACTATCACCACTCAAACCACCCAGGTGGATTGACTGCTCGTACAGCTGGTGAATTACGTGCTAACAACTCTCGTAAATTAGTTGAATTATCAATCAAAGGCATGTTACCTAAGAACTCATTAGGACGTCGTCAATTTACTAAATTACATGTTTACGGTGGAGCTGAACATCCACATGCTGCACAACAACCAGTAGCAGTAGACATCCAATCACTAATCTAAGGAGGAAAAAGCATTGGCTCAAGCACAATACCGCGGCACTGGACGCCGTAAAAACTCAACTGCCCGTGTTATCTTAGTACCAGGGACAGGTAATATTACAATTAACAAAAAATCAATTGAAGAATACATTCCATTTGCTTACTTACACGAAGTAATCAAACAACCTTTAAACATTACTGAAACAATCGGAACTTACGATGTATTAGTAAACGTTAATGGTGGTGGATTCACTGGTCAATCAGGAGCTATCCGTCATGGTATCGCTCGTGCATTATTAACAGTTGATCCTGATTTCCGTGGCGCTTTAAAAGCTGCTGGTTTATTAACTCGTGATCCTCGTATGAAAGAACGTAAAAAACCAGGTCTTAAAAAAGCTCGTAAAGCTAGCCAGTTCTCAAAACGTTAATATTATATATATCAACATTTCGACACTCTGTGGATTTCCACAGGGTGTTTTTTCATATATGGGCATAGAAATTGACTTTTCCTTTGGTAGCATGGACGCAAGCAGCTTCGCTTTGCGAATCTCATTGCTAAAATTTGAGCCTAATCTCTCAAATTTTCCAGTACTAGAAACCAATGGGATGGTTTCTAGTACTCGTGCTACGGGGAAAAGTCATTTCTATTTTGTCGTGAGTTTATAAGGGAAGTTTCGGCGTTAAGGTATAATACATTTGTGAAAAAATACAAAAAAAGAGAACCAATGTTATACTGAAGTTGGGTAAAAATCAGGAAAGAGGTTCTCTTATGAAATCTATTAATAGAAGAAATCAAATTAAGACAGCGTGCAGTAGAATATGCAATAAAACATGATAATAACGCTAAAGCAGCAAGAAAATACCATACAATTAGACAACAAATTGTTCGATGGAGAAGTCGATATGATGGCACTTCACAAGTTATTTACTCAAGGGATTTTTTATCTGCTTTTTTCATACTCAAATAGTCAGTCTAACTATTTGATTTTCTTTGTGACTAACTCTCTAAAAATAGTAGAATTAGTTACTTTACTGGTTTTACAAGATAATAACAAGACTTAAACGTATAATTTATTTAGGTTTACCAATCATGACTTTAACATTTTCCAATAAGGTCTAACTCAACCGTACCCAAAGTTAAATCCTTTACTTTATTTAGTAATTCATTAACCCAAAAGCCATTTTCAAGTCCAGTTTTCTCTGATAATGCAAACACTTTTAAAGTATAGTTATGGTCTCTATCAGGTGGAGTCGGTCCAACAAACATTGTATCAATTTCAGAAAAATCACCATCTAAAAATTGACTAGAAAAACTATTTTTACCTTGAATTAATTGACCAATTCGGCTCATATTTTCTTCAATCTGAATACTATCTCCATTAACTTTTAAATCAGCAACGCTCCAATGGATCCAAGGAAAAGAGCAAACAGCAATGGCATCATAATCAATAAGAGTAAAAGCGATATATTTAGTACCTTTGGGTAAATTATCAACTTCAAACGCAAAAGAACGAACTGGATTTCCTTGTATTATATCTTCCCTTTTTGCTTCTTTTCCAAATTTCTTTGGTAAAATATTATTAAATGTTGTTTTAATTTTCATTTTTTCTCCTTTAAGAATTATAAATAGCTAAAGCGATTAGCGACATACATATTACCCCTTCAAATTTAAATATAAGAGACCTCCTAACATATGTATCTTAGAATTTAATAACCGTATTAGGAAACATACTATACAGCTGGAATGCTAAGTCAATACTATCCCAGATAGATATTTTCTTAATATACTCATATAGCATTTTAAAATATACAAATCTTGAATAGTATCACACATACCAATCTCAACTAAATGAATTTTGGATTTACTAATTTCAGTAATAACCTTTTTCTTAGTTGCAACATCTTTTTTAATCGACGTTTGCTGTATACCATCTCTAATTGTATTATCTTGAATGTATATCATACCTCACCCATTATTTTATTAGATAAGAGTTCCTATCTGTAATAATATGGTATACTATATTAAGGTATTTTAAAATTTGAAAAAAGTTTAGAAATCATTAAGAAAAAATTTATAAATAGGAGTAACTATGAACTTAGATTGGTATTACACTTTTTTAGTATTATCAAAACATCTCAATTATCGTAAAGCCAGCGAAGAGCTATTTCTTACCGAACCAACGCTACATCAACAAATTAAGAAATTAGAAAAGCATCTCCAAGTTCAACTTTTCGAAACAGTGGGAAGAAACTTGACACTAACTGCTGTTGGAAGAGAATTTATAGAGATTGCTAAAAATCTTATACAAACCTATGAGCAAAGTATTCAAAAGATTAGGCTACAAAATAAAAAACAACAATCTCATATAAAAATTGCCGTATCTCCTTACATTGCCACATACCTTTTACCACAATTTTTACAGGAATTCTTTCAGCGATATCCAGATATTGATATCTCTGTATCCGTGCTAAATAGCCATATTGAACAAGCTATTGAAACGAATACATTCGATATTGGTATTGATAGAGAAGTTCCATATAGTAAAAAAATCATATCCGAACAAATTTGTGAAGGAAAGATTGCCCTCTTTTATCCTAAAACAATAGTCAAATGCGACGAATTACAATTATTTAAAAACTATAAAATATTATCCGATAACCACCCCGTCTATTGGGAAAATCTAAAAAAAGAAATCATTGAGCTGGTTCCAGAGGCCGATTTCACTGCTATCAATGATATTACAGTAACTGCCAAACTAATAGAAATGAATCAAGGCATTTCCTTTCTGCCCCTTTACTTAAAAAAGACTTTTACAGATAAGATTGCTCATCTTGAAGCCACTACAGTAACAACCCCTGTTTCTTTTACTTACTTAATGAGCAGAAAAACTTCTAAAGCTATTACTATTTTCAATAATGCGTTTAAAGATTTTATTTTAAAGGAGCAAAATTCAATTTAAGAATCAAAGTTCACTGATACTATTAGTGATTTTTGATTTACATCTTAATCAATGGATTAATGAATGAAATGGAAAATAGTTAATGAGAATAGTTTCTTAATGGTATGGTAATAACAAGAATGATAGAAATCAATATTATCAGATTATTGAAAAGTAAATCATGACATTATATTTTTCTTGAGAAATAGAGTGCAGCAGAGTGCAGTAAAGTCCAGTAGATAAATCATTTATTTTTTCAATTATCCCAAGTTCTCTTGCATATATATTTTGTTGGATTTAGGTATTTTCTTACAAGAATTTGGCTTAGGTTCTGGATAAAATTAATTTTCTCTTTATCATATTTATAAATGCTACTATAACAATGCACACATTCGGGAATTTAAAAATGTACAAAATTGATTCATATGTCATAATGATATTGAGGTGAAAATTGTTATGACAAAAATAGATGAAGCAATTGTTTTAAAACAATTCCAGGTAAATGAATTATCTGATTTACCAAAATTACGCATGATTATGGAGGCACAACACATGAACCCTAATTTCTCTCTTTTAGCTAGAGAACTCCAGGTGGATCGTAGAACCGTCAAAAAATATTATAACGGCTTTACTAAACCTAAAATTAAAGTTAGAAAATCAAAAATCGATTTATTACATCCAGTTATTCAAGAATTACTGAGTGACGATACCTTACAAACGTTTTACTACAAAGCTAATTTATGGCGTTATTTAGTAGAAAATCATGATTTGACTATTAGTGAATCAAACTTTAGAAAATACATTTCCAATCATCAAGAATTTCAACAATATTTTAATAAACGTCATAATACTCCTAAACAACCTGCTTTATTACGAATCGAAACAGAACCAAGAGAACAAGTTCAAATTGATTGGAAAGAAGATATTCGCTTTACAACATCTGATGGAGAAATTCATTCTTTAAATGTCTTTGTTGGAGTATTAGGTTATTCTAGATATTCTGTGTATCTTCTTACATTAAATCGAAAACAAAAAACTTTATTTCATGCCTTAGATACCATATTCGAAAAATTAGGAGAAGTTCCTAAAGCAGTCATTAGTGACAATATAAAAACGATTATGGATGAAGCACGTACAAATTATGCTTCTGGGAAAATCAATGGAAAATTTGATCAATTTTCAAAAGATTATCAATTTATCTTAAAACCATATGTGGCAGGACGTCCTTCTTCAAAAGGACACTCTCCGTTCTCTAAACCTTTAAATGAAAATAATGGTCAATGTGATGCAATCTCGAGAAGTTATGAAATAGACTTTAAATTATTATCATCTAATACTAGACTACAAGCTAGTCATTTGTTTTCTCTAGGTATTAGCAATCGTGGTGATGGTATAATCAGTATTCATGAAAGTAAAAAGAAATTCGGTGAAGTCAGAGCTACTCAGATTCATGTAGCATTCCGGACAAGAGATATATTGGCGCTTACTCAATTAAGGGACAACTTTTTAAATATTAGAAAGTATTGCATTGAAAGGGACATCATAATAGTGTTGAAAATGCTCGAAAAAGAGAAAAAACTATTATTATTTTTTCCGTATTCGTTTGAGCTGATTGATATACTCGAGACAGATAATTTGGATGATATTATTGTAAGCGCGTTAAATTATGATTTTCACTCACTTTTTGAATACAGAAGTTTAAAAGCAAAGGAATTTGAGACCTATTTTGTAACTATATTTCCAGATAAATTTTATATTTTTTCTATTCTAGACGACACTCTCTGTTTAATTGAGAAAGTAGATTGTATGTCACTGCCCACATTTATTAAATTAAAGAATTACCATCTATAAGGAGGACGAGTTATTGATCAATCCAGATTTTTACAAAAGACTAGCAAAGATATTCTGTGGAGATGAGATAGAACTGTTTACTTATAAATCAGGGCCTCAGCTAGTTTCTTTTTTCAATAACCATTTTCATACTCAAGATAGTTATGGTCAGGGGTTTCCTACAAGATGGATATATGTGAATGACAAGCTGTTGGACTTTTCATCTAGAGGCATTATCAATTCATTTTTCAACCTTATACTCAGCAAACAATATATTTTAACAGAGCGTCAGATAAGTGAAGTGGATGCTATAAAGCATCAGCAGAAAATAATAAATGAATTAGATAAAATTTGTTCTGTTTATTCTTTAAAACTCTCAAGAAAAGGAAATGAATTTTATTTAGTAGAAATTGATTTAGATTTAGTTGAGATTGGAAAGGGTGGCTTTGCTGATATTTATTTCCAAAAATCTACAGGATTAGTGGTAAAAAAACTAAATGAGGAATCTGTGAGTCGACAATCGTTGAGAAGTAGGTTAAAAAGAGAGTATGAAATAACTAAGTCTTGTTCGGATATTGAGAGTATTATTCGAGTATTTAATTTCGATAGTAGTAATTGTTCATACACAATGGAAAAAGCCGATGATACATTGGGAAATTATATTGAAGCAAGTGAGCTGACAGAGGATTCTAAGCTCAATATATTGCGTCAAATACTTTATACTATGTCTCTTGTCCACCAAAGAGATGTTCTACATAGAGACTTAAGCCCAACCAATGTTTTCTTCGTGAATGGGATAATTAAGATTGCTGATTTTGGATTAGGAAAAAACCTAAATACTCTGACTTCTCATCAAACAATGGATACAACTTCTTTCGGTCAACTCTTTTATTGCGCACCAGAGCAACTATCGCTTTTAAAAGATGCAGATAAACGAAGTGATGTGTATTCACTGGGGCGTATTATTAATTTTGTTATGACTAAAAATCCTAATATTTTTTCACATTCTCTTCGTTCTGTTAGTGAAAAAGCTACGAATTTAGAACCTGATTATAGGTATCAAGACGCTACTGAAATGCTGAATGCATTAAATGCTTGGCTGAGCATTAGAAGCGGAGAAACTTTTAAGAAAACTATATGGAAAAAAATTGATCACGGTATTTTTGATGATGACATAGAAAACTTTATCTATGAAATGCCAGCAAAAGAGTTATGTCAAGCATGCATCAAAAAAAGTATTGTTTTTATTGAAAGCTTAATGGCCTTTATGAAGTTAGATGATACACACGCGATTTATATCATTCAGACAATTCATTCTAACTACGAGCAATATTTGAAACGATTTGAAGATGCAGATCCTTTCGCTTCCCTTTCTTATAGAGTTTTAAAGGGACAATTCCCCTTTATTGTTAATGAAGTGGCTGCTCAGATTTTGCACTATGTAGCCTATGAAGTTGGGCGCTTTTCTGCTCAGCGTAAGATAGATAACTTAATTGAAAATGGGATTGAACCAATGATTGAATCCATATTAGAAAGATAGATTAGGAGGAAATGTAATGACAAATGATGAATAATTTAATGAAATAGAGACATATTTCATTAAATTAAGAGAATATCGTGAAGAATCAAAGAGAATAGCTGCAGGTATTGTTGGTGAAAACTTTACTGAAGATGATTTGTTTTTTATTTCTGCACTTAACAGACGAGTTCAATTTATTGATGGGATAATAGACTTATTAAGAACGAGAAATCTGACCTGTGCAGGAATTTTAGTACGAACACAACTTGATAACCTTATGAGAGTTTTCGCAGCTTTTATATCAGAAGACAGTAGATTATTTATTAAAGAGACTTTAAGTGGTACAGCTATTAGAAATTTGAAAGATAATCAAAATAGAAAGATGACTGATTTCAATCTTAAGAAAAGGATGTCGGAGTATTATCCTGAGATTGAAGAAATTTACAATAAATCATCTGGTTATGTTCATTTGTCTGAAGTTGCATTTTCATCAAGCTTTTTGGACAGAATGTTGTGAAAAAGGAGACAAAATTAAATTTTCAGTTGGATTGTCCCCAAGAGAAAAACTAAATCCTACTTTAATTGAGTGTGCTGAAGTATTCTGTCACTTTACAGAGATTGAATATGATTTTTACCAAAAAATCATTAATTCAAAAAAAGATTTTGATAATAAACAAAAAGATATTTTAGAATTAATGTGAGCTATATTAAACTATCAATAATGACGAAGATAAAAAATAAATAATAGGTGGGAAAATGAATTATGACAACAAATAGTATTAGCTCAGATATCACATTGATATCGATTGCTCATAACCAATATGGTGATGAGTTGAACATTGATAATTGGAACTGTGAGTTTAAAAATTGGGAAATGCAGCCAATTTCAAATGGTAAATATTATAATTTTTTGAAGAAAGTAGAAATAGATTGTAGAGTGACCCAAGAACCTATATATCGGGAAAACCCAATAATGTGGAAGATTATACTTAGAAAAAATCCTAAAACTAACTATTTCGTTGCTGCTCTAAGTAATGTTAACCATGTTGAGGACAGAAGTCATAATGCTGATGACCCATCCGTTCCAGGTGAGAATACAAAAGATCGAGGTCATTTTATTGCTGACTCATTTGATAAGTATTTACTTACAAATGATGAACGTAATGCTAATAACTCACAATCCAATCAATTTTTTGGTATAAATAATAAAAGCAATACCTCACTTCAAGATTTTAGAGCAAATCGAAACTCCAAGGAATATGCTGGACAGTTGAGATTCGAGCAACAAGTGAAAAATTATCTTGAGAAAAGTACTAATGCAAATGAAGAAGTTTATTATGAAATTGAAGAAATTAAGATAGAAGAAAAGATATTAGGTCGCAGAATATTCATTCATTGGAATCAAAGTGATGAAGCTGATATTCATGTATTTATTCCAGAAGACCGTGATTGAGAGTTTATACGTATATTAAAAAGAGCAATATTGCTCTTTTTTGATTTTAGACGTATTGCTTATTTGTAATTTTTCCATTTGGCTATAAGCTATCTTTTTCAATTGTTTTTTACATCAATTCGAGGTAATGATTTTGTAATTTCATCAAAAGCAGACTCTTTCATATCCATAAATTTTCTATAGTTTGGGACTGATATTACATTTCCATCGGTTATTCCTCCACCTATAGGTCGTAACTGACAGTAAAAGAAATTATTTTCTAATGTTTCCATAACATTATTAGCAAAATCTTCCCCCATTGCTTCTTTAAATAATTTTCTAAACAATTTCCCCCATGCTGCATCATATTTACGAAAAACAAAAACCGGTTTTTGTGATTCCCCATTATATAAATATTTATATATTCTTCTCAGTACAATGAACGCACCCAACTTAGATTAGTCTGAATTGAGAATAATCTTTTCACCAATGCCATTTTCACCTAAATCAGGTTGAGCACATGAAAAAGGATAAATTTCTAAATTACATATTTGTTGAGCGATCTTTTCAATTTCCTTTTGCTTTCCTTCCAGTTCTATAAAATCTAATACCTTATTTATCTGAATGAGTTGAGAATAATACTCTCTCAAATAGTAATAATTTTCTAACAGTTTTTTTTGATTTTTTTAGACTTGTTTTTGAAATCAAACTTAGATTCTAATTCAAACATATGTTTAATTTCACTCATTAAATTGCTTTGATTACTATAAATGATATCTTTGACGTATTAAATAGTTTTTAATTTATATCTTCTTTCTATAATTGATTTAATATCAACTTCCTTTTCTTTGTATCCTTTTAAGACCTTTTTAATATTTTTAATAGTTTTCTTTTTTTCAGTATCAGCTATCAAAATCTCGGTTTTTCCATAATATCCTTTTAGGCTTGTTTCCTCTAGACCTTTATCAATTTGATTATCTTGATAATCACCTAAATAGCCTCTAGGATTTTCCAAACAGTGGAAAATAGTAGCTGTATCTATATCTCCATGAAAATGAGTTGGAATTTGGTAGCGCATATTCAAATGTCTGCCTACTTTTTCTATTTCTTTTTTTAAGTCATCCGGTAGAATCTTCAGCCAAGAGAAGTCCATAGTTGTTTTAGACTTCTCAACTTCTTTTATAAATTCATTAATCAGATTGTTACCCTTCTCTTGATGCCAAGGGCTAAACTGTTTTAAAAATAATTTCTTATCATTAAAGTAAAAAATCTTTACGTCTTTTTGGGGCATGATTATTTTAAAATAATCTTCTAAATCTGATTTTAATTGTTTCATATCTTCATGATTTTTTCAATAATCTACTACTTCTTTATATAAAATACTTTACAAAAAGAAGTAACATGTTATAATCAATCTATAGGTAATGCAAACGTTTGCCTAAATTAAAAAATAAAGGAGATTTGAATGATGAAAGATACATTCAAAAATATCTTGTCTTTCGAGTTTTGGCAAAAATTCGGTAAGGCTTTGATGGTGGTTATCGCGGTTATGCCGGCTGCTGGTTTGATGATTTCAATCGGTAAGTCTATCGTAATGATTAACCCAACTTTTGCACCACTTGTAGTTACAGGTGGAATTCTTGAGCAAATTGGTTGGGGGGTTATCGGTAACCTTCACATTTTGTTTGCCCTAGCAATTGGAGGAAGCTGGGCTAAAGAACGTGCTGGTGGTGCTTTCGCCGCTGGTCTTGCCTTCATCTTGATTAACCGTATCACTGGTACAATCTTTGGTGTATCAGGAGATATGTTGAAAAATCCTGACGCAATGGTCACAACTCTATTTGGAGGTTCAATCAAAGTTGCGGATTATTTCATCAGTGTTATGGAAGCACCTGCTTTAAACATGGGTGTATTCGTTGGGATTATCTCTGGTTTTGTAGGAGCTACTGCTTTTAACAAATACTACAACTTCCGTAAACTTCCTGATGCACTTTCATTCTTTAATGGGAAACGTTTTGTACCATTTGTAGTGATTCTTCGTTCAGCAATTGCTGCAATTGTACTTTCAGTTTTATGGCCACTTGTACAAACTGGTATCAATAATTTTGGTATCTGGATTGCCAACTCACAAGAAAATGCTCCAATCCTTGCACCATTCTTATATGGTACTTTGGAACGTTTGCTATTGCCATTCGGTCTTCACCATATGTTAACAATCCCAATGAACTATACAGCTCTTGGTGGTACTTATGAAATTTTAACAGGTGCAGCTAAAGGGACTCAAGTATTTGGACAAGACCCACTATGGCTTGCATGGATCACAGACCTAGTAAACCTTAAAGGGACAGATGCAACTCACTACCAACAATTATTAAATACTGTTCATCCAGCTCGATTTAAAGTTGGACAAATGATTGGTTCATTCGGTATCTTGATGGGTGTGATTGTTGCTATCTACCGTAATGTTGATAATGACAAGAAACATAAGTACAAAGGTATGATGATTGCAACAGCTCTTGCAACATTCTTAACAGGGGTTACAGAGCCAATTGAATACATGTTTATGTTTATCGCAACACCTTTATATCTTGTTTATTCACTAGTTCAAGGTGCAGCATTTGCTATGGCTGACGTAGTGAACTTACGTATGCACTCATTTGGTTCAATCGAGTTCTTAACTCGTACACCAATTGCGATTAGCGCTGGTATCGGTATGGATATCATTAACTTCGTTTGGGTAACAGTTCTTTTCGCTGTAATTATGTACTTTATCGCAAACTTCATGATTCAAAAATTCAACTACGCAACTCCAGGAC
>CAUQAL010000048.1:0-10953 GCA_963515985.1 uncultured Granulicatella sp.
CATTTCCCATAAACATTAAGTAAGATGCAATGGCTACTGATGCAGCACCAAAGCTATACTTACGAATTGAAAATTTTTGAATCTTGTTATAATTATTTTTCTTATAATTTTTCTTCATAAATTTCTCCTTTTCTTTATTTTACCATTTATAATTTTGGCATATATAATTTAACATAAAAAAATCACAATTGCAATAATTTCGATTCATTTTTCAACGAAATTTCACAAATTGCACAATCAAACAATCCCTGAAATTCAAATAAAAAAAAAAAAAAAAACGAGTTATATTCACAATCTATTATTTTATGTCATCCATTCACAAACAATTCTATTCACATTCTTTATCTTTAATGAATCCGGTTTATATGCGATAATTAAAGGAATAATTTTACATTTTAATACTATAAAAATTATATTTTTTTGCTTTTTATTATTTATAAACTTATAAAACATTAAATAAGAATTTTCTCAAATTCAGATTTCGATTTGGTAAATACCCTACTTAAGCAAAAACACTTATTCTATGGTGAAAATTCAAAAATCCAAATAAAAAAACCTACACAAAAGTGTAGGCTTGGTTGTTATTATTATGCTTCTTGAGAAACAACTTCTTTTCCATCGTATTGTCCACATGATGGGCAAACATGGTGGCTTTTTCTTAATGAACCACAGTTAGGGCATGAGTTTAACCCTGGTACTTCTAATTTGAAGTGAGTACGACGTTTAGCTTTTCTAGCTTTTGATGTTTTACGTTTTGGTACTGCCATTTTGTACACCTCCTAATCAATCTTCTTTACATAAAATGCTTTTTACTTTTCAGTCTCATCGGAATCGAAGAAAGACTGTAGAGCCGCTAACCTTGGATCGATTTGTTGTTCTTTTGCGACTGTCCGTCTCAAAGCCAACTCATCTTGAGAAATAACTTCCCAATCTTGACCGCTTGGCATTCGGTCTTCACTCAATTCCTCTGGCGATAAGACTTGTAAAGGAATTGAAAGTAAAATATGATCTTCCACAGCAGGTTGTAAATCTATCCAATCAGTTTCTAATGGAATAACAATTTCTGTTAATTCCTGTTCTTCAAATGAAGTTCCTTTTGGAATATATCGTTCAACAATTTCTATTGACAATGGCACAACCACTGGCTCTAGAGACCTGGATGAAGGAAGTGTAATATCGACAACACATGTAAATTGTGCAATAACTGTTTCATTTTGATATACAAGAAATCCTTTTGCTACAGCAGGAGAAACTGCTATTATCGTATCATCACGACTCTTTAAGTTATCTTCTACTTGCATTTCTTCATCAAAATAAACCGGTATTCCTTGAGAATTTTCAAGTTGTTTTAATGATATTTTCACATTTTTCACCCCTAAAGCAACATAGAGAATTATACTAAGGAATCTCTGGTTTGTCAATGTTTTCTACTTGACAATTGTATATTTCTCCATCATTTTATTTTATAAGCTGATTCTACATATTTCTGACTTAAATTGCAATCATTTTTTCTGGAACTAGTTTTTCATTTTCGTCCATTTCATTATAATAGGCATCGCTTGTTGAACAGATAAATACCCAGACGGATTCATTATATCATAAATATTATCAAATTTCTTTTGTAATTCTAATGAAGGATGAGCATAATTTGTAATAAATTCTGTTTCTTCTTCTCGTAGAGTTTTTAAATATTCTCTTCCTGTTTCATTAAATCCTAAAACAGTTACTTCTTTTGGTTCATGAATACTTACAAAATGTTTTTCCACTTCTTCTTTCGTGATTCCTAATAACACATATAAGCACAAGCGTTGTAATCTTGCCCAAGTCCATCGCTTATTTTTCAACAATTGAATGAATTCGTAAAACGAATTTGCTTGAGGCAAGAATTTCTTGAATCGATATTCCATCCCTTCATCCATTTGATAGATTGTTCTTAATTCTTCCACACTACTTCGTTCTATTTGGTATTTTAACAATGTCCAATATTGTTCCCAGCCATTTCGATATTCATTTGAAGATACTTCTTCTAAATAAGGTAATTGATCATATAAATTTGGATTTCTTTCAACTTTCAATAGTTGCTTTCGTAATGCAGTTCCACTAGCAAACTGTTCCTCTTGGATTTTTGCATCTAGATGTCCATTTCCCTTTCTTTCAATCATTAAATAGTACATTGGTAATTTTCTCGACAAAATTTCTTTTACATAGGCAAATCCTAATTGTTGATTTGGCTGTTGCATTAATTGATAAAGTGGACTATTTTCTCCAAAATTCTCTTTTACAATGAGTGAAAGTCGACTGGCATAAGTGAGAGATTTCATCTCATCATTCGTGACGTGTTCTTTCATTTGTCTTTGCAATGAATCCCATTCCTCAAATGCTACTTGAAAATCTATTCTTGAATCTTCTACTCCAAAAGCAATTTCCTGGCATTTAGCAGCATGCAAAATACCAACGCCCCCAGCTGCAAACCAATCTGTAGCTTGCGTACTTGAAAGTGTTGGTAATTCTACTATTAAATCCGCCCCATTTTCTAGAGCCATTTTTGCACGATGCCATTTATTCTCAATGGCTGGTTCTCCTCTTTGAACGAAATTCCCGCTCATCGAAACAACAATAACATCTGCATCTGTTTGCTTTCTAATTTGTTCGATTTGATAATGATGACCTTTATGAAATGGATTATATTCTGCAATAATTCCACAAGCTTTCATGTAATTCCTCATTTCAATGCAATAAAAAACCAACGTGGAGAAGTTTCTTCCACTTCTAATTCACCAAAATTGGCTCTTATCCATACTTTTTTAAATCCTACCATTTCAAGTGCTTCTTGATACCATTCCATAGGGAAAGTTTGCTCCACATGCACTTCTTGAAAATGCTCAAATAATGCTTTACTCGTTTGAGATTCATCACGAACAAACATATCGATGACATGTTCTACACTTCCAGGTTCCTCTAATTCATAACTTTGCCATAAAAACGCTAAATTTTCACTCGTATAATGATATTGATATCCTGGAAATACTTCTTGCATTTGATACAGAGAATGCACATCAAATAAAAATAATCCACCCTCTTTTAAATGCTCATAAACAGTTTTAAATACTTTGATTGTATCTTCAAACTCCGTTAAATAACAAAGCGAATCAGAATATAATGTAATCGCGTCAAAAGTCTCTAATCCTTTTAAATCACGCATATCTTTTTGAACCCAATCAATCGAAGGATAATCTTGTTGATATTTTTCTTTGGCAATATCTAACATTTCGCTAGATAAATCAACTCCGGTCACTTGATAACCTGCCTCTGTTAGTAAAGTCGAAACTTCACCCGTTCCACAAGCCAATTCCATGACTTTTTGAATATTTCGACTCGTATACGTTTTAAAAGAATCTTTTGTAAACTTCACCCATAATTGGTATTGTTCATGATCCATTACTTCATCATAAATATGTGCAAAGGTTTGATAGGTCATTCTTTTTCACTCGCAATATTAACGATTGGTGCGTCATTCCATAATTTTTCTAAATTATAATATTCACGGTCTTCATAGTAAAATACATGTACAATGACATCATTTAAGTCCATTAAAATCCAACGTGCGTTGTCTTTTCCTTCGATACTTTTCACTTCAAAGCCTTCTTTATGTACTTCTTCTTCAATAGCATCGACAATTGCTTGTACTTGTTTTTCATTTTTCCCATGAGTAATAACAAAGTAATCTGCCACAGGTGTTAAGTGTCCCACTTCTAGTGCAACGATTTCTTGTGCTAATTTATCATCTGCTGCTTTTAATACTACATCTAATAATTGTTTACTACGATTTTCTGTCATACGTTTCCTCTTTCTATTACTAAATAATTATAAACTTCTAATGTTCCAGGATAAATATATACTTCTTTTTCAATTAAATATTGTAAAGTATGTCGTACTAAATATCGAACTGCTTCATCAATATTATGATTAGCAATTTGTCTTGCTTCTTCTACTCCTGGATAATTTCTTCCATCTTCAATGGCATCTGCTACAAATAAACATTTAGATAACAGAGTCATTTTAGTTCCACCAATCGTATGTTCACGAATAGCGTCTAAAATTTCTTCATCTTGAATATCTAATTCATCTTTTAAAATCTCTGCACCTACTGGTCCATGTAAAATTTCAGAAGATTGATTTTTAAGTTGTTCTGACAACTGTTTTTTGACCACTAATTCTTGTAATTCTTCTAAGGGTCTTTCCTTTGCATAATCATGAATTAACGCTGCTAAAGAAGCTTTTATAACATCTACTCCATATAATGTCGCTAATTCCATAATTTTCTTTTCCACTCTTAAACAATGGTCAAATCTTCTTTGACTCATTTGAGAGCGTACTTGGTGTAAAATTTTTTCACGACTCAAAGAAGAATAAGGAGAAAAATCTAAAACTGTCATTCTTGATACAGTCCTTTCTCAAATATATATTCTTCTACACTTTCTGGAACAAGGTAACGAATACTTTGTCCCCATAACACATTTTTACGAATTTGTGTTGAACTAATTTCCATTTGAGGCGCTTCAATCCATAATACTGGATATGGAGTTTCTTTTGGATAACCCGGACGACAAACTCCTACAAATTGAACTTCATGGACTAATTCATCAATTCGATGCCAAGTTGGTAAATAATCCACCATATCGCCACCGATAATAAAGTAATAGTCCACATCTGGATTCTTTTCTTTTAATAGTTGAATCGTATCAAAGCTATAACTTTTTTCTGGTCGTTCTAATTCAATCGTTTCAAGTTCAAAATGATAATTATCTCGTATCGCTAATTGTGTCATTTCTACTCGATAATTAGCATCAATCGTCTTCTTTTCATCAACATGAGGTGGAATATGGCTTGGCATAAAATAGATTTTGTCTAAATTCAACTGAACTCTTGCTTGCTCTGCCATAATTAAATGTGCCACATGAGGTGGATTAAAACTTCCTCCTAAAATTCCAACACGCTTTTGTTTCCCACTAAAATCATTTTGTTTCACTTTTGGACAAAGCTTGATGGATTGCATCATATTATCGCCCTCTTTTTACAAATTCTGCAAATCGAATCGAAATATCACGATTTTTTGGATTTCTAGCTTGTTTATACAATACAATTGTATGGCCAATCACTTGAATAATTGTGCTACCTGTTTGTTCTGCTAATACTTCAGCAGCTTCCTGAGGTTCTTCCATTGTATTTTGTAATAAACTAACTTTAATTAATTCACGTTTTTCAATCGCAAATTGGATTTGTTGAATAATTTCTTCGCTTAAACCACCTTTTCCAATTTGAAAAATCGGTTTAATACTGTGTGCTTCTTTTTTGAAAAATTGTCTTTCTTTTCCTTTTAATTCCAATCCAATCCCTCCTTCTTATATAATTGATGGACGTTTAATAACGTCTACTTCTTTTGGACTCCAAACTTCAATCGTCCCTGGTTTTTGAATCGTTATCCATCCTAAACCTGCAATCACGATGTCTGATTTTTCTTTTATTGAAAAAACTGTCTTCTGTAAAGTTGGATATTGTTTCACATTATCTCCTGTAGGAGGTGTTAGAATCGTACCATTATGTCTTGCATAAAACTCATCTGCTTTTTCTAATTTTGTACGATGTAATTCAATCGTTTGTGGAGTATAAAATGTTAAGGAATTTCTTTCTCCTTTTGTATAATCCACTCGTACAAGTCCACCAATAAAAATCGTTTGTTCTGCATTTAATTGGAAAGTTTTTGGTTGTAATTCCTTTTGAGGTAATACTTTTTTCACTTCTTTTTCTGCTAAATAGTGTGCGATTTGATGACGGTGAATAATTCCCGGAGTATCAATTAAGCTTGATTCTTCATCAAATGGAATATCAATTTGTCCTAATGTAGTTCCTGGGAATTGAGAAGTCGTAATCACATCTTTTGTTCCACCGATGCTTTGAATTAATTTATTAATCAAAGTAGATTTCCCTACATTTGTTACCCCTACTACATAAGCATCTTTTCCCTGCCGATATTCATTTATTTTATCTAATAATTCATCAATTTGAATCCGTTTATTCGCACTCACTAAAATTGTATCTACTGGACGAATGCCATATTCTTTTGCAAAACGTTCAATCCAGTTTTTCAAACGATTACGATTCACTGATTTTGGGTATAAATCCACTTTATTTGCAACAAATAATACCGGATTATTTCCAATAAAACGTTTCAACCCTGAAATCATACTGCCATATAAGTCAAATAAATCGACAACATAAACAACTAGTGCATCTTCTTCTGCAATTGAAGATAACATTTTTAAGAAATCATCATCACTTAAAGAAGCAGGTTGTAATTCATTATAATTTCTAAGTCTAAAACAACGTTGACAATATACGGGTTCTTCTTTTTCTAACATTTTTGTCAATACACTTGTAGGAGTATAGCCGATTTCTTCATGATTTTCTGTTTGAATCGTTGCGCCACATCCCATACAAAAGTAGTGGTTTTCAGTCATGGATTTTCTCCTCCCATTTCTCTGAGTAATTTTTTCCATATAATATCGTTAGGATTACATTTTCAAAAAATCGATTGATTCTTGTTTTCTTAGCATCTGATAATTTTAAAGGTTTAACAAGAATCGTTTTAATTCCAAAAGTTCCAGCCCCTAAAATATCTGTCAATAACTGATCTCCGATCATCACAATTTCATCTTTTGTTGCAGTCGTTTGACTCAATGCTTCTTTAAATCCTTTATGCAGTGGTTTTAGTCCTGGAAAAACGTACGGAACGTCTAATTGTTCAGCCACTCTTTCAATACGATTTTTACGATTATTAGACACTAAAATAATTTCAATATGATTTTCTTTTAATTGTTGAACCCATGTTTGTAATGTATCATTTGTATCTAATTCATCCCAATCCACTAATGTATTATCAATATCTGCAAAAATTGTTTTGATCGATTGTTTTTTTAAAAACTCAATGGAAATGGATAAATAATCTTTGATAAACCACGTTGGTGTTAGTTTAATGGACATATTTCTCCTCTATCTATTATCTTTTTTCAACTCGAACGCCTAATTGATCGACGGTTAATACTTGAATATTATAGTTTCCTAATTCACTTGGTAATTGCTCTTGTAACTGTTGGGCAATACTTGGTGCATTCTCTTTTGAAGATAACACCATCACGGTTGGACCCGCTCCACTTAAGTACGTACCAATCGCTCCTTTATCTTTTGCAAGCTTACGTACCGGTGTTAAAAACGGAATTAATGTTTCACGATATGGTTCATGGAATAAATCTTTTTCTACAATTCTAGAAACATTTTCCCAATCTTCTTGCCATAGTGCTGCAACTAATACATTTGAACGACTACTTGCTTGTACCGCTTTTGAATATACAAATTCACTAGGAAGCACTTGTCTACTTGCTTTTGTAGATAATTCAAAATCTGGAATTAACGCAATTCCTTGAATCTCAGATTGGATTTCTTTTTGTAAATAGTCAACTTCTTGGCTTTTTGCATCATAAGTTGCAACGACTAATCCACCTAAAATAGCAGGAGCTACATTATCTGGATGACCTTCTAATTTTGTTGCCCATTCAACTTTTTGTTGTGGTGTTAAGTCTAATTTCCCTAATTGATTTGCTAATTCAATTCCTGCAACAATTGCACTAGAACTACTACCTAATCCTCTTGTCATTGGAATATCACTCTCACACACTAAATGGTGAGGTTGTAAGGTTGGACAAACTGCTAAAGCTGTCTCAATGATTAAATTCTCTTGATTGCTTGGTACAGCTTCTCCAAATGGATGTTCAATTTTCCATTCATTACTAGGTTCTACAACTGTTAATGTTAAATATAAATCAACTGCAATCCCAATGGAATCGAATCCTAATCCAATATTAGCAGTTGTTGCGGGTACAATAATTTTCATTTTTATGCCTCCAACACAGGATAGATTCTAACTGCTTCTACACCGTCTACTTGTTGATATGCGGAAACTTTTTCTTCTAACTCAGCTTCTGAAATTTGAGTAAATCTTGTTAATACTGCTTGATTTGGTAACACAACTCCGTCAAACTCTTCTGGTTTACTTGTTTCAATTACAACCGCATAATCTTTTAATGGAGCTGTTGTTGTATGAACTTTCGTTGCTTGAGTTAATGGTTCAAACGGAACTACTTTTGCATTACGATTTTGTTGCGTTGCAATCATCATGACATCAGCAACCACACTTGTTGCAGTTGGATGTGAGCCTGCACCTTTTCCGTATAGTAAAATTTCTCCTAAAGCATCACCTGTTACAGAAATGGCATTATTTTCATAAGCAACTTGAGCTAACAAGTGGTTTAAACTTACAAAATAAGGGCGTACTTCTAAGTATACTTCCTCACCATTTGCAACAACACTTACTAATAATTTAATCGTATAGCCTGAAAGTTTAGCTAATTGTAAATCTGTTTTAGTCACTTGTGTAATACCTTTTTTAGGAATCGCATCGAATGAAACATTTGTTCCAAATGCTAATCTTGTTAAAATGATTAATTTATAAGTAGCATCATA
This sequence comes from uncultured Granulicatella sp., assembly GCA_963515985.1. GTDB lineage: Bacteria > Bacillota > Bacilli > Lactobacillales > Aerococcaceae > Granulicatella. The sequence goes on from CAUQAL010000048.1 coordinate 8,578, forward strand.
ACCTTCTACATCACTTGTTGGATCTGCTTCAGCAAATCCTTTTTCTTGAGCTGTTTTTAACACTTCTTCATAAGACAATCCTTGTTGGCTCATAGAAGTTAAAATAAAGTTTGTTGTTCCATTTACAATTCCGTAAATCGCTTCTACTTCATTACTTGAAACATGTTCTACTAAAGGACGTAATACAGGAATTCCGCCCCCAACACTTGCTTCATAATATAAATACACATTATTTTCTCTAGCAATTTGAGATAATTCAACGCCATGTTTTGCTAATAAATCTTTATTCGCTGTCACGACATGTTTGCCTGATTCTAGAGCTTTCTTCACACAGTTATAAGCAAAATCCACTCCACCTAAAACTTCTACAATAATAGAGATTTCTTCATCATTTAAAATATAGTCTACATCCGAAGTAAATGTAATGCCTGAAATTTTATCAGCAAATAACTCTGGTTCTTTTACAAGAGCTTTTTCAATTTGTAATGAAACTCCTGTTTTCTTTTCAATCGATGCTTGATGTTTTGTTAAAATATGATAGACACCCCTACCAACTGTTCCAAATCCTAATAATCCAATCTTTTCTACTTTCATCGTAATCCCCACTTTTTCTTATGTATAAATATTGAAAAACCACAGCACACATTTTATAGGCGCCGTGGTTTATCACAAAGTCATTAATCTTGTAATAGTTCAAAAATTTCAATTGCGACTAAATCGATATCATCAAATTGGAATGTTTGTTTTGTCTCACAATCTTCTAACTCAAAGCTATCTGCTTCTTGATTAAATGTCACAACACATTTTTCAACACCATCTTTTTCAAAACGACGAATTTCAATATCCGTGCTTTGATCCGCCATTGTTTGTAGACGTTGCACAATTGCAACTAGTTGTGAAGGTTTCATGTTGCTTTACCCCTTTCAGCTTTCTTATTTTCTATTCTACCATAAAACTTTTTTAGATTATATGAAAATCCCTTTAAAAAACATACTTTTTTATAAATTTATTCAGGAAGTGTCCAATATAAATGAATAAGAGCTTGAGTTCCTAAATCTCCGAAGCCATCATCACAAACTGTCTCATATAATTTTCTTGCTTGTAAAGTGGCTGGTAAAAATAATCCCATTCTTTCTGATTCGTCAATCGCAATTCGTAAGTCTTTTAAGAAATGTTTTGCAAAAAATCCTGGACTATAATCTTTCTTCAAAATTCTTGGCCCATAATTCGACAATGACCAGTTAGCTGCACTTCCAGCTCCCACTGTTTGAAGAACTTTGTCTAAATCTAATTCTGCAGCTTTTGCATAAACTAACATTTCAACTAAGCCTGTCATTGTACCAGCAATCATAATTTGATTCGCCATTTTAGTATGTTGACCAGCTCCATTGGTTCCTTGCAACGTAATTGTTTTTGAAAAAGTCTCTAAAATTGGACGTACTTCTTCTAAAACAGACTCCTTACCACCAACCATTGTTGACAATGTTCCGTTCTTAGCTCCTAAATCGCCACCAGAAACTGGAGCATCTAATGCTTCACAAGAGAATTTTTCAGCTTCTTCTGCAATTTTCTTTGCTAAAGAAGGCGTACTTGTTGTTAAATCAATGAGTATCTTACCTGTTTCTATCCCTTGAAAAATTCCGTTTTCCCCAAAATAAACTTCCTCTACATCTGTTGGATAACCTACAATTGTTAATACAACATCGGATTGACTTGAAACTTCTTTTGGAGTATTTGCCCATATAGCGCCGGCATCGATAACTGCTTGTGCCTTTTCTTTTGTACGATTATAAACTGTAACAGGATAACCGGCATTTAATAAGTGCTTTACCATAGAAGAACCCATTACACCAGTTCCAATAAATCCTATTTTCTTCATTCTTCAGTCTCCTTATCATCATAGATTTTGAAGAAATTCATTTTTTCTAACCAAGTTTTTGTATTTTCTTTATCGTGTTGATAATTACTAATCGCATCTTGATAAAATGCTTCTACTCTTTTAGCAAAAGTTACAGAAGAAATTTCTTCTAATAATTGATTTTGTAATTCTTCAATTTGATGAGAAGACTGATTGCAACATTCTAAATAAGTTAACACGCTAGAAGCAATATCTTCATCTCTTTCAAACAACATTCCTAACTCAGGTTTTGTAATAAATTGTTGTAAATAATCATTTTTCTTCGCAATAACTGGAATTTTATTCACTAAAGCTTCTAAATAAGTTAATCCTTGACTTTCAGACTCAGAAGCATTCACGTATAAATCTGCCATTTGATAATATTGAGACACTTGATGATGCTCCACTTCACCTGCGAACTGTACATAAGGTGTAATCCCTAAACGTTCCACTTGTTTTTCAAGTTCTTCTTTTTCTGG
>CAUQAL010000049.1:0-10931 GCA_963515985.1 uncultured Granulicatella sp.
GTAATATTATAAATAATATTATAATTATTACCAGGAGAAACAGTATCATTAACAGTTAAAACAACTTGATAATTTCCAGGATTTATAATTCCATTGGTTCCTAAATTTCCAAGAATAGCAGCTTGAACATTTGGATTATTGATATTGTCAATTGTTGTAGATGCTCGAAGATCTCCTCTACCTGATGATACAATTATAGACAAATCTTTGAACGGCTTCCCTGAAAGAGTTACTTTTTTTACTAGATAGTACGTATTAGCACTATCATGTCTAAATTTTTCTCCCTTAACTTGTGTTTTAATCCAAAAACTATCAGAATTAAAATATGTCAAATTAGTATCCGCATTACTAACAACTTTACCATTTTGTGTATTTTCTAATGGTGTAAATCTAATTCCTCTAAACGTACTTTCTCCACTATTCTTAATCACTTTTCCATTTCGTGAATCACGTTTCCCAGAATGTTCTCGTGTCATACGATTAGCAACTTTATTACGTAATTGTTTCAACTTTGCAATAAAGGCATCAATTTCTTCTACTGTTTTTGTAGAAGCTGTCATAGTTTCTGCTTCCTTTAATATTTCCTCTTCCTGAGGTTCGTATGTATACTGAATAGAAGACGAAATACTACCAATTTCCTCTTTTAATTCTTTTACTTTATTCAATTTGCTTTCTAATTCACTAGAAGCTTCAGATTTTATCTTTAAAGTATGTATTTTATCTTTATAAGATATTACTATTTCTTGTTTAAGTAATTTAGGTTCTTGAATAGTAGCTTCTATTTCTTTAAGGGTAATTTCTAATTCATTTTTTTCAACCCCTTGAATTTTTGAAGCAATCAATCTTCCTTCTTGTAAGATAGCTTCAAGTTCCTGTTGAAATTGTAGAAAATTATCTTTTTTATCTTTTACATCTTCTTGTTTCGAATGATCATCTAAAAGATTATTTTCTTTATTAATTTCGTTTTCCTTTTTATGTTCTTTTTCTTCATTCTTATCTATTTTAGGCTTTATTTCTACTGAAATATTAGAATCTTTTACTTCCTGAGCTTGAATATTTGAGATAGAAGTCATATAAAATAACGTTCCTACCAAAACAGAAAATGTTCCTAATTTATATTTTCTAATAGAAAATTTTTGTTTACTATCGTTTAATCGATGGTTTTTATTACTAAAAAACATTTCTAATCCCCTTTTTTCCGAAATTTTAATGAATATAAAAACTCCATTACAATGAATAATACATTTTTTTTCAATAAAAAGAAACAATTTTTTTAATTTTAACAAGATTGTTATAAATAAAAACAACATTGTGCAAAAAACCTCAATCATTAGATTAAAAACTCGTTTTCCATGCTTCACTACATGTCAAACGAGTTTTGTTGTTTTTGTTTATACTTTTCGTATTGTTTCAAAAAAAGAGAATCGTTATAAAATAAACTTTTTTCCCATTCTTCCTCTTCAGAAAAATATGTAACCCATTCTTTAAAAGAAGTAATATAATCATCTTGAAATGGGTACAATCGAATGATATCTTGTTGCCATTTATGAACAAATAATTGTGCTTCTTCATTAGAATAATATTCCAGTAAATACTCTTCTAATTTTTCTTTTTCTTGATATAAAGGTAAATTTATAATGGATACAAGATTTGTTCGTTCTATTGATTTTATTTCTCCATTCCACAATAGTTTGATTGTTGCAAGTGTTCCAGAATCCAACCATTCATCTAATAAAATTGCTTTATCAAACATTGGAATTTGTGGATGAAGTAAAAATAATTGTATCACTAATTCTTTATGAGTCAGTTTAGAATCAATTAAGATTTGACTCATATAATGAATTTCTTCAGCAGAAAAATTCTTAGTCTGTGACTGTAATACTTCCCCTATTTCTTGTAACTGCTGAACTTTTTCTTGTTCATTTTTTAATTTTTGATTCATTAATTTTAATCGAAGATCATTGATCCATGGAACCTCTAACTGTTCAGACTGTTTCAGATATGCTTCCACTTCTTCGAACCGATTCATATGGATTAATGCTTCTAAATAAACAGATACATACTTCTCATCTTGCAAGTTAAACTCCTCTACGAGCCAAATGATTTCACTCCAATCTTGGCTACGACATAATAGAGTCCATAATTTTTCCAATAGTTGATTTGAATTCGTTTTAATATAGCCTTTTTCTAACCAATCAATAGCATCAATTAGATTCTCTTCATTTTGACATTGGTTTGCTTTTTGGATATAAAACTCTTCTTGATTTGGAAATTTAATTGTATTCCCCATCTTTTTCCTCCTCTTTAAAAGAAAAACAGACTAACATGATTAGTCTGTCTTAGCATCATTCGGTAAAAATTCAATAATATCTTTAAAATTTACGATGGTGCGATCTTCACATATATCTTTCATAACAGTCGTTGAAGCTCTCCAATCAATGACAACTACCGCACTATTAGATAGGAGCTTATGAATAACACCATACATTTGTTGTCCTCGAAAAGTAAAATGAATACGATCTCCTACATCCGGACGAATCGAATCCTTTACTTTCTTAATCACAATCAAAACTTCCTCATAAGATATACCCAATATATGCGCAATACGAGATTTAGTGGTGCCTTTCCGAAGTTCCGTTTCAACAATTGCTTGAACTTTCTTTGTAACTTTTACGGTCATCTTCATCGCCTCTTCCCATGGGCCTTCCAACTATTCCAACACATCTACTATATTACTAATCTTAGTATAGCACAGATACCATTTTTTGTCAGTTAAAAACTCTCAAAAACATTGATATAATAACATTTCTAAGTAATATTTTCGAAAATATTAGGAATTTTCGTCTGGAAAGATTAAACTTCTCTTTGACCAAAGGCACACATTTCTAATAAGGGACATTCATGACATTTTGGTTTTCTAGCAATACAATGATATCTTCCAAAGAAAATCATCCAATGATGCGCTCTCGACCATAATTCTATCGGAATTTTACGACATAAAGTTTCTTCTACTTCTAATACGGTATCTTTTTGTCTGCAAATCTGTAGTCTTTTAGAGATTCGCTCAACGTGCGTATCTACTGCAAACGCTGGGATATTAAAAGCAACACTCATCACTACATTTGCAGTTTTTCTACCTACACCTGCTAAACTCACTAATTCTTCTCTAGTACGGGGAACTTCTCCATTAAACCGTTCAATTAGTTGTTGCGCACAAAGGCGAATGTTTTTTGCTTTACTTCGATACAATCCTAATGATTGAATACATTCAATCACTGCTTCTTCACTCGCCTCTGCTAAATGAGCAGGAGTCGGAAATCTCTCAAATAATTTTGGTGTTACTTTATTCACACCTACATCGGTTGCTTGAGCACTTAAAATTGTAGCAATCAGAAGTTCAAAAGCATTGCGATGGTTTAACTCACAATGAGCATCTGGAAATAAATCTCCCATTGTTTGAACTGCTTCAATCGTTTTTGTTTTTGATAACATTGTCTTCCTCCATTAATCCAACCAATTATCTAATGGAACTAGAGGAATCGGTGTTGTTTCTTTTGGTTTTGCTGCGAAATTGCCATTTCTCATACGATTCTTATCTTGAATCACTTGTTGCACTGTTTTGAATCCTTTTCTTTGCCATGTTAGCAAGATTTTATCCATATATTTTAATGTAAATACTTGATTCAATACCGCTTCTTTTAAAGCTGCTAAAATTAACTCATAAGAATATTCATCTTTATCAATCCAACTTTTTATCATTTGAATTTCGTACGAACTAATAGGTCTTCCAAACTCTTTCTCAACGACAAAAATTAAATTTGGCTTATCATTTTCTTCTTTTTTCGCCACTTCTTGTCGATGTAATATTTCCAATTGTTGAATTAATGGCGCTAAACTATAATATTCTTCTTTTTTGCCTTGTTCATTTTCTTTTTGGGTAACGGATACTACTTGTCGATCCAATAAATGCTGAATGATTTGGAATAAAGTGTTTTCACTAATTGAAAACACCTCGCAAACTTCTTCTACATTCAATGGAAAATATTCTGAAGTGGAATGTTGTAACCACCAAGAAAGCATCAGGCATTCTTGTGCCGTCAATTGTAATTGTTGATAATAACGGATGAATGGATTTGGAACAGTTGTTCCTCCTTGATACATCCAAAATTGTTGAAATGTTTGTTCCAAAATTTTCACCTCTTATTCTGACATAAAAACCGATTTCTAGAAACTCTAAAAATCGGTTTGAAATTGTCTATTCTATGGGAAAATACGGTTTAATAAACGTGGGAATGGAATTGCTTCACGAATATGTTTCGTTCCAGCAACGAATGTCACCATTCTTTCTAACCCTAGTCCGAATCCTGCGTGAGGAACTGAACCATATTTTCTTAAATCTAAGTAGAATGCATAATCATCAGGATTTAAGCCATTCTCTTTAATTTTTGCATATAATTTATCATAGTCTACTTCACGTTCAGAACCACCGATAATTTCTCCATATCCTTCTGGAGCTAATAGGTCCGCACAAAGTACACGGCTTTCATTACCTGGTACTGGCTTCATGTAAAATGCTTTAATATCCGAAGGATAATTCATCACGAATGTTGGTACTCCGAAATGGTTTGAAATCCAAGTTTCGTGTGGAGAACCAAAGTCATCTCCATGTTCTAAATGTTCATAATCTGTATCTTCGTCAGCTTCGTGAGCTTGTAGTAAGTCAATTGCTTCATCATACGAAATACGTTTGAATGGTTCACTGACATATTTCTTCAATAATTCTACATCTCTTTCTAATGTTTCAAGAGCATGAGGTGCACGATCTAAAACTCCTTGAATCAATGCTTTTACATAAGCTTCTTGTAAATCTAATGATTCATCATGAGTCACAAATGGATATTCAGCATCCATCATCCAGAATTCTGTTAAGTGACGACGAGTTTTTGATTTTTCAGCACGGAATACTGGACCAAAGTCAAATACTGGACCGAATGCCATTGCTCCAGCTTCTAAGTATAATTGACCTGATTGAGATAAGAAAGCTGGATCTCCAAAATAATCTGTTTCAAATAATTCAGTTGTATTTTCCGCTGCATTTCCAGATAAAATTGGACTATCGAATTTAATAAATCCATTTTGATCAAAGAATTCATATGAAGCATAAATAATGGCATTACGAATTTGCATAATCGCATGTTGTTTACTTGAACGTAACCATAAATGACGGTGGTCCATTAAGAAGTCCGTACCGTGCTCTTTTGGAGTAATTGGATATTCATGACTTTCCCCAATCACTTCTAACCCTGTTACTAATAATTCATACCCTAATCTTGAACGAGTATCTTCTTGTACTACACCTGTTACATAAACAGCTGTTTCTTGTGTTAATGATTTTGCAATTTCAAACACTTCTTCTGGAACATCACTTTTTACAACAATTCCTTGAAAATAAGTTGCTCCATCACGTAATTGTAAGAAAGCAATTTTCCCACTTGAACGTTTATTCGCTACCCAAGCTCCAATTAGGACTGTTTGTCCAACATAATCTTTTGCTTGGTTCATTCTGATTTTTTTCAAAATAATCCCTCTTTCTACAAATAATTTCTAACAAATTGATTCATTCTTTGAGCGGCATTTTTTAGTTCTCCTTCACTACTTGCACAACTTAATCGCAAGTAGCCAGTACAACCGAAGTTTTCACCTGATACAGTCGCCACTCCAACTTCCTCTAATAATTTTAATGCAAATGCATCTGAAGTTTCAACTCCAACTATTTTCATTGCTTCTTGAATATTGACAAATAAGTAGAAGGCTCCACCTGGTTTCACACATGACATACCAGGAATTTCCTGAATGAGTGCATGGAATAACTCAATTCTCTTTTGGAATTGACGACGCATCGCTTCTTTATCTTCTTGTAAATCTTCCTGAAAAGCACGAATCGCAGCAAATTGCACAACTGCAGCTGGATTACTCGTTGTATGACTGGTTAAGTCATTCAATGCACGAATCACTTCGACTGGACCAAAGGCATATCCTAATCGCCAACCCGTCATCGCAACAGATTTCGACAATCCATTAATGACTAATGTATTATTTTGGATTTCTTCTGATAGACTTGCAACACTAATACTTGGCACATCATATACTAATTCATAATAAATCTCATCAGCAATAACAAACACCTGATGATTTAATGCCCACTGACTAATTTCATATAATTCTTCTCTGGAATACGTTAATCCTGTAGGATTCGATGGAGAATTCAAAATTAATAACTTTGTTTTATCTGTTACAGCTTTCTCTAACAAATCTACGGTTAATTTAAAGGTATTCTCCTCACTTGTTTCCACAAAGACCGGTACACCTTGAGCTAATGTTATTTGCTCTGCATAACTCACCCAATAAGGAACAGGCACTAAAACTTCTTCACCTGGATCAATTAATGTTTGAAACGCAGAATATAACGCAAACTTCGCTCCAGCAAAAACAGCTACTTGTTGTTTATCAACTTTCACACCATCTTTTCTTAAATGAAAATCACTAATCGCTTGTTTTAATGCATCTAATCCTAAAGTAGGTGTATAATGATCGGTTTCGTGTTTCAATAATGATTCAATTGCTGCTTTTGTTATTTTTTCAGGTGTATTAAAATCCGGTTCACCAATTGATAAACTGATAATATCTTTTCCGGATGCTTTTAATTCTCTTGCTTTTTGTGTCATCGCTAAAGTTCCAGAAGGAAGTATTTTAGAGACACGTTCTGAAATTTTTACCATAATATCTCACCTTTAAATATTTTCAATATCTTTTATCCATTGTCCATTTTTGGCAGAAATATAATAATATCCAATTCGTTTATTACTTGTTCGATAATTGACTTCCCAAACTGGTTCATCTTTTATCATTCCCAATCTTGCTTCTAAAATCTCATCTGTATGTTTCGCTTGTTTTGTGATTGATCGTGCTTCTTGCTCATTAATGACAGCATCCTGTTGTAATAGGGTTACTTCTTTCTTATCCGGAGAAACAATCGCATATAATGGTTGACCTTCTGTTGTAATTCCAGCTAATGAATAATAAGTTTCTTCCGTATTAAACCAATAGAAATCTGTAATTTTTGTAAAATGAACTTTTTGAGCTGCAATCTCTACTGCCAAATCTTTCGCCTGTAATCGTTCTGATTGACTGAGATAAAATATTCGAGCTGCTCCAAAAAAAATCACTAAAAACGTGCAGACGAAAAGCAACATCGTACGTCTTCTCATGGATGCACAACCTTTTCTAATTTTTAAATTCAGATAAATTTATTATACGATAAGCTAGTAAAAAGCACCAGTATTTTATAATGAGAATCATTTACACAGTGACTTTTTTCATTGAAAATAGCAATAGCAGGAATTTTGAAACCAAAAAAGATACAACGCAATACTGTATTTTGATACGGTATTGTATTGTATCTAATTGTAATCATATTAATTTAATGATAAATATGTTGCTACTACATTTTCTACAGTAAATCCATATTCTTTCATAACTGTATTTCCGTTACCAGATGCTCCGAATTTATCAATTGTTACTAATTCTCCATCAAAACCTACATAACGATGCCATCCTAAGCTTGCTCCCATTTCAATAGCAACACGTTTGCGAACTGAACTTGGCAATACTGCTTCTTGATATTCTTTTGATTGTTCTTCAAAACGATTCATCGCTGGCATTGACACTACTGAAACATCATGTCCTGTTTCTCGTAAAACTTTTTGAGCTTCTACTGCTAAATTCACTTCAGAACCAGTTGCAATCAAAATTCCTTCTGGAACTTCCCCTTCTTGAGGGCTCACAACATATGCACCTTTATCCACTCCTTCGAAAGCTAATTCCAATGAATGTTCTAATACTGGAAGATTTTGTCTTGATAAGACTAGTAAGGATGGTCGAGTAGTATCTTCTAAAGCCGTTTTCCATGCTGCAGCTACTTCATTTCCATCTGCTGGTCTAAAGACATTTGTATTTGGGGTTGCACGGAATGCTGCTAATTGTTCAATTGGTTCATGAGTTGGACCATCTTCCCCAACAGCAATTGAATCATGTGTATAAACATAAATAGTAGGTAATTTAGATAATGCAGCTACACGCATAGCTGGTTTCACATAATCTGCAAATACAAAGAAAGTACCAATATATCCTCTTGTACCACCATGTAATAAAATACCATTTAGTGCTGCACCCATTGAAAATTCACGTACACCAAACCAAATATTACGTCCAGCATAATTACTAGCTTCAAAATCAGTATCTGCTTTATTCATTGTATTATTTGAAGAAGATAAATCAGCAGAACCACCCCAGAATGATGGAATATGTTTTCCTAATTCTTGAATGACTTCTTGGCTTGTCACACGAGAAGCTTTTGCAGGACTGTTGAATTCATATTTTGGTAAAATCTCTTTCCAATCCACTTCAAGTTTCCCAGAAAAAGCTTCTTCGAATTGTTTGGCTAATTCTGGATATTCTTTTCTATAAGCTTCAAACAACTCTTGCCATTCTTGATAATCGTGTTCACCTGTTTGCACTAATAATTTATCAAAACGATGAGCTACTTCTTCTGGAACTTCAAATTTAGCATATTCCCAACTATAATTTTGCTTCATGATTTTAATGCCTTCTTCTCCTAAAGGAGTTCCATGAATTTTACTTGTTCCTTGGTTTGGAGCACCATAGCCAATAATTGTTTTCACTTCAATTAAAGTTGGTTTTTCAGTTTCACCTTGTGCTTCTTCAATGGCTTCTGCAATTTCATCTAAATCATTTCCATCTTCAACACGAATATAATTCCAACCTTGCGCAATAAATCGATCTTTTACACTTTCATTGAATGATTTTGATAATTCACCATCTAATGTAATATCGTTTGAATCGTATAATACGATTAATTTATTTAATTTTAAAGTACCTGCTAATGAAGTTGCTTCATAAGAAATACCTTCCATTAAATCTCCATCCCCACACATGACATAAGTATGGTGATCAACAATTGGAAATCCTGGACGATTATAAGTTGCAGCTAGATGTGCTTCAGCCATTGCCATCCCCACACCATTTGCGAACCCTTGACCTAAAGGTCCAGTTGTTGCTTCTACCCCATCAGTATGTCTAAATTCCGGATGCCCTGGAGTTTTACTATTAAATTGACGAAAATTCTTAACATCCTCAATCGATACTTGATAACCTGAAAGATGTAATAATGAATATAAAAGTGCTGAACCATGTCCTCCTGATAATACAAAACGATCACGATCGACCCATTTTGATTGTTTTGGATTTACTTTTAAATATTTTGACCATAATACATAAGCCATTGGTGCAGCACCAATTGGTAATCCTGGATGTCCTGAATTTGCTGCTTGAATGGCATCTACACTCATTGTACGAATCGTATCCACTGCCAACTGATCTACTTTATCAAACATATTAACACTCCTATTCAAATGATGATTTTATTTATTTCCTATTTTGATGAATAAACTATTCTTCGTTACGATTATGTAATCCTTTTTCTTTTTGAATTTGTTTCAATTTTTCAGGAGTTACATCATTACCGTCTTCATCGACAATTTTTAATCCTTCAATATGATTTCTCATTCCTCCACGGAACACTTCTAAATATTCTTGACGTAATAACAATTGTTCTTCTTGCTCTACAGGTGTTAATCCAACTGTTTTTTTCTTACGAGCTAATTCATTAATTCTTTCAATTTTCTTGGGATCTAGCATATTAGACTTCCTTTCTTCATTTCTATTTCTACCTTTTTATCATACCATTATTTGTATAAAAAGAAAACATTCTATCATACGAACATTTGTTTGATTTAGTAATCAATTTGTGCTATGATTACGTAAAAGAAATAGAGAAGGTGATACAATGTCAAATGGAAAAGATTCAAAACAAATCGATGTTTTACGTTTTATATATGAAGAAGTTAAAGAACATGGTTATCCACCAACTGTTCGAGAAATTTGTAATGCTGTTGGACTTTCTTCAACATCGACTGTACATGGACACCTTTCTCGTTTAGAAAAAAATGGATATATTCAACGAGATCCTAGTAAACCTAGAGCGATTGAATTAACACAATTTGGACTAAAAACAATTGGCGCTACAGCTACTGCTATCCCTATGTTGGGAACCGTTACTGCAGGTGCTCCTATTTTAGCAATTGAAGAGGCAAATGGATTCTTCCCTATTCCACCAGACTTGCAACAAGATGCAGAAGATTTATTCATGCTAACCATTAAAGGAGACAGTATGATTAACGCAGGAATTTTTGATGGCGATTCTGTCATCGTACGAAAACAATCTACTGCTTCAAATGGTGAAATCGTCATTGCAATGACTGAAGAAGATACCGCTACTTGTAAGAGATTTTACAGAGAATCAGACCATATTCGTCTAGAACCTGAAAACGATCAACTCGATCCGATTATCTTACCAAATGTAACCATTTTAGGAAAAGTAGTAAGCCTCTATCGTAATCGTATTTTTTAATAGTAATATCATAAACTCTTTGTTATTAAAACGAAGAGTTTTTTATTTTGCTTTGAAAAAAACTTTCCATAGCAGTATGAGACAGTAACGCTGGCTACTGGCGTCCTTTACTGCTATATAGAAAGGTCAATTACCAAGCGCTCTCTCATATTTATCCATCCAAACAGAAAAGACTCTTATAGTAGTAAGCCTAAAAGTTATCACCGTCCTTTACGACTTTTACTACAAGTAACTACTCACATTATACTCTCTCATATTTATCAATCAAAATAGAAAAGACCTTTCATAGTAGTAAGCACAAAAGTTGCCAAAGTGGCAACTTTTGTTAGGAAAACTTCAAGACGGTTTCACCGTCTTACTCATGACAGAAACAAAATTTGGT
>CAUQAL010000050.1:0-10574 GCA_963515985.1 uncultured Granulicatella sp.
GCACAACAATTATCACTAATACCAGGAATTGTTAGAAGAAGTTGATATTCTTCAGAAAAATGTTCTAAAATATATTCATTTATTGCTTTATTGAGTTCATCTGATATCTTTTTCTGAAGTTGATATTCTTCCATACATTCTTTAATTAGAAAACGGTCCACTGTAGATAGTTTACCTTCCATAGCTTCAATTAATTGTCTAGTAGATGCTTTTATTCTACCATGTATGCAACTTTCAACATTGTCTTCATTAATAACTTCACCATCAATAAATAAAGTTAACAATGCTTGTCCTGTTTTGCAGAAAATATCTGATAAGTAGCTTGTTATTTTAATATTAGCTCTTTGTAAAATAACATGGATATGATTTTTTATTTGAGTTAAACGCTGTTTTACTGAGAGACGATAACGAGTTAAATAACGTAATTGAAGCACTTCTTGAGAAGGGATATAAGATTGGTTAATTAAACCACACCTACCAAGTTGTGCAATCCACTCAGCATCTTTGACGTCTGTCTTACGACCTGGGACATTTTTAATATGTTGAGGATTCGCAAGGACTAATTCTAAGTCAGAATCTGAGAAGATATTGAAAAGAGGGATCCAATATTGTCCTGTACTTTCGAAGAAAACGTGCGTAACTTGATGTTCAAGTAGCCAATCAAGAGCTGCTTTTAATTCTTTAGTTGTGGTACCAAAGGTTGTTTGATATTTTTTAGGTTCGTTTGAAGTAAGAGGACCATCTAAAATACAACAAACAATGGATTTTTGATGTACATCAATTCCACAACATACTGGGTGCATTACTTGCATAATAAAACCTCCTATTCTAATTGTTTAAGAACAATGGAACAGAAGGTAAAATGTAATTTTATTTTCATGCTCTAAGCATAATCGAGTTTTCTCATGACCTCTGTTCATCCAGTTTTACCTACAGGAACGACAATTCCCCAATAATTCGAACGGATTAGTATTGTTCTCTAAGGTAAGTATAGTACCAAATTTTGTTTCTGTCATGAGTAAGACGGTGAAACCGTCTTGGAGTTTTACCTGTCACATAATCCAATATATATATTGGATTATATGACTTTAGCGGCAAAAAAAGGCTTGTCTATTTTTCTTATTCATCTTTCACCCAAAAAATTAGATTTTTGTTGATTGTCCAAATCCGTATCTATCATTATAGATTTTTTTATTCTGTAACCTCTAGTACTTTTTCAACGTTGTGTATTTAATTCAAAAAACTAGAATAGACTTTTTTTAGTAGCAAAAGTAATATTAACCGATATATATCGGATAATATTACAGGGAAATTTCGAGACCAAGGCTCGAAATTTAGCCATGAGACAGCGTTAGCTGGCTGCTGGCGACCTTGCAACTAAAAAAGCTTTTTCTGTAGTTTTTCATAACCGCTGATATACATTATACAAATTAATAAATAATAATAATATCATCAGTAAATGATAACAGGTTAGTACTTGTTGGTGGGTTAATTTCTTTTGAATTTTTGTTCCAAAATATCCACCTAAAAATGCAAAAACAATAATCAAAATCACTAATAACCCATTCCACTCAATCTGATGCAAATGCGTCACAATGGAACCCATTTTCATAATCTGCGCGAAGAAAATCATTTGAATCGAATAAAATGCTGCTTCTTTTGATTTCATTGAAAAGAAATATAATAACAGCACAATATTCAAAGGCCCTCCCCCAATTCCAAGGAAAACAGATACTAAACCTACACTCCACCCTAAAACCATAATCCCCAACAATTGGTTTAAGGCGTGAGTCGCAATTTTTTCTTGAAAAAAGGCAAACACAATAATCCCCACAAGAATGATGACTAATAAAATCGACTGAGATAAACTCACCAATCGATTTCCCCAATATTGTAAAGCCATCTGGAAAATCTGTTCCCCAGATAATCCACCTACAATCGAACCTATCGAAAGACCCAATGCAATTTTCCGCTGACTATTTTTTACATCATCCCATCTTTTATAGAGCGAAACAATACACATGGAAAATACTGCAATTGTCGAATACACACTAATCATCGCTGCTTGATCTAACCCAACAAAATCAAAAGCAGGTTTAATAATAATTCCTCCACCTAATCCCGTTATTGCGCCAATAAAGGTCGCAATCCAGACGATGATACTATAGATTGCTACGTACATATGATTCCTCCTCAAAACGGACACAACGAAATCCCATATGACTTGTTGTAGACGTTACAAAGGCGCCATTTCTAGCAGCTACTCGATATCGATTACAATAAGAACAATGACATAAAAATGATCCCCCACGAATGGCAAATTCTCCACTAGGTTGTATCAAATCAATAGAAATCCTCTCTTCTACTAAAGATAAAACAATTCCTCTTGGATGACTACACCATTCCCAAACATTTCCAATCATTTGATATAATCCAAAATCATTCGGTTCAAAAGAATACACAGGAGCTGTTCCAACAAATCCGTCTAATGCATCATTGACATTTGGAAAATCTCCTTGCCATGTATTCGCACGATAACCTGATTCAGGTACTAAATCCTCTCCCCAAGGATATGTACTTGTACTCATTGCTCTAGCAGCATATTCCCATTGCACTTCAGTTGGCAATTGCAAATTAGCCCATTGACAATATGCAATGGCATCTTCTAATGCAATATGAACAACTGGATGATCTTCAATTCCCTCTATACTAGACCCTTCTCCAAATGGCTGTGCCCAATAAGCATTTGGTACGACTTTCCACCAAGGAGAGCCTGTTACATGAGGATAATTCTCCCTTTTTTCCTCAGGCAACAATAAATGAAATACATAGGAATCTCCTAATTTCTCCGCTAAAGTTTGATAACCAGTGGCTTGTACAAATTCTAAAAATTCTGCATTTGTCACCGGAGTTTTTGCCATTTCAAATGCATGAACTTCTTTTTCCACAGCTGGGCCTTCATAATCTTCTGCAAATCCTTGATGAGTAGAATCTCCCATTAAGAATTTCCCTGCAGGTATTTGAACAAATTCCATTATGCTTCCTCCTTATAAAGAGTCGCACGAATCGCTTCTACTGGCACTTGATGTAATTGTCCATCTTTTACAAATCCTTCCGGACGATTTTGTAAATATTGCACTAATTTCGCTGTTAACTCTTCAATAACTGGAGCATAACTTTCTTCTGATATTAGGTTTTTCATTTCATTTGGATCTGTTGGCATATGGAATAATTGGTATTCATCTTTTACAGGATACCAAATGAACTTCCAATCTTGAGTTAAGACAAATTGACAAGAATCGACTCCCTTACTATGTTCCCCATGGAAATCTTGTCTCCACCCTTCATAATGCCCAAACAATAATTGCTTCACACTCTTTCCATCCACTTCTACATGTTCTCCAAGCGCTAAATCAACTAATGAAGGGAAAATATCTTGTAATTTTACTAATTGCTTAATTGTTTTATGACTGGCTGCAATGATATTCCCTGGATCATAAATAAATGATGGAACTTTAATACTTCCTTGATAAGGATAGGCTTTTCTAAATAAATAATGTTCTCCTAATTGATCCCCATGATCGGATACAAACCAAATAATGGTATTTTTATCTAAATCAAACTCTTCCAACGCTGTTAAGAAACGGCTAATTTGATTATCAATATGAGAAACTAAGCCATAATAAGCTGCTAACATTCTTTTTTGAGCGTCTGGTTTTAATTTTCCACGATGAGCATATAAGTCTGGTATTTTTTCTTCTAATCGTTCCCAGTTTCCAATATGCAAATCTGTTTCATCTGGCAATGCATTCATATATAAATCATAAAAATATTTTGGAGGATTTAAAGGTGCATGAGGTTTTTCAAATGACATTTTTAAGAAAAATGGCACAGAAGGATCTCGACGTTTTAAAAATTGAATAGATTCGCTAACTACCCAGTTTGTTGGATGATATTTTTCTGGCAATTCCCAAGGACGAACATCCCACGAATTACAATTGACACCATCATCAATCATATCGATATCGTGGCCTAATTCTTTTTTCAAAAATTCTAAATAATCACTAGAAGCTTCAAAGTTTTGTCCATAAGCTTTCTCATATTTTCGATCGACATGTAAATACCCATCGTGTAATACGACATGGTCAAATCCCATTCTTTTTCTTGAAGGGTAAACGTGCATTTTCCCAATACATTCTGTTTGGTATCCCCAATCTCTAAATGTTTGAGGTAATGTATTCGTATAATTCCAAGGAACTTCGTCTTCATATCCTACACGACCTGTAGAAGATTGATCCATTCCGGTTAATAGGGCTGCACGTGCTGGTACACAACTCGGAACAGGAGAATAGGCTTGTTCGAAATTATATCCTAAAGAAGCCATCATATCTAAAGTTGGTGTTATAGCAAAATGGTTTGGATCATTAAAAGATAGTGCATCTGCCCTCATTTGATCCACCATTAATAAAATAACATTTGGTTTTTGTTTCATATCTTTCACTCCCATTTCTTACGTATGTTTATTATAAACGATTGTATTTTTGATAGAAAGATGAAGTATGCATAATATATTGCTTCTTTTTATTAAGATGTTGCTTTCTTTAATCAAAAAGAATACTAGCAACTGATGCATCTTCTATTTGTAGCAAGGTCGCCAGCAGCCTCGCTTTGCGAGTCTCATGGCTAAACTTTGAGCCTGTGTCTCAAAGTTTCCCTGTAATATAAGCCGCACCGGCTTATATTACTTTTGCTACGGTGAAAATGCATCAGTTGCTAGTATGCTACATCTTTTACGTATCTATCAAATATCATGTTTATAAAGATATTATCGAATAAATAAGAGCATACAAACCATTTTCTCTGTAGCAGTAGTCATATAAGCCTGTTTGGCTTATATGACAGGGAAAGCTGGCTGCTGGCGACCTTGCTACTATTAGAAAATGGTTTGTATGCTCTTATTCTTATTGCTTTTCACTAAATAAAATTTCGGTACAAAACATGCAGTTTTCATCGTTATCACGACGTTTTCCGTAATAAAAATTACAAATATGGAATCCTTGGTCATAAATATTTTCTAAATTAATTAATGACTGACTGCGTTTTTTCTTTTGTTCCACCTGCTCATTTGATTGATCTGTTGGAACAGATTCATCGATGGTATCTAATCGTTCTTTTAAGTGAAGATTTTCCATCGTTAAATTATGATTTTCTTCAATGACCACTTGTAATTCTTGACTAATTTCTTCTAACAATTCTAATTGTTGATGAACTTGTCTTTTTAATTGTTCTACTCGGTCATATAATTGACGATTCGTCATACCATCTCTCCTTTCTTACTAAGGAATCATTAATACCCATTGTTCCATGGTAGCTTGTATTCCTACATTTGCTTGAACTTTTTCTAACACTTTACTCGTCTTCTCATGTAATTCAATCCATTTTTGGACAGATAACTGATTCGCAATTGTTTGCAAGGTGGCAGCTTTATCTTTTTGAATCAATTGCTCTTTAGCACCGATTGCCATATAAAGAGAATCTCTCACATAGATAGATAACAATTCTAAAAATCGTTGTCCTTCTGCTTTTGAAGTCAATAACGGCATCATTTGAGACTGAATCGTTACAAATGCCATTGAACGATTTTGGAATACTCGTGTATACCATTGCCAACTATCTTGACGCAATTGTTGGAATGATTCACTACCAGCTAATTCTAATGCCTCATCCAAATCACTTGTCAATGTTACTAATAAGCGAGAAACCGAAGGAATAACTCCTTTGGCTTCTAATTGAGTCGTCAATGTTTCCATAACAGGCGTTGCAAAATGAACAATTTGACAACGAGATTGAATTGTTGGTAATACTTTGCTGAGTCGGCTTGTTAATAATAAAAATAATATCGAAGATTCTGGTTCTTCTAAAAATTTTAACAAGCTATTAGCACCACCCGTTGTTAATGTATCCACATCATGGATGATACAGACTTTCATATGTCCTTCCATTGCTGTTTTCGATAATTGCTGCTTTAATTCTCGTATTTGATCCACTTTTAACGATTGCCCGTCAGGAGTAATCTCCATAACATCAGGGAAATTCCCCTCATCAATTCTTCGGCAATAATCACACTTTAGGCAAGGTTCTTCATCCTCAGCTCGTTCTTGGCAAAATACTAATTTGGCAAGAAATAGGGCTAGCTCTCTTTTTCCAACTCCTTGCATTCCTTCAAATAAATACGCATGAGCTAAGCGATTCTTTTGAACTGCATGAATAAAAGATTGCTTCAACATCTTCATACTAGAAACGATAAAAAGCATCTACTGGAACAACAAATACTGTTGCACCACCTACACGAATTGGAACGGGCATTGACATTCCTGCTTCTAATGTTGTATCTAAATGAACGGGCGGAGTTGTTAATTGTTCTCTTGATTCACAATTTTCACGAATAATCGATAAGACTTCTTCCACACGTTCTTCTTCAATCCCTACTAAGAATGTTGTGTTTCCTGCTCGTAAAAATCCACCTGTTGTAGATAATCGAGTGGCACGAATATTTGCATTTGCAAACTCATCGCTTAATAAATGACTATCTTTATCTTGTACTATTGCAATAATTAATTTCATATTATCTCTCTCCATTCGTAAAATATTCTGGATAACGGTCTACTAAAGCTGTTAAACATTCTTGCACAACTTCATCCACTGTTTTAGTTGCATCAATTTGAATAAAACGTTCAGAATCTGTTGGAATAATATCTAAATATCCTTGTCGAACCATTTTATGGAATTGTAATCCTTCTTGATCTAATCGGTCAAATTGACGATTCCCTTTTGCTAAATGAATTCTTTCTAATCCAATTTCAGCTGGAACATCTAAATATAATGTCACATCTGGAGTTTTTCCAGCCGTTGCAAATTGATTTAATTGATACACTTCTTCAATACCGATTCCACGAGCTACTCCTTGGTAAACTAATGAACTGTCTACAAATCGGTCGCAAAATACAATACCACCTTTTTCTAAATTCGGTAAAATTCGATCCGTTAAATGTTGTCTTCTCGCAGCTGCATATAAAATTGCCTCTGTTCGAACATCCATTTCTACATTTTGAACATCTAAAATAATTTGTCGAATATCTTCTGCAATTCGACTTCCTCCAGGTTCTCGAGTAGAAGTAATGGTCACATTTGTTCGTTTTTCTAATAATGGAATAAGCTTTTCAATCACAGTTGTTTTTCCTGCTCCATCGGGGCCTTCCATCGTAATAAATAATCCCGGCACAATACTCCTCCTAGTTCGCAAATTCTATTTCATTTTATCATATTTTCCAATGAACTTAAATTCAAAATTCAATCGAAAATCGAAAACCTGAGAGTCAACTACTACATAGAAAAACTTCTTACTTAGCAACTTCCCCTTGCCACTCATTCATTCCACCCGTAACATTAATAACATCAAACCCTTGCGCTTCCAAAAATTCACACGCTCTACCTGAACGTCCACCTGCTTGACAAACAACATAATAAGATTGATTTTTATCTAAATTTGTATAAGTTGTGCCTAATTCACTTAATGGAAAATTGTCTGCTCCTGGAATATGTCCAGCTTGATACTCATCTTTTTCACGAACATCAATTAAAACTACTTCCTCTGTTTGGTTTACTTTTTGAAATTCTGCTGCTGTAATATTTTTCATTTTTCTAACTCCTTTTACTACTATTTTCTTTAATTTTATCATATAACATTTACTTGTCCTACTTATGAGTCTTGAAAAGAACACCTAGATAGATTCTAGGTGCAACTTATCGTATTTGCAAATCTTTAGCGTACACTTCTTTTGCTTTTCAAGTGTCATTTTATTTGATTCATCGTCAATATTTATAATTTCAGTATTCTGTCAATTGCACACATCAGAAATATCATAGTCCATCACTTCAAAAAAAATACAGACGATTTTCGATATATCCCCAATCCATCGAACTTTTTTATATTGTCTTATTTTAGTTGGATTTTCTAAAAATGCCATATGCATTAAGTTACGCTTTTATTTACTTGCTTTAAAATATTCTTTTAATTCTTTTGAGAGATGATAGATCTGTGTGACATAATTTATATATACTCATATTTCACATAAATATAAATACATACATTTGATAAAGTCAATTTGTAAAGCTACTTATATTTCCATTTAAAACTTTATACAAAGAAAAGCTCCTACTGTAGTTAGTAAATACTTCTCTTTCTTTATAAATATTTACTATATTAAAACTTCTATTCCATTTTTAATATATCAATATACTCTTTATAGCTAAATATCTTGTTCATTTTCTTTTTCTTTACTAAATGAAGAATTCCCAGTTTTTCAAATCTATTTACAGCTGGAGATACGGTATTATATGCTAAAGATAAATCTTCGACAATTTTTCCAATTTCTATATTAGAAATACTATAAGAATTCCCTTTTTTATCCCTGTTTCAAAAAAATAACTCTCCCTACTATCACTCACTATTTCGATATTGGTATTTCTACATCTTATTGCTATATCAATCCTTTCTGCAGATTTTTTATTGAGTTTAATGTTTCTGTAGCATTGAAAATGACTAATAACTCGTCATAAACTGAATCAATACTTGTCCACATTTTTTAAATGTCTAATCACCAATCGTATCAAAAACGAGCTCTCCGAAATAATCGGAGAACTCGTTTTCACTTCTATTGATTTAGGCTGTTACTCCTCATCAGCTGATAAAGTGCAACAACTTTTTATTTTTACTGCATATACGAAGTCAATTCTGATTCTGACATGTTTAATCGCTTAGCTCCACTTTCGATTGTAAGGATTCCGTCTTTTATTAATGCGACAATAGTTGTGATAGCACCTTCTGCTCTGCCTTCTATTCTACCTTTTTCTATCCCTTTTTCTATCCCTTTTTCTATCCCTTCCATTCTTGCTAATTCTTTTTCTTCTGCCACATACTCTAAATGTGCATAGTAGCCATCTAGCTTCCTTGTTCGGTCATCAAACATTACTTGTTCCTCCTTTGTCCAGTTCATTCGATTCATAATCATATCTGCTATTTCTAATATCGTCTCAGGATTTTGTGTATAAGGTTTATTTCCAAAGAACTCAATCCATCGAACTTTTCTATAATGTTTTATTTTAGTTGGATCGTATTTATCTAATTCTAAAAATGCCATACGCATTAAGTTACGCTTTTCTTTAATTCCTTTAAAATATACTTTTAATTCTTCGTAGGATTCATCATCTCTTAAGCTAAATGAATGATACATACGATCATCTTCAAAATATCGTTCTTGTGTAATCGCAATGGCGTATACTGGTATCATTTCCTTTGCGAGATGATAGGTTTGCGTGCCATCTATTTTATGCATATTCATATTTTTAGAAATCTGTTCACATAAATATAAACACAAACGCTTAATAAAGTCAATTTGTAAAGCTACTTGAATTTCAATAATAATTTGTGTGTGGTCATCTAGCTCTGCCAACACATCAATATGCGTTGAATAAGGGAATTCATCCAAATAAAATTCATGAATTTGTGTACTTTCTAATATTTTTACGCTTTCAACTGGCAAATCAAATATGTCTCTTATAAACTGCGCAGTAACTGATGTATTACTAAAAATCTTCTTTGCCATTAAATCCATCATAGGTCTTGCTCCTTCAATTCGTTCTTTCATATTATTTCGCCCCTCCATCATTTTTTGAAGCCTCTTCCAGCGACTATTCACTAGAAATAACACTTCACTCTATAGATACGCAAAAAAAGGCGAAAAATATTTTTTTAGTTTAAAAAATTTCTATTTTTAAATAAGGCTGTGTCAAGATTTTTGTGTAAACTTCACTAGTTGTCACTCAATCTACTAATCCAAATTCTCTATGAATTCTTTCTGTAGATAATTCCAGACAACAGTTTAAACTATCCTTTGATAGAATTTGTTCCTCGGATAACAAACGCCCGTTATTGGACGCTTACAAACACATTTCGATATTATGGTTACAGCAAATGATAAAGCGTTTTCGAACACTAAAAAAGAAGAAGGATAGAAAATAGCGGAGATACTATTTTCTATCCTTAATTTTGAAGTTAGAAATTCATTAGTAGACTTACTTTAATCAATCTACTTAATTATTTTCTGATTCTTCATCTTCTTTCTTTCCAAAAACTACTAATCCTAAGCCTGAAAGAATTGAAGCTGCTGCTGCAGAGAAGATACCTAGTCCATCTGCAGTACCAGTATTTGGCAAGATATTTTGGTTTGTATCTTGAGTTTGTTGTACTGGTGTTTCTTGAGCTGGTGTTTGATTATCTTTCGATGTTTCTGTCACATCGTTAGTCTTCGGATTTTGTTCTAATTCGCTTGTTGGTGTCTTACGCGCTGGCGTTGTTACATCAACTGGTTTAGATGGTTTCTTATTCGGTTCTGTTACTATACCTTTTCCTGGGATATCTTTCTTAGGAAGCTTATCATTTGGTACCTCTCCTGAACCGTTGTCACCAATTGTTACTGTGATTGTTGTTCCATCTTCTCCTGGAATTTCTACCT
>CAUQAL010000051.1:0-10494 GCA_963515985.1 uncultured Granulicatella sp.
CAGCAAACCTTCGGTTTCATGCCTAAACTTTGAGCCTAGGGTCTCAAAGTTTCCTAGTACAAGTAGCCAAAAGAGGCTACTTGTACGCTTACTACTATGAGAAGTCTTTTCTGTTTTAATGGATGTAATATGAGAGTACGAAACGAAATAGACTTCTCTATATAGTAGTAAAGGACGCCAGCAAACCTTCGGTTTCATGCTTAATCTACTATGAGAAGTCTTTTTTGTTTTACTTTTTTGGTTGTGTAAATTTGTATTTTTTTGTAAAATAGAAGGGCTAATAATTTTAATGGAGGATTTATGAGAGAGAAATTTAAGAAGTATCAAGATTTAGTGAAGCCTTATGACATTATTATTGTAATTGCCTTGTTTATTTTATCATTTTTACCAAATGCAATTTTTGCAGTACAACAGATGACGACATCAACTGAAGAAGCTAAGATTTATGCTGTTGTTACGATTAATGGTGAAGAAGTGCAACGTTTTGAATTGAAAGAAGATACTCCGAGAGAGGAATTTATTTATTTCCCTAGTGATGATCAATATAATATTATTGAAGTAGATGGGACTAGAATTAGGGATAAGGAAGATAATAGTCCTGATCAAATTGCTGTTAAGACGGGTTGGATTTCTAGAGTGGGGCAAACGAGTATTTGTTTGCCACATGGGTTGATGATTGAGATTGTTTCGACGCAGGATCCAACCGAAGAAACAGATACTATTATTCCCCTGTAACGAGTACGAATTAGACTTCTTTCATAGTAGCAAAGGACGGCAGCAGCCTCGCAAGAGCGAATCTCATGCCTAAAATTTGAGCCTAGGGTCTCAAATTTTCCTAGTACAAGTAGCCAAAAGAGGCTACTTGTACGCTTGCTACTATAAGAAGTCTATTCTGTTTTAACGAAAATTTATGAGGGGGCGTATAAGAGTTAGACTTCTCTGAATAAGTAAGGAACGGTAAAAGCGAGTCTCATTGCTAAATTTTGATCCTAGGTCTCAAAATTTCCTAGTACGAAGTACGCATACTGCTTTTAAGAAGTCTTTTTGTTCTTTAATAAATGGTAAAATCTTGTTCTATTATTTGTCAGGTAAATTTATTCATGATACGATAATATTATATTGAAATTAAAGAAATGAGAGAATTTTATGAATGATAATCAACCTTTAGAACCGCAAAAAATTCCTTCTCGTCTTGATAAAATAGAGAACGAAATTGGTTCAAAAGATAAATGGTATAAAAAAATATGGAATCATCCTTGGCTAAAAAGAATTAGAAAATTTTGGAAAAAATTTCATGTAACAAAACTATTTTGCACAATTTTTCTAACTTTCATAGCCTTCTTTTTAGCCTATTTAGTATATGGGGCAAAGACTGCTGATGTTAGTGGTTTAAGAGCAGGTATGATTCAAGAAACCGTTATTTATGATGAGGATTCAAAAGAAGCAGGTGCTTTAAATATCTCGAAAGCAGAATATGTATCAATAGATAATATTTCTACTTCGATGAATGATGCAGTTATCTCTACAGAGGATAAACGATTTTATGATCATAAAGGGTTTGATCCGATTGGGATTATTCGTGCTTTTGCTGGATTAATTCTTCATCGTGGAAATATTGTTGGTGGGGGTAGTACGCTAACACAGCAATTAGCAAAAAATACCTTTTTAACATTAGATCAAACATTTTTAAGAAAAGCAAAAGAATTATTTTTAAGTTTTGAAATTGAAAAGCATTATACAAAAGATCAAATTTTAGAGATGTATTTAAATAATGCATATTTTGGTAATGGTGCTTATGGGATTGAAAACGCTGCTCAACGTTATTTTGGGAAAAGTGCTGCAGATTTATCCATTAGTGAATCAGCAATACTTGCAGGTTCTTTAAAAGCACCAAGTTATTATAATCCTATTGATAATTATGATGCTACCGTTAAAAGACGAGCTACGGTATTACAATTAATGGTGACAAATGGAAAGATTAGTGAGCAAGATGCTAATATTGCATCAGAATCAGATATTGTTCTTGTAGATAGTTATGTAGCCAATTCAAGATATCGTTATCCTTATTATTTTGATGCAGTGATTAATGAAATTACTCAAAATTATGGAATCAAAGAAGAGGATTTATTTAATAAAGGGTATCGCATTTATACTGGTTTAAATCAAAAATTACAAGCAGATATGGAAGAAACATTTGGAAATTCGCATTTATATCCTGCTTATGATGATGGAACAAAAGCTCAAGCTGCTTCTATTGCAATGGAACCACAAACGGGGAATGTATTAGCTGTCGTTGGGGGGAGAATTGATGGAGCAGGGAAGCATACTTTTAGAGGATTTAACCGTGCCACTCAAATGAAAGTTCAACCTGGTTCAACGTTTAAACCTTTAGCGGTCTATACTTTAGCCTTAGAAGAAGGGTATGAACCTAATTCTACTTTGGTAGATGAAAAGCGTTCATATGGTCCAGAAAAATATACTCCTGAAAACTGGAATCACCAAAATAAGGGAACTGTAACAATGACTGAAGCATTAAGTTTGAGTTGGAATGCTCCTGCAGTTTGGTTACTGGATCAATTAGGCTTGAAAAAAGGAATTGAAAAAGTTCATCAGTTTGGAATTTCAACAGTTCCAGAGGACGAATATTTAGGAATTGCATTAGGGGGATTAACAAAAGGAGTTTCTCCAATGGAAATGGCATCTGCTTATACAACTTTTGCCAATAAAGGGGTCCGTGCAAAAGGTAGATTTGTGACAAAAATTGTAGATGCTACGGGTGCAGTGATTGTTGATAATACAACTCCTCAAACAAATAAAGTGACGAGTGAAACAGTTGCTGATAAAATGACAAGTATGCTATTAACGGTGTATGCACCCGGTGGTGGTGGAGCGAATGCTTCGCCAGCAGGTTATACGATTGCAGGAAAGACAGGGACAACAGAAACCGTAAATGGAGAAGATGGTGCTAGAGATCAGTGGATGATTGGATATACGCCGGATATGGTTGTTGCGACTTGGATGGGGTATGATGATTCTGCAAAATATTCTCTTGCTGTATCAAGTACACATGGAGTGGGACCTTTATTCCAATTAGAAATGTATGGATTATTAAGTACCTATCCAAAAAATACACCATTTGGTGTGGCTCCTGCTGTAACTACTGAGAAAAAAGATGCATCATTAAACGTAGATGAGTTAATTCAAAAAGCAGAGGAAACTGGTAAACAATTATGGTCAAAAGTCCAAGAATGGACAGGACAGTTGTGGAAAAAAATTGGACAATAAAAATTTGTTAGAAAAGTAATAGTAATAAAATGACATTAAACTGTTACATAACTACTCTATAGTTGACATAAAATACGTGTATACTAATTGCAAAGTTTGAATAGGGGGAAAACTATGAAATTTAAAAAACTATGTGTTGGCTGTCTTGCAGCTTTAACACTTTTTACAGTTGGTACATATAGTCAGAATACAACAGCATTTGCTGAAGAAACAGCTGTAAGTGGAAAATATGTTTCTGATAGTAAAGAAGCGATTATTAATCGAATTAATGAAATTCGTAAAGAAGCTTATGAGGAAGGATTAGTAGATCGTTATGTACCCATTAAATGGTCAACTGCTTTAGAAAAAATTGCAGAAATTCGTTCCGTAGAAGCTTCAGTATTATTAGCACATAGTCGTCCGAATGGAGAAAGTGATCCATTTAGTATTGTAAAAGATAATGTCCGTAGTTATGGTGAAAACTTAGCTTGGAATCGTTCTGGAGTTCTAGAAGGAATTGAGTATTTCTATGGTGAAAAAGCTGCTTATGTTAAATCAAAAGTAAATAACCAACCCTTAGAAATAGGGGAACAAACAGGACATTATTGGAATTTAATTCGTCCAGATTTTACTCATACAGCTTTAGTAGCTTTCCAAAAAGATGGTAAAGGAGTCATTACGGCTCAAGCATTTACTAATACGGAATGGTTAAAAGGTAATGGATTTGATACTAATTTATCAGAAGCTTACCTAGGAAAAAACGGATCAACATCTGTAAATATTGAAACTGGTGGTAAAGTTGCTAAATCTTCTTCTAAAAGAGAAACAAATTCAAATCATACAGCTATAACAAAAGAATCTACTAAAACAATTAATCAGTCCAAAGAAACAACAACTGTTTTAAATGGTTGGTCGGATCGTAGTTATTATAAAAATGGAGAAAAGGTAATTTCTCAGTGGATTTTTGATGCGAATTATTCTGGTTGGTTCTATTTAGATGAAAATGGAGAATACCTTGAAAATACGTGGAAAGGCGACTACTATTTAGAAACTGGCGGTTATATGGCTAGTGGAGAATGGGTCTATGATTCGAATTATCAAAATTGGTTTTACTTACATGGAAATGGAAAATACGCTCGTGAATATTGGAAAGATTCCTACTATTTAGGAAAAAATGGTGAATTAGCCCGTGATACATGGATTGGAAGTTACTATGTAGATGCAACAGGTAAATGGAATCCAGAAATGTAATGAATTTGGATGTCAACAGAAATTAGAAATTTATCTAATTTCTGTTGACATTTTTTGTTTATAGCAGTAAACTTCTAATAAAGTTAGATATTTATCTAATTTATTAAGAAAGTGAGGTTTAAATTTTATGGATATCATATTAAATAATGCGAATTTTAGAAAGTTATGGTTTAGTAGTACATTTGCGGGAGCAGCGAGTAATATCATTCAATACGCTTTGTCACTCTATGTGTTAGATAAGACGGGATCTGCAACGGCCTTTGCGAGTATTTTATCGATTATTATTTTTCCACGTTTACTTTTTTCACCAATTGCAGGAGTTTGGGGAGACCGAGTGGATCGACAAAAAGGATTAGTGTATACAACATTAATGACGGTGATTACGTTAGTGATATTTGGAATGGGGACTTATGTAGCAAGTAATTTATCTTTAGTGGCTATTTATGTTTTGGTCATTATTTTAGAATTAGTAGAAGTTTTTCAATCGGGTCCAATGATGAGTGTTATGCCAGCAATTGTTGAAGAAAGTCAATTAGCTTTAGCCAATACTTGGATGCAAGTGGATAATGGAATTGTGAATATTATTACGCCATTTGTAGCTGCATTTATTTATTCGACTTTTTCTATTACAGGTTCTTTATTCATTTCAGGAAGTATTTTATTTTTGACAATGATTGGTTATGCATTTATGAAAATTCCTGAGCGTAAAGTTCAAAAACAAATGGATGATGAGCAATCTGTTGTGAATAGTTTTTGGACAGATTTCAAAGAGGGAATTAAAATTGCGTTTGAGATTCCAAATCTTATTATTATTGTATTACTTGCATTATTTATTAATTTTTTAATGTCTCCTATTTTTGGTATTGTGATTACTTACTTTATCAGAGTGACATTAGATTTTTCGAATACAGAATTTAGTATGTTTCAATCATTTGTTGCAGTAGTGAGTATGATTTCTCCAATCATTGCTTATCGTTTAATTAAAGATAGTAAAGAACCCGTTCACTTACTATTGAAATATACTGGGGGATTTGTTGTTGGATTATTTGTGGTCATGTGTGGAACGATGGCTCGTGATATTTTTTCAATGAATCAATGGATGTCGTTAGCTGGTATTCTTGTTGGATTTATCCTTGTTTCTGTTTTAGCAACGTATATTAATATTCAATTATCTACGATTTCTGCAAAAATTATTCCAGAACAATTTTTAGGCAGAATTGGAACAACAATGGGAATGTTAGCTACGATTTCTGTTCCAATTGGTCAATTAGTTTTTGGAATTATTTTAGATTATTTTAATTCAACAGTGTGTTTAGCTGTCTCTATTGTAGGATTAGTGGTATTCTTAATAGTAGCGAATCGTATGTATCAAGATTCTAGTCAGGAGGGAGAAAATGCAATTTAAACAAGAGCAGATGGAGTTTGTCAATCAACTGCTGTATCCAATTTTAATGTTGAAAAAGGAAAGAGAAGAAGAACGTCCATCTTCATCTTTGGAAGAGCAATTAGAAGTTATTGTAGAAGAAATGAGACAGATGAGTGTTCCTTTGGAACCTTATAAAGATAAAATTCTCTATTTCTATAAGGATGATGCTTTACGAATGTTTTTCGTTAATGTAAAAAATGTGCTCCGTTATCATTCTTTTGATGAGTATGCTAAAGTTTTACATTCGATGGATGAAGGTCAAATTAAGCAACAATTAATGACAACTATTGTGAAGCAAGATGAAGAAGAAGCAAGTGTCGAAGATAAAGTTGTAGAATTATTAGGGAATCAATTTGCTTTTCTAGATTTCTTAAAAAATCTGCCGATTGATGATACTGTACGTTGGAATTACTTTACGATTATGTCGCAGCCTAAAAAGTTTGTTGAAGATTTTATTTCTCTGCATCAAACATTGAAGCCGATATTTGAGAAAGTGTATGCGGAATATTTACCAATTTTAGAGAAATCTTATCAGGAATTTGAAACAACTATTCAAGAACACCCAACGATTTTAGCAGAAGCATTTTCAGGAACGAAAGTGATTGAAGAAATTGATTGGGCATCGGATGAAATTTCAGTCATTCCAACCTTATTATTATCTGACTTCTATTTTCAAGATTCTGAAATTTTAATATTAGGGGCAAAATCATTAGAAGTCATTCAACGTGTCATCCAAACAAGATTGGATAAACAACAAGAACGGATTAATGTTTTTAAGAATTTAGGAGATAAAACAAGGTATCAAATTTTTTGCGAAATCGCCAAAGGTACAAAGAGTGTGAAAAAAATTGCGGAACAATTAGGGATTACATCTGCTACAGTTTCATATCATATTAATGAATTAGTCTTATCTAATTTAGTGGTTCAAGGGTGGAATAAAAAGGATTGTACGCAAGCCATTCATACAGAATTGATTACAGAAGTGATGAATGGATTAATGAAAGATAGTTTCATGACGAATACACTAGAGAATGAAAAATAATATGCTATAATAGCAATACAAAAGAATGCATGGAGGGATACACATGAGTGAAGTAAAATTAGTAAAACGTAGTGAAGTCGATCAATCAATTACTTGGGATATGAGTTTATTATATCCAAGTGATGAAGCGTATCGTACAACATTAAAAGAAACAGAAGCTCAATTAAAGAGCTTTAAAGAAAAATATGAGGATAAATTGGCAGATTTAGAAGTGTTAACTGCAGCTACTGCAGAATACGAAGCTTTATATGAAACATTTTACCGTTTATCTCATTATGCAGAATTACCAATGACTGTAGACCGTTTCAATGATACAGTAGTTGAAAATGCTACTTTATTTGAACAATTAGCTAGTGCATGGGCTTTGAATATGAGTTTCTACGATACTGAAATTGTAGGATTAGACGAAAGTTTATTACGACAATTTGTGGCAGAAAAACGTCCAGATTTAGCTTACTTTATTGAAAAAATTATTCGTGTTAAAGCTCATACTTTATCAAAAGATGCAGAACAAGTTTTATCTAATATGTCAAGTTTACCAAGTTTCTATCAATTATATGAAGTAACAAAACATGAAGATATGGAATTTGATTCATTTGAAGCTGATGGAAAAACTTATGAAAATAGTTTTGTTTTATATGAAAACTTGCATGAAATGGACAATCATACAGAAGTTCGTCGTAATGCAGCGAAAAGTTTCTATAAAACATTAAATCGCTATAAAAATACAGTTGCGAATGAATATATTTCAACCATTAAAAAAGAAAAAATGCTTGCAACAATGCGTGGATATGATAGTGTCATTGACTACTTGTTAGATAAACAAGATGGGGATCGTGAACTATACGATCGTCAAATTCGTACATTAATGACAGATTTAGCACCACATATTCAACGTTATATTCGTTTATTAGCAAGAGAACATAATGTTGCGGATATGCAATTTGCAGATTGTAAAATCAATTTAGATCCTGATTTTGAAGTGGATATGTCTATTGAAGAATCAAGAGACTATTTGAAGAAAGCTCTTGGGATTTTAGGGGAAGATTATAAAGATATGATTGATGAAAGTTACGACAAACGTTGGACTGACTTCCCACAAAATATTGGAAAGAGTACAGGTGGTTTCTGTGCGACTGTTCCAAAAGTAGCTAGTTATATTTTATTATCATGGACTGGAAAAATGAATGAAGTATTCGTATTAGCCCATGAATTAGGACATGCTTACCACTTTAAACGTGTTGGAGAAGAGTTAACGATGTTTAATAATGAATGTTCATTATACTTTGTAGAAGCTCCATCAACTTGTAATGAAGTGATTGTATCAAATTATTTATTGAAAAATAGTACAGATGCTCGTTTCAAACGTTGGGTTATTAGTAATATGATTAGTCGTACTTATTTCCATAATATGGTAACTCACTATTTAGAAGCAGTATTCCAAGATCGTATTTATAAAATGGTAGATAATAATGAAATGTTAAATGCAGATGTATTATCTAAAGTAAAACGTGAAGTGATGGAAGAGTTCTTCGGGGATAGTCTTGTAGTGAATGAGGGAGCTGAATTAACTTGGATGCGTCAACCTCACTATTATATGGGATTATATCCATATACTTATTCTGCTGGTTTAACAATTGGTACAGCAATTGCGAATAAGATTGAGGAAGATCCTTCTCAAGCTCAAGTTTGGAAAGATACCTTAGCATTAGGTGGTAGCCTTTCTGCGAAAGACTTAGCCCGTCATGCTGGATGTGATGTTTCAACAGAACAACCACTAAAAGAAGCCATTGCTTATGTAGGAAAATTAGTGGATCAATTATACGAATTGACAGATGAGTTAAAATAGGACTTATCTTTGGTAGCAAAGGACGCAAGCAGCCTCGCTTGTGCGAGTCTCATTGCTAAACTTTGAGCCTAGGGTCTCAAAGTTTCCTTATGGAAGAAGCCAAGCTTGGCTTCTTCCATTTTTGCTACTGCGAAAGTCCATTTTACTTGGACGGAAACTTATGAGAGTGCGAAAAAATAGGACTTATCTGAAGTAGCTTAAAAATAGAAATGACTTTTCTCAAATAGCAAAGGACGCAAGCAGCCTCGCAAAAGCGAGTCTCATTGCTAAAAAGCGAGCCTAGGGTCTCGCTTTTTCCTGTAATATCAGCCATTTTGGCTGATATTACCAATGCTATAGAGAAAAGTCATTTCTATTTTTTCTTGCTTTTATAAGGCAAATTCGAGACCAAGGCTCGAATTTAAGCAATGAGACACCGAAGGTGGCTGCTTGCGGTCTATAACTATTGACAAACCTATAAATTAATTAATTTATTATTTTGTACGAATACTAACCTCACCATATGATAATGAGTGTAAAGTGTTATCCTCTTTTTCGATAATTAAATGACCATTTTCATCAATGTCTTTTGCGTATGCAGAATATGTTTGGTTTCCTTCAAATACATTCACAAATTTACCAATTACATTTGAATGTTCTTTATAAGACTCGATAAAGTCTCTCTTAGAAAGATTTTGATAATAAAATGTCCATTTTTCTAAAAATTGAACAATAAAATGGTTACGATTGAAAGAAGAATTATCATATTCTGTTTTAGAAGAAAAAACGCTACCTACAATAGAGTGTAATTCTTTAGGGAATGATTGAGGTGAGTCAATTAAATTGATTCCCATTCCAACAATGAGTGATTGAACTTGTTGAGACTCAAAATCACTAATGACTTCCGTCAAAATTCCTCCAACTTTTTTATCTTGATAAAATAAATCATTTACCCATTTGATATTTAGAGATTTACCGGTTAATTGTTCTAACGTTTCTATACAAGCTACAGCTGTTGCACAAGTAATGAGAGATAAGTCTTCCAATGCTATTGTAGGGAATAAACAAAGGCTAATGTATAAACCTGTTTTAGATGGGGAAACGAATGTTCTTCCTAAACGACCTCTACCAGCGGTTTGTTCTTCACTTATAAAGATAGCAGGAGTAGTGGAGTTATGATTTGCGTAAATTTTTGCTAAATCATTTGTTGAAGTCGTACTTTCCATAGTTTGAATGTTCCAATCAATTGGATGATGCTGTTGAATCAGTTCTTGGTTGATTTGTTGTTCAGATAAAACATCATTGTTTTGAGATAATGTATATCCTTTATTTGTAGAAGATTCAATAGAGTAGCCTTCTTTTTTTAGAGATTGGATAGCTTTCCAGATTGAAGTTCGAGATTTATTTAAAGCTAGTGCCATTATTTCTCCAGAAATTGGTTCACCAGTATGTTCTTGAAGATAGAGTAAAACAGCCTCTTTCGTTTTCATAAAAAATCCCCCTTTATTTGATTCAAATTGTATAAAGATTAGAAGAGATTGTCAACTTAACATAGATAAAAGGGTGACAATTTTCGAGAAAGTTTTAAGTATGCCTTTTTGTAAAGCCATGGTATAATGGAATAGAAGATGTTATGAGAGGATTTGAATCAATGAGAAAATTAGTCATTAATGGAGGAAAACC
>CAUQAL010000052.1:0-10367 GCA_963515985.1 uncultured Granulicatella sp.
ATTCTAATGAGCGTAAGGCTGATTCATAATGAGCATCACCCGTTCCTAAAATCACCAATTGAATTCCTAAGTCTAATAGGGCATCTGCTACTTCTAATACTAAATCAATTCCTTTTTGATGGGTTAATCTTGTAACCATACCAACCATCATTTTATCCGAATTTTCTTCTAAAGCCATTTGTCGTTGAAAGGCTAATTTGTTTTCAACTTTTTTAGAAATAGTTGCTAATGAATAATTGACTTCAAGATGTGGATCCGTTTCTGGATTAAACGTATCTGTATCTAATCCATTGACAATTCCTACTAATTTTCCTTGTTCTACTTGCAAAATTTTATCTAAACCATATGAAAAATATGGATCTAAAATTTCTTTTGCATACGTTTGACTAACCGTATTCACACGATTCGCTAATTGAATCGCTCCTTTTAACAGATTTAAATCTCCAGTATAAATTAAAGCATCAAAATATTTATTATCTAGTCCAAATAAATAGCCCATTTCATACGGATTAAATTTCCCTTGAAATTCAATATTATGAATGGATAGAACTGTTTGCATCTCTTGATAAAATTCCATTCTTCTTGATTTAAAATCATCCAAATAAATAATCGATAGTGCAGTATGCCAATCGTTCGCATTTATAATCTGAGGTTGATAATCAATATGCGGTAAAATTTCTAAAGCCGCTTTTGAAAAGAATGCAAAACGCTCCCCATCATCATCTTGTCCATATACAGATGAACGATTAAAATATTGTTCATTATCAATAAAGTAATAAGTAATTCCATCAATATTGCATTCAAAAATACCACAATAGGCTTGTCTCCAACCTAATTGCACAAAGATATGTTTTTTATATACTAAAGGAAATTTCTCTCGGTTAATACTAGAATATAAAGGTAAGACTACTCTAGCTTCTACTCCTTCTGCTTGTAATGCTTTAGGAAGTGAACCAATTACATCTCCTAAACCGCCAATCTTTACAAAAGGGGATGCTTCTGCAGCAATAAATAGAACTTTCATCATCATTCTCCTTGTTGGTTTATAGGATCTTGCTTCTAATCAATCTGAAATAAAATTCACTGATTATTTTCTATTATACTCTTATTTATCACAAATTAAACTATAATATTGTTTTGTTTTTAACTTTTTAATGAACTTTACAGGAACGATAAAAACGACAGTCCTTTCGACTGCCGTTTTTTGATTCTTCTATTCTTTCATTGTTTTTTGTATTAATTTTCTAAAAGTTTGAGAATAAAGCTTTGCTCGATTTGGAATACATTGCATCACGCGATTTGCATAAGGAGAATTGATAGAACGTGTATCTAAAATCCATATTTCTGCTTTTTCTTGATGCGGACGATTCATTCTTCCTAATCCTTGATAAAATTGTTGTAACATTTTTTCTAAAGCATAATCTTGGAAATAATGACGATTTTGTAATTTCATTTCCTCAGCAATGACTCTTTGCTGTAATTGTGTTGGATTTGGAAAAGGTAATTTTGGAATAATTAGTTGATCAATGGATACCTCTCCACTATCAAAACCTTC
The DNA here is from genome assembly GCA_963515985.1 of uncultured Granulicatella sp. GTDB lineage: Bacteria > Bacillota > Bacilli > Lactobacillales > Aerococcaceae > Granulicatella. The sequence continues at coordinate 1,556 of CAUQAL010000052.1, forward strand.
CCAAAAACTATACACACCTAATAATAAGACAGATTCTTGTTGTTGAAATTTTCGCTGAACCTTTCTGCTCGACTGATTCGTTCGTTGGACTAATAACGGAATATCTGGATGTTCTAATAACACTTGCTCTAATTCCTCTAGCATTTCAATGGAATGAACCAATACTAGACATCTTCCTTGTTTTCTTTGATAAATATCTAGTAATTGTCTGGCTAATAATTCTACTCTTTCAGGTGTCACAATGATGGAAGGAGTCGGTAAATCTGTCGGTATAAATACATTGTGTTCAAAATTTTGATACGTTTTTGGTAAAAATAATCCTTCTTCTTGTTTTACAATTGAATGAAATAGTGGCGTGAAGATTGGAATAGTTGCAGAAATACCTATAAATTGATGGATATATCCATATATTTCTCTCCACATTTTTAAAGCAGATTTCATACTTTCTAGCTGTAAACTATATTGCCCTTTTTTCAGCACATAAGAAACGGCTACATATCCCTCTTCTTGTTTTAATAAGAGAACCATTTCTTGTACAACTTTTTGTAAACAAGCATGAGTTTTTTGAACTAGTTCATCATTGCCTTTAAAATCAAATGTTCGTTTTAATAGCTCAATACAAGCTGATTTTACAGCTGCTAATGTTTGATGATGGATACTCTTCTCCCATTCTTCTGCAGATAGCAATATCACTGAAGTAGGATAACTTTCTTTTCGAATCATTTGCATCCATTCTTCATATAAGTCACAAATCTCAAGTAATCGACGATTAATTTGTCTGGATTGATGTTCTTGAGCACTCGACATTTCTAAATAACTTTCTAAATGATATTCGTTCCACTCCATTTGTAGTTGCCATAATGCATCAAATTCCAATAATTTTTGTTCTTGACTTTCTAAAACATGCTCCAATTGTTGTACTTCATCCATGATCACAATTGGTTTATCAAAATGGTCTCTTTGAGGAGCTTGTTTTAAATATTGTACTAAAAATGCTTGATTTGTAATTACCATCTTAGAATTTCTTGCATGTCGTATCGCTCTACGATAGAAATCCATTTTAGAGAATTGTCTTTCTTTTCTAGTTATTTTCTCCCATATTTCACGATGGTAAAATAAAGAATTACATTCGGATAAATCTCCTGAAGTTGTATGTGCTAGCCATTTTAATAAAGCAATGACTGTTAAAGCACTTTTCTGATTTTGATATTGTTCGTATTTTTCTAAAACTTCAGCTAGCCCTGACAATGAAAGATAATGCTCTTGACCTTTGACAGTTGCAATTGGAAGTGAAATTTCTAACACTTCTTCCAACGGTTTGATTTCCTGCTCTACTAATTGCTGTTGTAGTAAAATCGTCGAAGTGGCAATCCATATTGGATGATTTTGTGACTGTACTTGTAAAGAGACTAGTAAATACGCCAACGTTTTTCCAAGTCCTGGTTCCGCTTCTACCCAATTAATAGAATGACCAAAATTCAATCTTTCTAACATAAATTCAATTAATTGAACTTGTAAGGGTTGATATTTAATCACCTTTTTCTCCACTAATTGATGATATAGTTCCAATGCATTCCATTTTTGTGTCTGTTCATTATCTTCATCTTTTTCAACAATAGGATTTAAAGCAAATCCCTCTATAAAAATAAATTCTTTTTCTTTTTGAGATACTGAACCGTTTTGATAACAGTCATGAATGACTTTCCCTGTTTCAGCCATTAAACTATCCGCAAATAATGACATTTGATGTAAAGTAGGGGCAGGCAATTGTTCTAATTCCTCTAAACAGTTCAAAAATAATTGAGCAGTTGCATACGCATCGCTTCCTGCTGAATGAATTTGTTGATGTGGAATTTCTAATAATTGCGTTAAATCTTGCAGACGATAACTCTCAATCGTCGGATAACAAATTTGCGCTAATTGAACTGTATCCACACAGGGTGCACTCCATTCGATTCCTGCTAATTCTCTAAAACTTTCTACTAAGTAGGAATAATCAAAACTAATATTATGTGCTACAAATGTTTTTCCTTCTAATAATTGAAAAATAGTTGAGGCAATTTCATCAAAATACGGTGCTTGCTTCACTTCTTTCTTGTCGACTCCTGTTAATTGTTGAATCTCATAAGGAATCGTTGTTTCAGGATTAATATACAAATCTACTTGAGTAATTATTTTTCCCTGCTCAATAATCGTACAGCCAAATTGAAAAATTCTTCCACCTTCTTCAAATTTAGGACCCGTTGTTTCTAAATCTACGACTGCATAGCTTGTTTTCATTCTCTCACCTACTTTTCTCATAAAATTAGTTTACTAACTCTTTTAGGGAAACGCAACTATTCTCATAAAAAAGAAGTACATTTCCTTAAAGTTGGAAATGTACTTCAACTTTCACTCAATATTTTTTGGAAATTCTATTATAACCGTTACTTGTTTTTCGCTCTGTTCTAACTGATAACTAAATCCATAATGTTCTAATAAATTTTGAACAACTAATAAACCAATTCCTGTTTTCTTTTTGTTTTCTTCTAATAAATCGTTCATTTCTTCTATCGCATCATTCACCTCATTTTGAATTACGAGGCAATTTTCATCCGAAACGATTCGAATGATAGAACCTTTTTTAGCATATTGATACGCATTACTAAAAATATTGGAGAGTACCATTTTAAAAGCTTCTTGACCGATTAATAATTGCTTTGAAACAATGTGACTATGAATCGTTAAATTTCTCTTCATTGCAATCCAATGATGATCTTGAGTAACTTTTTGAATTTCTTCTTCGAGGGAAATCCATTTTGCTTTTTCTCCTAGAGCTTCCTTAGATTCTCTTAATAATTCAACTACTTTAACGGTCAGTCCATCGACAATTTGAATACATTCATCAATATAATAATCACGATTTTTATATTTTCCAACTTGATATTTCATATTTTCTAAAATAATTTTTAAACTTGCTAAAGGTGTTTTTAAATCATGAGAACGTCCACGGAAAAATTCGTATTTGATTTTTTCTAATTGAAGAATCGTTTCATTCTTTTCTTCTACATCATCAATCACTTGTAATAAATTAATATACAATTGATTAATTTGTGATTTTAATTCACCAATCTCATCGGTCGACTGAACTTCTAACAAAGCATGACGATCCAATTCCTTCATTCTTCTCATTGTCTTTTTCATCTGTTGAACTTGTTTCGTTATCATTCTCGCATAAATCCAAGCTATCATCAGTGACATCACGAAGGATACTAACAAAGTATATGGTAAAAATTTCCAACTTAATGAAATAGCTTCTTTTTGTAAATCAGTCGTTGTAATAAATTGTAAGTTTAAATTTTCTCCAGTTTTTGTTTGAATTTGTCGCTCTTCAATGACTAAAGAATTAGTATAACTTGAAAAATCAGCTGGTATCCCTTGACTAATTTCAAATTCATTAGAGCCTGCTTCAGCTCCTGCCATCAAAGTAATATCATTTCCTTTCGAATACAGGTTCACAAAATCCATAATTTGACTTTCTTCTTTTAAGTTTAAATTGGACGAAATTTGGTCTGCTTTTATACTTAGTTCCTGTTGTTTCGTTTCAAGATAAGTCTTAGGAAAAATAAAATAAATCGAAATATGAATGCCGATGACTAACATACTTAAAATAAAAAAAGTCGTCGCTAAAATTTTTGGAAATATTTTTAATGATTTCATAGTCTCTCCAATTTATATCCCACATTACGAATTGTAATAATACAATCCAATGCTAATTTTTTACGTAATTCCTTCATATAGACATCAATCACTCGATCAAAAGGAATTTCGTCTGTTTCTTTCCAAACTTGATCAATAATTTGTTGCCTACTTAATGCTTGACCTTCATGATCGACTAAACATTTTAAAATTTCAATTTCTTTAGCATTCATATCTACTTTTTCACCCAAAAGAGTTGCTGTATAACTAGAGAAATTCACACTAGTATTTTGATAAGTAAACACTTCTGTATCCGGATAATACCGTTTCATTAAAGCATCGATTCTTGCTTTTAAAACAGGTAAGGAAAAAGGCTTTTCAATATAGCCATCTGCTAATTGACTAAAAGCTTTTAATTGGTATTCTTCATCGCTAAAAGCGGTTAGCATTAATGCAGGGATTGAACTTTTTCTTCGGATATATTCTAGAACTTCTAATCCATTCTTTTTTGGCAACTGAATATCCAATAGTACTAAATGAACTTCATTTGAATCAAATAATTCTATCGCTTCTTGTCCATCACTTGCAGCAATCATCTCATAATTACATTCACTTAAATAATCACAGACTCCTTCACGAATCGGTGCTTCATCTTCGACCATTAAAATTCTCACAGATTCATCCCCTCTCGTTCTTATTATAAATGATTTTCTTATTTCTGTCCTTGTCATTTCATAAAAAATGAGCAGACTTGGAATCCTTTTTAATTCTTTGTCTGCTCCTTTTATTTATCTATTTCATTTTTAATGACAGTTATTTTCCTAGATGTACTACTTATTCTCTAAGTATTTTTGCTTCCTTATTCAACATCCAATAATAATTCTTTAGGATTTTTACTAAATGTTTTCACACTGGCAATCGTTAATGCGATGCCTAATACCACAATCATAAATCCAACTACATATAGTACATTTGTTGGTTGAATCACCATTTCTAAAGAAGTTAATGTCTTATTAAAGCCATCGACTTCAGCTCCACCACCTAAACCCGTTGAGGCTGCTTGTTTGCCCATTTGTTTTGCAATACTTGAAGTAACACTTGCAAGTAATTGATTTCCAACTGTTTTTCCTGTCAAAATAGCAACTCCTGTTGCACCGATAAATGCTGGTAAACTAATGAACAATAACTCCCATACAAATTGTCCAAATATTTCCATTTTCGATAAACCTATCGATAATAGAACCCCAATTTCTCTTTGGCGAGCATTCATCCATAAGAATAGTAATAATGCTACTGTAATTCCTGCAAATGCAATAGATCCAATAAATAATTTATTTGCGATTGAATACATCCCAGAAATTGATTGTTGTAAGGCTGGGAAGTTAGAAGAACTTTTTACTAAATTATAAGATTTCCAATTAATCGCTAATTTCCCTAAATCTTTAATGACCGTATCAAGATTTTTATTTCCTTTTACAAAGAATGTTGCATCTTGATACACTGCTGTATCTTCTGTATTTCCATATACTTTAGCAGCTGTATGAAGATCAGTTACTAAAGTATTTTCATATAATTCTTGTGCTGCTGTAACTCTCGTTTTATTATGACCATCAAACAGACCTTTAATTTCAACTTCTACCGTTTCATTAGCACCTTTTTCATTATCAGCATCATAAATATTTGATTTTAATGTAATTTTATCGCCTACTTTTAAGTGATTTTTTTCAGCTAAATCTTTATGCATTAAAATTTTATTTTTATCGCTTTCTACTAATGGACTTCCTTCTACCAATTGATAGGCTCCAGAAACAAATTTATTTTCTTTCGCTGAATCATTAACCCCTGTTAACATAACCGCACGTTTAAATTTCTTAATACGATCAGGTGTTAACACGCCTTGAGTTTCTTTTGTTTCAATAATATCGTAATCTGCTAGATCAGCTACACTATTAATTCGTTTAACAGTTCCTTCGATATCTGGAGATTCAGAGATTTTTTTAATATCTTCTCCTTTAATGTTTCCTCCACCACGAGGTGTTCCTTGATTCACACGACGATTAATTTCCATTGAAAAACTATTTGTAATATTTTTAAATACTTCTTTTGAAGCTTGATTCGTTGCGTCTTTCATGGACAATCCAATCATACTTAATGTCGCCATGGATAGTACAACGGCAAATAATACGAATGATTTAAAGATTTTTCTTGATATATAAGCAAATGCATTTTTCATCCTATTCTATCTCCCTTTACTTATTTCACTTCGTGAAGTTTTGTTTCACGCAATTCTAATATCGTATCTGCAGCATTTGCTACCTCTTTACTATGTGTTACAACAATGACACATTTTTGTCTTTCTTTCGCTAATGCTTTAAGCACATCAATAATTTCTCCAGCTGTATGTTCATCTAAATTTCCTGTTGGTTCATCCGCTAAAATAATTGGAGCCTCTGAAACCAACGCACGAGCAATCGCTACCCTTTGTTGTTGTCCTCCTGATAATTTTAAAACATTACGATTCACATGACTTTCTTCTAATCCTAATTGTAATAAAATTTCTTTTGTAGCTGTAGGATTGACTAAACGAATATTTTCTAAAGGCGTTAAATAATCAATTAAATTATAATTTTGGAATACTAAGGAAATATGATGTTTACGATGATAACTATCTCCTTTTTCTTGAATATCTTCTCCTTCAAATAAAATCTTTCCACTTGTTGGATTATCTAATGCTGCTAATAAAGATAATAATGTGGATTTCCCAGAACCCGATTTCCCAATAATTGCGTAAAATTTACCGGCTTCAAATTCTTGATCAATTTGTGATAACACAGATTGACGTGCTTCCTTATATTGATAACTTACTTTATTCATTGATAATACACTCATGTTCATTCTCCTAACTCATTTTTGATAATATTTCTTTTGGTTTTTTCATTAAAAAGATTCCTAATGTTACAGCAAGTGAGAATACAATCACTATTGCTAATAATGCATAACTTTGACTAAATACGGTTATTACTCCCTGTTGTGCTCCTTTTGAAATAAAGTTTCCTAAAGGAGATTGTTCCGAATCCATCGATATAAATCCATTCATTAATTGATGAACCAACATAGGTCCTAATGCAAACGAAACAAAAACAGCTGGAATCGTTAATAAGAATAATTCAACAAAGAATTTTCCAATAATCCAAGCTTTATGAATTCCAATCGATAATAAAATACCTATTTCATAAATTCTTTCTCGGACACTTAACATTAACATTAAGGATAGAACTACCGCACCAGCGATTAAAATTCCAACTGTCATCCATTGAACCATACTTTGAAGGCCGGTAATACTTTCTAATATATCATCGAAATCTTGCTTTTGATTCTCAATTACAAACTCTTCCCAATTGAATGGTAAAGCTTCTATTGCTTGTTTCATTTTTAGTAATTCTTCACTTGACGAAGCAAAGATATTTAACCCTGTCACTACTTCCCCTAATTCACTAGAGAAGAGTTGATGAATGGATTGATAATCCGTAAATACTGTATTTTCACTAAAATCAGAAGTTAATCCTGTATAAATTTCTTGCTTTTTCCCAGAAAAAATTCCAACAATTTCATAGTTTACTTTTTTCTTCTCACCAGTTTCTTGTTGGATGACATCAAGGGTTATCGTATCTCCAAGATTTAATTGATTTTTAGAAGCTAATTCTTCATGAATCATGATTTTATGAACATCCGTTGCTTCTATCATTTTTCCCTTTAACAATGAGAAAACTCCGCTTGAGAATAGTTTTTCTCGATTTACTTGGCTACTAGAATTGAGCGAAACAACATTTTTCATTTCTTCATCAATATCATCTCGCTGAATTTTTTCTTCCCCAGTTACCACTGAGTGATTCTCTAATTTAGCAATTGTTTGATAATGTTTTTCTAAAGGCTCATTATCTGCAACTTTTTTTATCTCTTCCACTTGTTTAATTGAAAAACTTGTTCCATCTTTTTTTCTAAATTCAAACGAAGAAGTTGTCGTTTGTTTTAATTGTTGTTGTACTGTTGAAGTCGTGGATAATAATCTCATACAAGCAAATATACAAGCTAAAATAACACTAAAGATAGTGATTAATATCAAACTTTTCTTTCTCTTTCTAAAAATATAAAGTGCTGCATTTTTTATCAAAGGAATAACTCCCCTCTCTCATTTCTTATCTGTAACTTATTATAGGGAGCGTTTATGAAATGTATATGAAATGAAAACAAAAAATCTCGCCAGAATAACTGACGAGATTTTTTATTTAATTTAGTCTTCTTGTCTTTTTCCCACATATAGTGACATTAAGATTCCGCTAGCTAAAACAATATAGATATAATCTGATTGAGTTCCAGTTTCTGGTAAGTAACTATTTGGATTTGTAGTATCTGTTTCTGGTACAGGAGTTCTTTCAGGAACTACAGGTGTAGTATTTTCTGTTGGAACTTCTTTTTCACGAGAAACTTCTGCTGGAGGAGGTGTTGTACCATTTGTTGGTGGTACTTTACCTTCTCTAGGTACTTCATTAACTGGAGGAATATTACCGTTATCGCTTGGAGTTGGAATGTTCATCTCTGGTACTTCATGTACTGGAGGTGTTGGCATTCCTGGTACATCAGCATTATTACCTTCATTTACTTCAGGAATTCCTGGTACTCCACTATTAAATTCTGGTTTTTCATAAACCGGAGGATCAAGTGGTGTTACCCCGCCTGTATATTCTGGTAATTCATGAACTGGTGGTTCTGGCATTGCAAATTTAGGTCCCTCTGGCTTATCAGCTACTGGAGGTACTGGTTTATCATTTGATGGTGTTACTGGTTTGTCTTGGCAACCACATTTACCATCTTTACCGTCACGTCCGTCTTTACCATCTTTAACAACTGTTTTTGTTACAGTGCCGTCAGAATTGATAATTGTGATTGTATGAGATCCATCTCCATTATCTTCAACAGAAACTTTTGGTGATTTACCATCTTTTCCGTCTTTGATTACCATTTCTGTTTTACTTCCATCCGGATTTGTGATTGTAACAACGTGAGTTCCATCATTATTATTTTTAACTGTTACAGTTGGTGAAACTCCATCTTTTCCGTCTTTACCATCTTTAAT
>CAUQAL010000053.1:0-10265 GCA_963515985.1 uncultured Granulicatella sp.
TGAATCTTCAATGTTTCTTCTAATGTTTCAATTAAATCTTTTTGAGTTTTTTGTAATGTTTCTAAATCAATAATGCCTCGTTCATTTTCACGAGCAGTTTCAATGGTAGAAATTTTCAACATTTCTGAATTTTTTTGAATTAATTGATTTGTTGTTTCAGACACTTGTCTTTGTGCTGTTACAGCATCTTTTTGACGTAATAATGTCATTGCAATTGCAATTTGATTTTTCCATAATGGAATCGTTGTTGTAATTGATGATTGAATTTTTTCAGCTAATGCTTGGTTTGTATTTTGAATTAAACGAATTTGCGGTGCTTGTTGAATCGTCATTTGTCTCGTTAATTTTAAGTCATGATTTCTTTTTTCTAGGCGGTCTAGAAATTGTTCTAAGTCATTCACGACTTGTACATCCATTTGGTCTCCTGTTACACGTGCTTTTTCTAAAGCTTCAGGAATTAATATTTCTTGTAATTCCGCTAATTTTATTTCTCCCGCAGCAATATAAATATTTAAAGCATCAAAGAAATCTTTATTGCGTTGATATAATTGTTCCAAAGATAAATTATCATTTAATAAGCCATTTTTTTCATGGTCTAAACGGATCGCAATTTTATCAACTTGTGAGCCAACTTCTTGATATTTAGCTTGCATTTCGTAAATACTCTTCTTAATTTTTCCAAAGAATTTTTGGAAGAATCCTTGATTTTCAGCTACTAAATCATTTGGGTCTGTTTCATTTAAACGCTCCATTAGGTCATTTAAAATATCTCCAATTTCTCCAGTATCTTTTGCTTGTACATGAGAAAGCATTTGATGAGAAAATTCCCCTAATTGTTTTTGAGCTGCAGCTCCATAACTAATAATTGCTTGTAAATTTGTTTCATCAATTTGTTTGGCCAAAGCACGAGCTTGTTCTTGATGTTTTTCATCCAATGTATCGATTAATTTTTTTGGACTAGCTTCCGTTTGTGCTGCCGGGAAATCGTGAGACACTTCTGATAATGGGGTTACGCTTACTTGTTCCCCAAATGGATTTTGAATTAAATCTTCTACTGTTGTTTGTTTTTCAGTCATGTATATTTCCCCCTAAAAATCTTCAAATTCTTCTTTTTGAGATTGCTTTTGAATATATTCCTTCTCTAAATTTAAATCACTAAAATCTTGTGCTTGGAATTTTTGATAGTCAGCTTCAATCTGTAAACAACAGTCATCTATGAAGTCCATTGTTTGATCCAACATTTGGTAAGTTTCCTGTGTTTTAGAAATATGTTGTTCGATTTCAATATATTTTCCCATCATTTCTTCTAAACCTGGCAAATACGTATTTAAAAACTTATCAACGGTATGTAATCGTTCCGGATGTTGGACAATTTCTTTGAAATAATCTTTTAAAACGGTCACGATTTGATAACGATTCGCAATCGCTTCTAGTTTATTATTTTGTTTTGTATAAACTTCGATTTTTTGAATTTGTGTTTTTGCTCGATTCATTTTTTCTCTAAAAAAGGCTACATCGCTTTCTGTTAGACCTGCCTTCTCATAAATCTCTTGTTGTTTTTCTGATGGCCCTTGTAATTCTTTTTCCTTATGTAAGTATGTTTTCCAATTTGGTGGATTCATTTCTTTGCGGAATAGCACATAGAAAAATATTCCATAGCATAATAAAATAAATAGAAACATTTCTGCAGAACTATGCATTCTTACAAAAACTCTTGAACTGACTGCTACAAAGAAAAATAGCTTAATAGCTTGAATAATATGTTTCTTCATAAGACTTCTCCTTTATCAACTCTCTTAGGAAAATTATAGCATATTCTCATCCTACGACAATGGGACAAAAGTATGATTTCATGTTTTCCAGTACAAAATATTAAAGAAAAAAATTTTGTAGTAGCAAAGGACGCCAGCAGCTTCGCTAAAGCGAATCTCATGGCTAAAATTTGAGCCTAAGGTCTCAAATTTTCCTTTAATAAAATCTGATGTATCAGATTTTATTACTGCTAGTACAAAATTTTTTTCTTTAATATTTTTATCGTTAGTAAACAATTTTCTGTAACCTTACACTAAAACCGCTTTCAAAAAAATAATTTTATAGTATAATGAACGTATAAAATAATAAAGGAGTTGGTTTTAATGTGTAAGATTAAGTCTTTGACGAAAGATGATAAATTGTTTTCAATCCTTCTTGTTTTCAATTTACTATTGTCTTATTTTACTGGATATTCATTTCTGTGGATGCTCTATGAATTTTTCGTAGCAACAGGGATTTATTATTTATGTTTTAAATCGTCTCTAAGTGAAAAGTTTTCTAAAGTAACAAAAGCTTTTATAGGTTTCTGCCTAGTTGCTCTTTTAATCGCTCCACCATTATTTATTTTTAAAAATAACTCTTGGATTTACCGAACAACTGAATATGTGCAAGCAACACGTCATTTTGTAGAACTAGACAATTCAAGGATTCAAGAAGATATGAAGGATTTAAAGAGACAGCTTCGTTTTGTTTATATTGGACGTGAAACTTGTCCTTATTGCAGGGAATTTGCTCCAAAATTAAAACAAGCCGCTAAAGAGACAAATAGTACCATTTACTATATTGATACGGAAAATAAGGCAGATGAATTAGCGAAGTTTGCAGAACAATATCATATTGATTCTATTCCTACTATATTAGTGTTTAAAGACGGTCAATTACAAAAGACTTTAACAAATAACAGCGATATCAGCCTAAACGACCTCAAAGAATTTTTAACCGCCTATAAGTAAATATTAAAGAAAAAAATTTTGTAACTTGCAGAGGACGCCAGCAGCTTCGCAAAAGCGAATCTCATGGCTAAAATTTGAGCCTTGGTCTCAAATTTTCCTCTAATAAATTTAATGTTATACTATACCGCGAAAGGAGTTTTACTTTATGAAATATGAATGGAGAAAGAACCAAAAAGATCTTTACCAAATAAAATCAAAACCTACTCTTTTAACGGTAGAAAAACAAAACTATATTATGCTAGATGGAAAAGGAAATCCTAATGAGGAAGTTTTTTCAGAAAAAATTTCTGCATTATATAGCTTAGCGTATACCATTAAGATGAATTATAAAAAGAAGCCTTCAAATTCAGAGTTTGATGATTTTACAGTTTATCCTCTAGAAGGTCTTTGGAAAAAAGAAAATGAAGGAGAACTTATTAAAAGCGAACTATCTTATACCATAATGATTGCTCAACCAGACTTTATTACAAAAGAAATGTTTAAAGAAGCTTTAGAAATAGTAACACTTAAGAAACCCAATCCTTTCTATAATGATATTCGTTTTTCACCTCTCAAAGAAGGATTATCTATTTCTATGCTTCATACTGGTCCATTTGATGATGAACAAAAAACATTTGATGAGATGGAATCATTTTGCAAATTAAATAATCTAAAAAGAGTTTCAGAAGTCCATCGTGAAATTTATCTAAATAATCTTCATCGTACTGATCCAAGTAAATTAAAAACTATTCTCCGATATCAAGTAGAGAGCATTTTAAACGAATTATAAGTTAATATTATTTTTACATTATTACAAAATTAAGAAAGACATATATTAGTAGCATACGTAAAAGAAGCCACAAATTGTTGTGGCTTCTTTTACTGGAAACTTTGCGAAGCTGCTGGCGTCCATTGCTACATATATTAAAGTCTTATCTAAACATTATATCCACTTCTTGTAAATCAAACCTAGGAATACAATAAATGATACGATAGAAATCCCAACTCCTGCAAACCATCCTTCTGGAATGAAACTTAATTCAATGGTGTGTTCTCCATTCGTAATCGCAAAACCTAGTAAACTATTCCAAATTTTTCTTGTTTCAACGACTTTTCCATCGACTTTTACAATCCACCCTTTATCGTATGGAATCGAAGTGAACATCACACTACTATCATCTGTAATTGTAACGCTACCTTGAATATGGGAATTATCCCAATGAGTCAGCTTCAATGCTTGACTTTGACGTTCCTGAATAAAACGATTGGAAACAGAACGATTTGATTTAACCAATCGAACGCCACTAAAGGAGTAATCTTCGTTCGTATTCACTTCGATTTTAAATTCAATTGGCTTATCCATTGATTGCGAAGCAATATTGACGAATTGCGTCGCTTGATAATTATTCAAGAAATGATATTCTTCTCCATTCAGAAAAATTCGAATAAGATTTGTATCCGTTCTTGAAAAACGTGTTGGTAACGTAACCCAATATTCTTCATTTGTTTGTGGCGTTAAATGATACGTGATACTAGCTGGTTTAGTTGCATCAATTCTACGATATGTTTCTGTTCGATCGGTTGCTTGAAAATTATCTGTTGTAATATCATTTGCTGCTAACATCTCCAAATATTTAACGTCTTCTCCTAATTGAGCTGCTGTAATTTTATTATAGTTTTGAATCGGTTGATTCATTTTTAATTCTAATGAAGCTAATTTTTCATTCACCCCAAATGCTATTGGAAGAGTTTGTGGAATTTGAAATACTTCTGTTCTCTCCTCTTCATAAACTACAGGGGTATTTTCTGTAATATCTAAACGAGTCGCATATTTTCCAAACACATACATTTTACTTGTATCTGGATAATCCTTCGTATAGACCGGTTTAGGCGTCATCCAATATTTTAAACTAAAAATGGCATCACTTAATGGTGTTCCATAGTAATAAGTGGTCGCATTAATGCCGGTATTGCCTAATTGTTCAAATAAATCTCTTGTGGCATTTTCAAGATTGGAACTAAATACAGACATCCCTGGATAGTCTGCCATAAAGGGATCATTTTTACTTAAATGGAAGCTTCCTTGAATACGATAAAATTCCTTATCATTTGGTCGAATAGGTGCTACTGCTGTTTGTAATTGTTTGACTGCGTCTTGATATTTATATGCATCCGTATATCCTACTCTCGATTGGACAATCGTTGCATTCATCATTAATTCAATCGCTGTGACTGCTGCCAAAAATGCCCATCTTTTATTGATTTGAGGCCATACTAAAATCGATAACATCACAAAAATTAATGCCACTGTCGCAATCTTTTGTGGAACAATTAAGAAGGAATACTGTCTCGTTACTACGATCGCAAACAGTACTAATGTCCCTCCTGCAATAACGATGGACGGTTTCCAATGTAATTGTTCGACTTCTCTTAAGGCTAAATACGCTAAATAAACTAAGAAAAATGCCATAATCCAAGAGAAGCGATAGAAGAATCCTGCCGGATTTTGTCCCATATGCCATAATTTACTCGTAAATTCATGCACACAAGATAGGATAAAAATAGCTAAAACAAAAAATGAAGCTACTTTCTCTCTCCATTGAATAGTAGAACTGATAAAATAATAAATCGTCCCCATTATTCCTAGTGAGCCCACATAAATATTTGGTAAATTTGGACCTGCTGGCCATGAAGAATTATCAAATGCTCCTAAAAATAATTTAGAAAACATATCTAAAGGATTAATTTGTAATTTCCATTCAAATAATAGTTTACTTTCAAGTCCACCCTTAGTTGAAACTAAACTCATCAAAATCGGAACAAGAATAAATGCTACTAATCCAACAGCTAAAATCGAATAAAATCCTAGTTGAACAAATTGAAGAAATCCTTGTTTAAACGTTCTATCTTTTGATTTCAATAAATAAAACAATGCATAGATGACTACAAAAATACAAATCATATATCCCATATAAAAATGCAGTAATAACGCTAAAGCTAACAATAGAACATACCGTTTAGCACCTGTTCTATCCAACACTTCTTCTACCCCCATTAATACAAGAGGTAACATAATCATCCCATCATAAAAGATTGGATTCATTTGATAACTAACATTAAAACCATTCAGAGCATATAAACTTCCAAAAATGGGTAGAAATTCAGGATTTTTTTCTAAACCATTATATCGCTTCACAAAAAAATGTGTCCAAGTAAGCCCCATTACTCCATAGCGAAGACCAATAGTTAACATCACTGCCCATTGAAAATTTTGTTCTGAAAAGAAGAAATACAATAGATTAAATGGACTAATTAAATTAAATCCCCAAATTCCAAGCATTCCTCCGCCAATGGATTTTGAAAAGGAATAGAAAAAGCTATTCCAATCGCCATTTAAAAAGAAATGTTTCAAATAAGCATATAAACCAATATATTGCGCATTAAAATCCACTGCCATTAGTGATTTTGCACCAAATGGGAAAAATCCATTAATGATCCACGAAACAAGCATAATGCCAATTGGCAAGAAAAAGCTTGCTAAGTAAACAACTTTCTTTTTACTCATCTTTCTCCTCCTCAAAATTCGTTTGATCCACTAAATAGTGAGGACGTTTTTTCACTTCATAATAAATTTTCCCGATATATTCTCCTAATACTCCAATTGAAATTAATTGAATTCCCCCTAGTAAGACAACTGCAAAAATCGTTGTAAAATAACCACTTACTAAAGAAGTTGGATCAATAAGATATTTAATGAACATCCACACAATATATAGTACAGATAGTAATAAACACCCCAGCCCTAAATTAATACACGCACGTAATGGCTTATCATTAAAAGATAAAATCCCTTGAATGGCATAATTCCATGAAAATTTCAAGGAATATTTCGTTTCTCCAATTTCACGTACATGATTTTCATATTCAATTACTTTTTCCTTGAAACCAATCCATGAGAAAAGTCCCTTTGAAAAACGATTATATTCATTCAATGATAAAATCGCTCGTACTGCTTTTCGACTAAATAAACGAAACTCAGAAATTCCATCTGTTAAACGTGTATCCATTAGTCGGTTCGCTAATTTATAAAAACGATTCGCTAGAAAAGTACGAAATTGGCTTTCACCGGTTCTTGTTCTACGACCACTGACGACATCATAGCCTTCACGGTAAGCTTCAATCATTTGAGGAACAAGTGCAGGTGGATGTTGTAAATCTCCATCCATCAAAATAACTGCTTCACCCGTTGCATATTGTAATCCGGCAATTGTTCCTGCTTCTTTCCCAAAATTACGGCTAAAACTCAAATAGCGAACTCTCTCATCATTTTTGGCAATTTCTACTATTTTTTCAAAAGTTTTATCTTTACTTCCATCATCAATTAAAATAATTTCAAATTCTTCTGTTGTTTGTTGATTTAGTACATGAACTAATTCACTGTACATTTTTTCAATCATTCTTTCCTCATTATAAAAAGGAATCACTACTGATATTTTCATACTTTCTCCTCGGTTTTCTATTCTCTTCCTCGTTATCATACCATGTTTTAATTTTTTTTAGTATGACAAAAGTGTAAAAGAAGTTTAAAAAAATACCTATCGCTTAAAGGCACCTCTAAACGATAGATAATCACGAAATTTTATACTTATATTTACATGTGTTCTTGTTTTCGAATCCATCTCCTAATTCCCATAATTCCAAATACTAGCCATAGAAATACGATTAAAAAACAAATCATAAAAAATTCTTCTGGCAATACTTCAATAATGGGATCTAAACGTGGATCAAAAATCCATGCTGAATTATGGAAAAATAATTCATGGAATTTTACAAAAATAACATCAAAAAAACTTATTAAACAGACGACAAATAACAGTGTAGCATATAATATTCCTTTTAATGGAGTCAGTAATAGGAATAATTTTCTTTCTTTTTTATACCTTCTTATCAAAACAAGTGAAACAATCGTAGAAATAGCCGCAATAACAAAATTAATCATGAATAATCGTTTCACTTCTTCAAAGTGAAATAATCCTTGAGGAGAACTCGGAAAATCTGGCATCACTAATTCCTTAATCCATGGTCTTGTTAAATAAGAAATTAAGACATGATAATTCTCCATTAATGTTGCTGTAGAAATTCCACTATGCTGCTCTAAGCCAAATAATAGAATGACTCCTCGAAATAGTGGTTCAAAAAAGATGACAAAGGTAATCGCTGTACTCAATAAGAACAATGCTAATACAATAGAAAAACTCCATCTTTTAATAGTTATAGACATTGTTATACCTTCCACTCACTTAAATTATTGACTAGATGCGTAGGTTGTGCTACTCCTTCTAAATCTTCTCTTGTAGAAAATCCAGTTAACACCATTAATGTATCCATTCCATACTGAATCCCAGCTTGAATATCTGTTTGGTAGTTATCGCCCACCATTGCAATATCTTCTTTAGTAAAATGTTGCTCTGGATATTGTTGATTTAAATAGTTCAAAGCTGATTCCATAATAATACTACTTGGTTTTCCCATTACAATTGGCTCTTGTTGTGTAGACATTTTTAAAAATGCTGTAATAGATCCAGATCCTGGAATAAATCCTTTTTCACTTGGAAGATTAGAGTCGATATTTGTTACAACAAATTTTGCACCTGCACGAATCGCTAAAGTAGCAGCTTCTAATTCAGCATAAGTTGTATCACGATTTAGCGATTGTAATACAACGTCTGGGTTATCCCCTACAAGTTCATATCCTCTTTCTACTGCTTGAGTTTTAAGCGCTTCTTCTCCTACAATCATTAATTTTTTGCCAAAATTTTGATTGTCTAAAAAGTCCATAGCTGCTACTCCACTTGTATACACTTCATTTTTAGTCACTTCTACTCCATAATTTTCTCTCAAATTATCAGCAACTTGTTGTGGAGTTTTGGTAGCATTATTCGTTACAAATAAAAATGGAATATTGGCTTCTTGTAAACGACGAATAAAGTTTTCTGCTGTAGGAATACGTTCTTTACCTTTGTACATTGTTCCATCTAAATCAATAAAATATGCTTTATACATACTAATTCCCTCTTTTTTGTGGTTTTTCTCGAATATCAAATCTCTTATTAGGATGATTATTTTTTTGCTTCATCGGTACATTTTTTTGAAACTTTGTTTGATCAACTTCCTTCATTGAAAAATTACGATTTTGTCGTTTATTTTTCATTGGTTGTAGAGAAGATTGACTCTCCAAATGTAAACTTTCTTTATGTGTCATTTCTTTCAAACCAAA
Organism: uncultured Granulicatella sp.; assembly: GCA_963515985.1. Lineage (GTDB taxonomy): Bacteria > Bacillota > Bacilli > Lactobacillales > Aerococcaceae > Granulicatella. The sequence goes on from CAUQAL010000053.1 coordinate 9,022, forward strand.
ATCTTGTTTTGGTGCTTCTTTCATATCATAATTACGTTTTTTAGAATTAAAACGATTATTTTTTTGTGAGTTTCCTTTAAAGTTCTTGTCTTCCACTCGTTCATTATTAAAACGCTTCGTATTTCGTTTTTGTTGTTTGTTTTTTGGACGTTTCGGTATTCCTTCTTCTTCTACCGCAACTGGTTTTACATTTGGATCTCTTTGAAGCACAAAATAACGACATCCAAAATTACAAAATTCGTATAAATACTCTTGTAAACAAGCAATATCCTTATCCGGAGTAGCTAGTCGATTTTTTGATGCATAAAATCCTTTTAGACGTAATTTTTCATGTCCCCAATCGCCAACAATGTATTCATACTTATCAAAAATATCTTGATAACGAGCATTAAAGGCGTCTAATTCAAAACCTTCACGGTAATCTTCAACAATTTCATAATGGACTTCTTTAATTTTGACATGAGTTTCGTCTACCCAAAATACGACACGTTCTACTTCCTGTTCTTGAGGTGAGACGATTTCTTCTAAAACTTCATTTAGTTCATTCACAGTTGTTTCTTCTTTTACTTCGCTCATAAAAATTCCTTTCTTATTAATTTTCTAGATTGTCAAACCATTCAGCTCTCGTTAGCTGTTGTAAATCTTGTGGTGTTAATTCCATTTGTATTCCTCTCTTACCTGCTGAAACTCGAATCGTCTCTTGTTCTTTAGCACGTAAGTCAATATAAGTTGGAAAACTTTTCTTCATTCCGACAGGTGAACAGCCCCCTCGAATGTATCCTGTCAAACTTTCTAATTGAGATACTGGGATTAGCTCTACTTTTTTGTTTTTAGATGCTTTTGCTAATGCCTTCAAATTCAATTCATGGTCAGCTGCAACACAAGCTACTAAATAACCTGTTTTGTCTCCATGTAATACAATTGTTTTATAAACTTGATCCACTGAAATACCCATTTGTTCACTCACATGAACGGCATCTAAATGTTCTTCATCCCATTCATATTCAAAAATTTGATACGGAACTTTTTGACGTTCTACCATACGAATGGCATTTGTTTTAATATTTGCTTTCTTTTTCATAATCTCCAACTCCTACTGCATTAGTGTATCATATTTTCGCTTGAAAATCAGTTAGATTTCCCTAAAACATTCCTTACACAAAAGAAAACCGTAGAGAAAGAAACATTCTGAAGTGACCCCCAAAAGTTAGACTTTTTTTGAGACGACTTAAGTCGTCTCTTTT
>CAUQAL010000054.1:0-10232 GCA_963515985.1 uncultured Granulicatella sp.
CCCATCGCTACTGGAATTCCAATTACGTTATAAATAAATGCCCAGAATAAGTTTTCTTTAATCGTCATCATTGTCATTTTACTTAATTGAATCGTTTTTGCCACTAATCTTAAATCATCTTGCATCATGACCATATCTGCAGTTTCAATGGCAACATCTACTCCAGATCCAATCGCAATTCCGACTGTTGCTTTGGCAAGTGCAGGTGCATCATTAATCCCATCTCCAACCATGGCTACTTGATAGCCTTCTTCCAACAATTGTTCCACAACACTTGCTTTTTCATTTGGTAAGACTTGGCTATATACCGTCTCAATTCCAACTTCATTCGCAATCGCTTTTGCTGTTTTTTCATGATCTCCTGTTACCATTCGAACTTGAAGCCCTAATGCTTTCATTTGTTGGATTGCTTCTTTACTAGTTGCTTTAATTGTATCCGCAACTACAATAATTCCGGCTACTTGCTTTTGAATGGCTACGAACATTGCTGTTTGCCCTTTAGAAGCGACTATATCAATTACAGTATTAAATTCATCTACCTCAATCCCTTGATTTTGTAATAATAAATGATTTCCTAGTAACACTTCTTTTCCATCCACAATTCCTTGAATTCCCATACCAGAAATAGATTGGAATTGTTCAATTGGTAAAACGTCAAATTCTTGATTTTCAGCTTCTTCCACGATGGCTTTGCCTAATGGATGCTCCGAATGTTTTTCAATCGATGCTGCTATGTTTAGTACTTCTTCTTTTGAATAATCATTAAACACTTGAATATCGACTACTTTAGGTTTACCGTTTGTAATCGTTCCTGTTTTATCTAGTAAAACAACACCTACATGTCCAGCTTCTTCTAAAGCAGCACTACTTTTAATTAAAATTCCTCTTTTAGCACCAAAACCTGTTCCTACCATAATGGCAGTTGGAGTGGCTAATCCTAATGCACATGGACAAGCAATGACTAATACAGAAATCATCACGGTTACGACAAATTCAAAAGATTCTCCACCAATCAATCCCCAATATAGACCTGCTAATAGAGATAATCCCATTACGATTGGAACAAAAATTCCGGCTACACGGTCTGCGATAGCAGCAATTGGTGCTTTAGAGCCTTGCGCTTCTTCTACTAAACGAATAATTTGAGATAATGTTGTATCTTTTCCAACTTGGCTCACTTCAACTTGGAATGAACCGGTTGTATTCAACGTAGCTCCAACTACTTTGCTTCCTTCTTTTTTGAAGACTGGTACACTTTCGCCGGTAATCATAGATTCATCAACAAAGCTTTCTCCAGAAATAATAACCCCATCCACAGGAATTTTTTCACCTGGTCGAACAAAGACTACTTCTCCAATTTGTAATTCCTCTACTGGAACTTCTACTTCTTTTCCATCACGAATGACTGTCGCTACTTTTGGAGATAAAGCGACTAATGATTGAATCGCTTGAGAAGTTCTTCCTTTTGTTAAAGTTTCAAAATATTTTCCTACAGTAATAAAAGCTAGAATGACTGCTGCAGATTCTACATAGAGATGCATCACATAATGATACTCTCCAGCTAAAATACGAATCGTACTCCATACACTATATAAAATGGCAGCACTCGTTCCCAATGCAACTAATGAATCCATATTCGGATGCTTTCTAATCAATGCCTTAAATCCATTCACAAAATAACTACGACCCACCCATAAAATAGGAGTTACTAAAATCAATTGCGTTACAGAAAATACAATTGGATGTTCCATCGGCTGTAAGATTTGTGGAAGAGGAAGTCCAATCATTTCACCCATCGCAATATAAAGTAATATAATGGCAAACACACCTGATACCCATGCTCTTACTTTAAGTGATTGTAATTGTTTTTCTTTTTTAATCGCTGTTTTTTCTAACACATCTTCTTCATCATTTATCAATATAGCCTGATATCCAGCTAGAGAAACAGTTTCCATAATTTTTTGTACATCTGCTTCCTTTGGATTAAATTGCACCATCATTTTTTCAGTCGCTAAATTCACATTGGCTTCTTTAACACCTGGAAGATCTCGGACAACTTTTTCAACCGTACTGACACAACCCGCACATTGTAGTCCTTCTAATGCGAATTCTTCTTTCTTCATTACTAACAACTCCTTCTTACTATTATACTAATTCAGCTTGATATCCTGCTTTTGATACAGCTTCTATAATTTTTTGTTCTTCTGCTTTATCTTGTAGAAATTCTACAGTCAGCTTTTTAGCTTCGAAATCAACACTTGCTTTTTCAACACCTTCAACAGCACTCACTGCATTTTCAACAGCTTTCGCACAACCTGAACATTTTAATCCTTCTACTTTAAATTCTTTTATCATTAAAAAAACCACCTTTCTTAAATTTACATTTGTAAACTTCATAAATTTATTATACCTCTTATTTTAAAAAAGTCAACACAAAAAAAGGAAGACTAAAAAGTCTTCCCTAGAAATGTTATTCTGCTAATTCAGGACTAACGTTAATTACTCGTCCTTCTTTTTTCCATTGACGGAATTCTGCTGCTGCTGTGAATAAAACATCTGTTGATGAATTTAAGGCAGTTTCACAAGAATCTTGTAATACCCCAATTATAAATCCAACCCCAACAACTTGCATCGCAATATCATTTGAAATTCCGAATAAACTACATGCAACAGGAATTAATAATAATGATCCACCTGTTACCCCAGAAGCACCACATGCTGCTACTGTTGATAATACACTTAGCACTAAAGCTGTTAAGAAGTCTACTTGAATTCCTAAAGTATTAACGGCTGCTAATGATAATACTGTAATTGTAATTGCTGCGCCCGCCATATTAATGGTTGCCCCTAAAGGAATTGATACTGAATAGCTATCTTCATCTAATCCTAAATCTCTACATAATTCCATATTTACTGGAATATTTGCTGCTGAACTACGAGTGAAGAAAGCTGTAATTCCACTGTCTTTCAAACAACGGAATACTAATGGATATGGATTTTCTTTAATCATAAAGAATACAATAATTGGATTCATAATTAACGCTACAAAGAACATACTTCCAACTAGTACTAAAATTAACTCACCATAATTCGCAAATACTCCTACTCCATTTTCTGAAACAGTTGTATAAACTAAGCCCATAATCCCAAATGGTGCAAAACTAATCACTACTTTAACAACATGACTCGTTGCTTCTGAAATTTGATGTAAAAATGATTTTGTTGCTTCATCTGCTTTACGGAAAGCAAATCCAAATACAACTGCCCAAGATAAAATACCAATATAGTTTCCGCTCATTAAAGCATTCACTGGATTATCTACTAATTTTAAAATTAAAGTTTGTAATACAGAAGCGATTCCTTCTGGTGCTTTAATTTCTGACACTGTATCTGTTAATGTTAATGTAATTGGAAATGCAAAACTAACAAGAACTCCCACTAATGCTGCTGCAAAAGTTCCAAACAAATATAAAATAACAATTGATTTCATATTTGTTTCATGTCCTTCTTTATGTTGTGCTAAAGCACTTAACACAATAAAGAATACTAATAATGGTGCGATTGCTTTTAACGCACTAACGAATACTGTTCCGATAGTTCCTACCGCTGCTGCTTGAGGAACGAAAATTCCTAATAAAATACCGATAATCATACCAATGACGATTCGGTTAATCAAACTTAATTGATTCCAAAAATTTAATGCTTGTTTCATCTTCTTGCCCCTATTCTCTTAATATAGCGACAATCATACACAAACAAACCCTATTCTGTCAATAAAAATCCATGAATTAGATACATTTGTACTTGTTTCAAAAACACTTCTTTTTCACTGCTTATGAGAGGAAGAAAAATCTAGCATCTCTCTATTTACAAAATGATTTCTTCATCTAATAAAGATTTCAATCCTTCAGGAAGATGATGAGTGACCCAAAGAATGGTTAGGTTTTCTTCTTGCAATAAAGACTGCATGATTTCTGTTCCAGTTTGAACATCTAAATTCGCTGTCACTTCATCTAATAATAACACTTGAGGATTTCTCACTAAGGCTCTCGCTAGAGAAATGCGTTGTAATTGTCCTCCAGACAATGTTGAAGAAGTATCTCCAATCATTGTATCTAAGCCTTGAGGTAATTGTTCCACGATGGATTTCAGCAATACCTGATCTAGTACATTCCAAATTTTCTCATCCGATATTTCTTCTTGAAAAACAATGTTCTCACGAATACTTCCTTGGAAAATATGAGGATTTTGTTCCACATAAGTAATGGAATCGTACAGTTTTGAATAGGGAATCGTATTTAATTCTTTTTGATATAAAGTTACATTCCCCTGATATCCTTCGATTTTTCCACCTAAAATATTGAGCAGAGTAGTTTTCCCTGTTCCACTTTCTCCCATAATCGAATATTTATGATTTTTGAATAAGATTTTACTAAAAGGTTTCAACACAATAGCATCCCCATAAGCAAACTGAAGATTTTCTATGTTGTATAATACTTCTGCATCATCTAATGTTTCTACTGTATTCTCCTCTGCTCGTGTTGAGGGCGTCAATGTATGAATTTTTTCAAATAATGGTTTGGCACTAGTGACCATTGCTAATTCTTGACTCATATTTCCAACGGCATTGAAAATAGTTCCCGCTAAACTTGTCGTTGCTAAAATAGCCCCTACAGTTACCATCCCCTTTGTCACTAAATATCCTGTAAATAAAAAGATGGAAATTTGACTAAGGACATTCCCAAAACCACCTAATACTGCTACTTTCGCAAAAGATTTACTATAATTTCTTCTAGTAATGCCCAATTGTTCAGAAGCTTGATGAATTTTTTCTTTAAAATATTTCCATTGTTGAAACACAAAAATCGTATCGTACGCTAATAATACATCAGAAATAATTTGATTAAATCGTTCATTTTCCTTTGTTTTATGCACGGTTTTCTTAGATAGTTCTTTGGTATAAAACTTCGGCAATAGAAGCAAAATACCAATTTCAATCATCACAACAACGACTAAACTCCAATGAATACTCCATAACCCAATTGTTGAAAATACAATTCCTAAAATTCCCCGTAGCAAAGAAAAATTCGGATTGACTGCCATTTCTTGAATTTGATCCATATCACTTGTAAACCAAGCAATATAATCATGATTCTTCTTTTGATGAAAATGAGCATAGGACGTATTAGAAATAGCTTCACTCACTTCATCTCTCCAAAGCGTTGCAATTTTTTGCTTTACAAAGGATCGATAACGAAGATCCATATACGTTACTACTAGAAAAACAGCATATACCGCTACTAGTAATAATGCTCCCATTCCGAATTGATGAAAATCCAAATCCACCAGAGAATTTAATAAGTCTGCATGGATAAAGCTTGTCCATAACTCTAATCCCTCTAGGCTACAAAAAATAATAAATATAGTTATTATCTGTAATGTTAACTTTCGAATCATGTCATACTCCCCTTTTTAGAAAACCAATGTTTACTTACAGTATACTTTCCCCATAAATACTTTGAAAAAAATCATCCTATAGTTGGATTTATTCTATTTCACACAAAACACACTCTAAATATTCTTGATATTGAGAAGCCTTTTTCACTTCCTTTAAATTTTTAAAAATATCAATCATCTTCAAACACTCTTGTTCCCCTTGTTCTACATAACCTTGATAAATATGAAGAATCCCTTGCAAATAGTTGAAACGAATTTTCTCATAATAAAATTCTTCATCTTGTAATACCTCTATTAAGTACTTTTCTACTTGGCTAGCTTCAGATGGATTGGATTCAATATCTTCTAAAAAAATATTTAACAAAATGCGACACAACATCCGTTTATGCATCGTATCCTGTTTTCCTAAACGAGCTTTTCTAAAGATAGAATCTATATATAAATGTGTTTCTTTAGTGGATAAACAAAAAACAATATTTCCGAATAACTCCCATTCATAATCTCCCCACTCTTCTACTTCAAACAAATAGGATTGAATCACTCGTTTTTGTTTCACCTCAAGATTTTTACCTTGTAAATACTGTAGATGAGCTTCCACCAAAATTTGATTATGAAGATGTCGTCTATTTCTATCGGATTGAAACAATTGTTTTTCTTCTTCTTTTAAATTTTCTAATAAATAATTGTCTTTTTGACTTTTAAAAGTATCTAATTTTTGTAGGAATTCTTTTTGAGAATGTTTTGAAGTCGCTAATTGTTCGAATTCCTCTAAGGAGACATTTAACCGTTCTAACAAATTTAGAAAAATTTCACTTGTTATTTTACTTTCTCCTCTTTCAAACTTCGATAAAAAATTTTTACTTAAAATACCTTCTGCTAACTCTTTTTGCGTTAAATGCTTTTCTTGTCTAATTTTTTTAATTAATTCTCCATGTCCCATAACTTCTCCCCCAAGTCATCCTATAAGATTACTTTTTACCCAAATTTTCATTTTTATTATACTCTTATTGAAAAAGGAGTAAAGATTATGTCAGAAAAAATAATTGAAAATTTACCAAAAAATCCAAAACCACGCCCAAGTTTATCAGAAATTATCCAATCTCTTAAATAAAAACTATCGAGTTCAGTTACCCGATAGTTTTTTTAGTTTAAATCTACAGTTTCATATATTTTGTAGATCGACCATTTCCTACTTGTTGTATCTTTTCTGAATCCTGTAATTCTTTTAATGCTCGTTCTATTGTTCTTTGCGAAATATCTGGACAAAGAATCATAATATCCTTTTTAGAAAGTGGCGATAATGATTTTTGAATTACTGTTAATACTCTTTCAGGAGATGTTAGTTGTTTTTCTCCTATTAATCTAAATCTATCATCACATTCTTTATATGCTTTCAAGATAACACCTAGCATATATTTGATAAATGGAAATTCATCGTTTTCTCCAGTATGCCATTTTTCACTTGAATGTTGTAATTCTTCATAATAAGACTCTTTTGTTTCCTCAATCAGCATTTCTATACTAATATACCGCCCTACAAAATATCCAAATTTATAGAGTAATAATAATGTTAAAATTCTACTAATTCTTCCATTTCCATTATCAAACGGATGAATACATAGGAAATCATGAATGAGCGCTGGAATTAAAATAAGTGGAGGAACATTTTCCTTTATCGCTTCGTTATAAGCCTTCACCATTTCATCAACATACATTTCTGTTTCAAAACTACTAACTGGTTGAAATCGAACTTTTTGATTTCCAAAAGCATCTACTTCTATAATACTATTATCCAATTTCTTAAACTTCCCGTTATGATTCACGAAAGAATAAGAATACAACTGATTATGCAGTGTTAAAATATCATTTTTATTAAACTCAATATAATCATAATTTTCATGAATCAGATCAAGCACATGCCTATATCCTGCAATTTCTTCTTGGCGTAGAAAAACAGAAACTGGCGAGATTAGCGTCTATAAACATAAAAAACTACCGAGCCCCTTGACCCGATAGTTACTAGTATTATTCTTCTGTTTCTTCTTCGTTTTCTTCTTGTTCGTACGCTTCTACTTCTTCTGGAGTTAGTAAATGAACATGAATACGACGAATTCTTCCATTTTCTACTAAAGTTGGTTTTAATAAGACATTTTCTTGATGAACTTCTACCACTTCGTCATCTTCTGGGAAATATCCTAAGTCTTCTAAAATAATTCCCGCCATTGTGTCCACTTCATCTGAATCAATCGTTGTTTGGAAAATTTGATTGAATTTTTCTAATGTCATTCCCGCATCAATTAAGAAATTCTTCTCATCAATTTCACGGTAACTCATTTCTTCCACATCATACTCATCTTCAATTTCACCGACAATTTCTTCAATTAAGTCTTCCAATGTCACGACACCTTCGACTCCACCGTATTCATCTTTTAAAATCGCCATATGTTGACGTGTTTTTCTAAATTCGACTAATAAATCATCTACGAAAATCGTTGACGGAACAAATAATGGCTGATGCGCTAAATCCATTAATTGGATTTGATCGAAGCCTTGTTCTTTTGCCGCCCTTAAAACATCTTTAGAGTGTAAAACTCCAATAACATTATCTTTATCTTCTTCATAAATTGGGAAACGTGAATAAGAACTACTTAAAATGATTTCGATATTTTCTGCTAAATCATCTTCCACATCAAGCATTAATGTGTCCGTTCTTGGTACCATCACTTCTCTAGCTAGTTTTGAATCCAGCGATAAAACACCTTGAAGCATTGTAAATTCTTCTTTATCAATCGCTCCATCATTGCGACTATTCGTTAAAAGAAAATTCATTTCACTCCGCGTTAATTTTTCTTGTTCATTATTAAATTCAATAGGTGTCATTCGTTTTAAAATACCCGTTGAAACGGTTAAAATCCATACGAATGGTTTGGAAACTTTTTTGACAAATAAAATAATTCCTGCCGTATGTAAGGCAATCGGTTCCGCTAATTGTAAGGCAACTTGTTTTGGATACAATTCCCCAAACACTAATGTTAAATAAGATAAGATTACAGTCACAATCAAAATTGCTAATGTTTCTGCACCCGGTACGTTCTCCAATAATGGTTGAATACGTGAAGCAAAACTTGTTGCTGCAGAAGCACTTGAGAAGAATCCGGCTAACGTAATCGCTACTTGAATCGTTGCTAAAAATTCATCCGAATTTTCTAATAAACGCATTACTCGTTGCGCCTTCTTATCTCCTTCACTCGCTTTTTGACTCATCTTTCCTTGATTGATCGATACAAAGGCAATCTCCGCTGCTGCAAAAAATGCATTTATCGCAGTTAATAGTACAATAATTAAAATCTGGATTCCCAGCGAACTCCCATCAGAATCTGCTGTCATCATTCAGTTATCCCCTTTACTTTGTTAATTTTTTAAAAATATACAAATATCATACTCACTTTTGTATGAAAATGCAAGATATGTCCATTATATAGAGATTTTTGACCCCGATTTTAATAAATTTCTCGTTACTTTTTAATCAAAAAGTGGTATTATCAATAATGAAAACGTGTCTATATTTTACAAAACACGAAAATTGATTTCAAGAAAGGGGCATGTCTATGCTATTAAAATCACTTGTTATTCCTAAAAAGAGTTTAACGGTTGTTAAAGAATCTTGTACTCTTGAAGAAGCGATTGTTATTTTAGAAAACTCTGGATATCGTTGCGTTCCAGTTTTAGATGAAACAGAAACTTTCTTCCGTGGAAATATTTATAAAATGCACATCTATCGTCATAAAGCAAATGGAGGCGATATGAGCTTACCGGTTACTCATTTAATTAAAAACACTACGAAATTTATCAATATTACGAGTTCGTTCTTCAAAGTGTTCTTTACGATTAAGGAATTGCCTTATATTGCGGTGTTAGATGATTCGCAACGTTTCTATGGTATTTTAACGCATAGTAGTTTATTAAATATGCTTCAAGAGTCTTGGAGTGTGAATAATGGTTCTTATGTTTTAACGATTATTTCTGGTGGGGAAAAGGGATCATTAGCTCAAATTTCTAAAATTATTAATAACTATGCATCTATTGCCAATGTGATGACATTAGATACAGAAAAAGATCGCTCACTTCGTCGTCTGTTAATTACGCTTCCAGCGGGAGTTTCAAACGAAACATTGAATCAAATTATTGCAGCGCTAGAAAAAAAAGACTTCTCAATTGCTGAAGTGGAAGATTTGAACGACTACTAAAAACAAAAATAAAAACAGAAAAAGTCTACGCTTTAATAGCTAGGGACGCCAGCAGCTTCGCTTTGCGAATCTCATGGCTAAAAATTGAGCCTCGGTCTCAATTTTTCCCGTACTATAAGCCCTTGTGGCTTATAGTACCAAAGCTACAGCGCTCCAACTTTTTCTGTTTTTATTTTTTTGTGTGCAGTTTAGTTAAATAAGAATAATAACGATTTTTTCATTTTTAACACGTTCTATTCTTGAATTATGTTATTTCTATACATTTCTAGTGTCAACATTATACTGTTTTAAAAACTTTCTTTAAACTGTCTCTTTTTCTTAATTGATAAATTCATATTTTATTCCCAAAAGTGTACATGATTATAATAGCATTTATAAGAAAAATATTTATCGTAAAAGGTCGTTCCATGTAAATAAAGCAGAAAAAGATGGAGCTTTGTAGCTTGAGTAATATAAACCTTCTCGGCTTATATTACAGGAAAACTTCAAGACGGTTTCACCGTCTTACTCATGACAGAAACAAAATTT
>CAUQAL010000055.1:0-10054 GCA_963515985.1 uncultured Granulicatella sp.
AGTAAAGGAGGCGTTTTTTCATGGCATTAGCAAAACAAATCGTTGATGTAAATTCAACGACTACAGTAAAAAACGCTTATCCAAATACTTATGCGGATAGAGTCGTCACAGCAATCCCTCAAGAAAAGGTAAAAGTTAATTATGTACGAAATATGATAGTTGGAGTGTCAATCATTCTAGTATTAGCAACAATTACGATTGTAAGTTCGATGGTAGTGACGAATAAAAATCGACAATTACAAGACATTCAAACGAATACAACATTGATGCAAAGAAAGAATGATACTTTATTACAATCAGCACAAGAATTATCTCAATATGACCGTGTCAATCGTATTGCAAAAGAACAGGGATTAAAGATGGGTGAAAATAACGTAAGGAATGTTGAACAATGATAAAAAAACATTTTAAGGATTATATGGGAAATAGAAAGATTGCGATACATTGCTTGATGGCAATCGCATTCTTCCTATTTCTCATTTTTTCTTTTAATTTCTTTAAAATAATGGTGCTAGGTCAAAGTCATGGTATTGATTTAAGAAAAGAATTGGATAAAAAAATAACGCATTCTACGCTACTAAAAGCAAAACGTGGAAATATTTATGATGCTGGTGGTAGTCCTATTGCAGTGGATGCAACGAATTATTCTATATTTGCAGTATTAACAGATCAGTGGGATAAAGAAAAGAAAGACTATGTTCAAGATATTTCTAAGACTGCACAAACGCTTTCTAAATATATTGATATGAAACCAGCTGAAATTGAAAAGATTCTATCTCAAAAAAATGTTTCTCAAGTTGAATTTGGTTCAGCAGGAAAGAATCTTTCTGTTGAAACGAAGGAAAAGATTGAAAAAGAATCTCTACCAGGAATTAAGTTTACAGAAAATTTATCTCGCTATTATCCGAATGGTATTTTTGCTTCTCATTTAATTGGTTACACAGATGTTGAAAAGCAAGAGTTTGATGGAAAAACCGTTGAACAATTAGTCGGAAAAATGGGGATTGAAGCATTATATAATGCCACACTAACGGGAAAGCCTGGAGAGGTCACTTCTCGACTTGATGGGAATGGTTACGTTATTTCAGGTAGCGAAATGGTTACCGAACAACCAAAGGATGGAAATGATTTATATTTAACCATCGACAAAAAAATGCAAACTTATTTAGAATCTTTAGTGTCACAAGTAGATGAAAAATATATTCCAAAACAATTAACAGCAATGTTGGTAGACCCAAAGACTGGGAATATAGTAGCAGCAACGCAACGTCCAACGTTTAATGGAACTACTAAAGAAGGAATTTCAACTATGTGGAATAATTTGTTAATGGATGAAGCCTATGAGCCTGGTTCAACAATGAAAGTACTAGCTCTAGCAGCAGCTATTAATGAAGGAGTATTTGATCCAAACGAAAAATACGATTCGGGTAAAATTAAAATTTTTAAAGATTTAGTAAGTGACTATAATAAAGTTGGATGGGGAAGAATTACGTATTTAGAAGGATTAGCGCATTCAAGTAACGTCGCTTTTGTTCACATTGTTCAAAAGATTGGCGTTGAAAAATGGAAGCAATATTTAGATTTGTTCGGATTTGGTCAAAGTACAAAGTCTGGTTTTATCAATGAAGCAACAGGATTAAATTCCTATAATTCTTATTTACAGCAATTAACAACTGGTTTTGGGCAAGGGATTTCTGTAACAGCATTCCAAATGGTACAAGCTTTTACAGCCATTGCGAATCAAGGAGAAATGAAAAAATTACGAATTGTCGATCATGAATTTAGACCGTCAACGAATACAACGATTAATTTCTCTGAAAACTCTTTAGGGCAAGTGATTAAACCGGAAACTGCTAAGAAAACATTGGAGTATTTACATCAAGCAACAATGATGAAGGATGGAACAGCTAATGGTTTTAATATTGAAGGCGAAGAAGTAGCTGCCAAAACGGGGACTGCTGAATTAGTAAATCCTGACACTGGAAAATATTATTCTTATGGAAGTAATTATATTTACTCAGTAGTAGGTTTTGCTCCTGCAAAGGATCCAAAATTTATTTTATATATCACTTTAAAACAACCGCAAAATAATCCTTATGGAGCCGGAGGAAGTACTTTAATTAAGGAAATTTTTAATCCGATAATGAAGCGTGCGTTAGATTATAGCCGATTAACGCAATAAGAAGGAGGAATTCAACCATGTTAGTAACAGAATTAGCTCAATTGATTTATTTGAAAAAAATAGTTGGTGATTTATCTGGAGTAACAATTGATTATTTAGCACAAGATTCAAGAAAAGTTCAACCGAATACATTGTTTTTCTGTATTGACGGAGTGACAGTCGATGGACATCAGTTTGCTGCTTCTGCAAAGGAAAAAGGTGCTGTTGCATTTGTAGCGAGTAAATCGATTCAAGACCAAGTAGGGGATACGCCTGTCATTTATGTTAAAGATGTGACAAGAGTGATGGCGTTACTAGCCAATCATTTTTATGGATATCCTACTCAAAATCTGCAAATGATTGGTGTTACAGGAACTAACGGAAAAACATCAGTTACTCATATGATTGATGCATTATTAGAACAACCAAATAAACCAACTGCATTAATTGGAACAATTTATCGTAAAATTGGTTCGAAAATCATTCCAACACATAATACAACGCCAGAAATTTTAACATTGCATGAAACCTTTCAAGAGCTAAAAGAAATGGGTGGAGAAACTTGTTTGATGGAAGTTTCTTCTCACGCTTTGCAATTAGGTCGTATTTGGGGAGTGGATTACGACTGTGTGGTATTTACGAATTTAACTCATGAACATTTAGACTTGCACAAAACAATGGAACAATATGCACACGCTAAAAGTTTATTATTCTCACAATTGGGAAATTTTGTAGGAGAAAATTATAAACCGAAAGTAGCCATTTTAAATGCGGATGATGCACAGTTTGAAATGTTTGAATATTCAACGCCGGTTCAAGTAATCAGTTATGGAATTAATGAGGAAGCAGATTTTAAAGCTGAAAATATTCGTACAGAAAATGGGCATACTATCTTTGAATTGGTCATTCAGAATGATGTTCGTTACTTAGTTGATATGCCATTGTTAGGAACATTCAATGTATACAATATGCTATCTGCGATTGCTGTAGCCTATGTTTATGGAGTTCCAATGGAAGAAATTTTGGAAAAAGTGAAACTTTTCCAAGGGGTAGCAGGTCGTATGCAATCCATTGATAAAGGACAAGATTTTCAAGTAATTGTAGACTTTGCACATACACCAGATGGATTAGAAAATGTATTAGATTCACTAGCACAAATTCCACATGGGAAAATCATTACAGTTGTAGGACATAGTGGTGGGAATCGTGATTCTAGTATGAGACCAGAATTAGGAAGAATTGCTTTAACAAAGTCAGACCATGTTGTGTTTACAGCAGATAATCCACGAACAGAGCCGTTAGATAATATTTATCAAGGATTATTAAGTGCAGTAAATAAGGAATCTGTATCTTATGAATGTATTGATAAACGAGAAGAGGCCATTGAAAAGGCCCTTCAATTAGCCGATAAAAATGATATTGTTTTACTTGCTGGAAAAGGTGTTGAAGCCTATCAAATTATTGGTGAAGTAGAATATCCTTATAATGAAATTGAAGTTGTAGAATCATTATTAAGAAATAGATAAAAAGGAGAAAATGATGACATTACAATTATTACTTGTATTAGGAGCAACATTACTAGCTACAGTATTTGCGGAACCTAAATTTATTCAATTTATGCGAATGAATCAGTTTGGACAAACGACTTTAGAAGACGGACCATCTTGGCATAAGGCCAAAAGTGGAACACCGACTATGGGAGGATTTATCTTCTTAATGATGATTGGAATTGTCAGTTTAGTTCTTGGAGGATTATTCGGATATTTTAATTTTACATTATTAAGTGGCGTTATTGGATTTGTATTTTTTGGTGGAATCGGATTTTTTGACGATTTTATCAAGGTGTTTAGAAAGCAAAATCAAGGGTTGAAAAGCCATCAAAAATTTGTTTTACAAATATTAGGATCAGCGGTTTTTGTAGCTTTATTTTTATTAAGTGGACGTAACCCATTAATTTATATTCCATTTGTGGGTGAAGTACATAGCTTAGTATTATTTGCCATTTTTACAATTATTTGGATTACAGGGTTTTCAAATGCAGTGAATTTAACGGATGGGCTAGATGGACTAGCTACTTCAACTTCTATTGTTGCTTATGCAACGTATGCATTTTTAGCGATTCAAACGAAGCAAGCAGAAATTGCATTGTTCTGTTTTAGTGTTGTAGGTGGATTGATTGGATTTTTAATTTTCAACTGGAAACCTGCTAAAATTTTTATGGGTGATGTTGGTTCTTTAGCATTAGGCGCTGGTTTAGCCATTGTTTCTTTAATGCTTCATCATGAATGGAGTTTACTAGGAATTGGAATTGTATTTGTATTAGAAACAGCGAGTGTGATTATTCAAGTAACCTCATTCAAATTAACTGGAAAACGAGTATTTAAGATGAGTCCTATTCATCATCACTTTGAAATGTGCGGATGGAAAGAAGTGAAAATCGTTTTAGTCTTCAGTTTAGTTGGGCTTATCGGCACGATGATTACATTGATATTGATTTAGAAAAGCTTTTTAGCTTTTCATACATATTTTCCGGCAGTATTTACTGCCATATACATATTGAATTTATTCTAGGGGGCATATTAGGTGCTAAATAAAAAAGTTTTTGAACATAAAAGAGTATTAGTCATTGGATTAGCAAAAAGTGGAGTGGCAGTTGCCAAATTATTATTACATCAAGGAGCTATGGTTACGGTCAATGATCGTATTCCTTTAGAAGAAAATCCAGATGCAAAAAGTTTAATTGAAGAAGGAATTCGTGTTTTAGCGGGTTCGCATCCGGTTGATTTATTAGAAGAACATTTTGACTTTGTTGTGAAAAATCCGGGGATTCCATATCATAATTGTATGGTAGAAGCTGCGATGAAAAAAGGGATTCCAGTATATACAGAAATTGAAATTGCATATCAATTATTAGAAGGATTGATCATTGGAATTACAGGGTCAAATGGGAAAACAACAACGACAACATTAGCAAGTTTAATGTTGAAAGAGTCTTTCCCAGAACGTCAAGTTTTTGCTGCAGGAAATATTGGAATTCCATTATCTCAATTAGCAGAGCAATCAACAAAAGAGGATATCTATGTTTCTGAATTAAGTAGTTTCCAATTAATGGGAATTGATCAATTCAAACCGAAAATTGCATGTATTGTGAATATCTTCAGTGCGCATTTAGACTATCATGGAACAAGAGAAGAATATATAGAAGCAAAACTTCAATTGACGAAAAATCAAACGGAAGACGAATATTTAGTCTATAATGCTGATTATCCAGAATTAATGACATTGATTAAAGGTCATACAAAAGCAACATTAGTTCCATTTAGTAGAAAAAGTGTTTTAGACTTTGGAGCTTGTGTTGAAGGGGATTCTATTTGCTTCAATGGTGAAAAAGTGATTCCTGTTTCAACAATTCAAGTTCCAGGAACGCAAAATGTTGAAAATGTATTAGCAGCAGTTGCAATTGCAAAATTAGCAGGAGCTACGAATGAAGGAATACAAAAAGCAGTACAAAACTTCCATGGCGTAAAACACCGTACACAATTTGTTAAGGAAGTAAATAAGAGACGTTTCTATAATGATTCAAAAGCAACAAATATTATTGCTACTCAAACAGCATTGCGTAGTTTTACCAATCAATCGGTTATTTTAATCGCAGGTGGTTTAGATAGAGGAAATGGCTTTGATGAATTAGTTCCCGATTTAACATCTGTATCAGGAATTGTTTTGTATGGTGAAACCAAAGAGAAATTACAAGAAGCTGCGAAACTTGCAGGAGTTCCTGTTATTGAAGTCGTGAACACATTAGAAGAAGCGACTAAAAAGGCTTATGCTATTAGTAAAGAAGACGATATAATTTTATTATCTCCAGCTTGTGCAAGTTGGGATCAATTCAAAAACTTTGAAATTCGTGGAGATGAATTTATTCAAGTTGTAGAGAATTTATAAGAAAGAGGAAAATATTCATGAGAGTTGTCGTATCTGGCGGAGGTACAGGAGGTCATATTTATCCAGCCCTTGCATTTATGAGATATTTAGAAACACAAGAAGAGGTAGAATATTTATATATTGGAACCAAACGTGGATTAGAGAGTAAAATTGTTCCACAAGCAGGCTATGCATTTGAATCCATTAAAATTGAAGGCTTAAAGCGTTCGCTTTCATTAGAAAACTTAAAAACAGCATACTATATGGTGACAAGTGTTATTAAAGCAAGAAAAATTTTAAAAGAATTTAACCCAGATGTTGTCATTGGTACAGGAGGTTATGTTTGTGCACCTGTATTATTCGCTGCAAGTTTGTTAAAAATTCCAACGATTATTCATGAACAAAATAGTGTTGCAGGAGTAACAAATAAATTTTTGGCAAAATGGGTCAATAAAATTGCAATTTGCTTTGAAGATGTGAAAAAAGATTTTGCATCCTATAGTGATAAGGTAGTATTAACAGGAAATCCTAGAGGACAAGAAGTTGTGGAAATCAAGAAAAATCCTGACTATTTATCTTCAATTGGAGTTCAGACAGACTTACCAATTGTGGTGATTTTTGGTGGAAGTCGTGGGTCTGAGCGAATGAATGAAGTATTTGTTGAGGCTTTAGAAGGATTTGCGGATAAAAATTATCATGTCATAATGGTTACAGGAGAAGTACATTATGACAAAATCAACAATCAGATTACAAAATTAGAAAAATCATTGCCAAATGTTTCTGTTTTTCCGTATATTAAAGATATGCCACAATTATTTCAAAATGTGGATTTAGTAGTCTGTCGTAGTGGCGCAACAACTTTAACAGAATTAACAGCATTAGGATTAGCAAGTATTTTAATTCCTAGTCCATATGTAACGAATAATCATCAAGAAGCCAATGCTCGTTCATTAGTCGATCAAGGTGCAGCTTCAATGATTTTAGAAAAAGAATTAAATGCCCAAACAATGTTAGCTGAAATTGATGCAATTTTAGTGGATTCTAAAAAGAAAGAAGCCATGGCTGCTTCTGCTAAGAAAATGGGAATTACAGATGCAAGTGTAAGATTAACAAGCATGATTCATGAAATGATATAGTCGGGAAAAGGAGGAGCCTAATGAAATTTTTAAAAAAAGCTTCAACTTCTTCGCCTCCTCGAACTGAATTAAAAGAGGAGGTTCCAAAAAAAATCCCCGTTTCAATCATCAAAAAAATCTTTTCTTTTGAACGATTAGAGATGAGATTTTTATGGTGGATTTTTCTTGTAAGTTTGATTTGGGGATTGTATTTTATTTCTCCTCTTTCAAAGCCTAAGGGAATTTATGTGTATGGAAATCGACAAGTGGCTGTAGAAACGATTCAAGAACAAGCAGGTATCAAAAAAGGAAAGAGTATCTGGGAAATCTTATCAGAACATGAGATTATTCGAAAAAGATTAACCTCTCGAAACCCTAAAATCAAAGATGTATCAGTAACGTTATCAGGAATGAATTCAATCCAGTTGACGATTTTAGAAAATCCAGCCATTGGCTATTACATGGAAGAAGGACAGTATAAGGAATTACTAGCGGATGGGCAAATCATTATAAAAGATGAACCAACGAATAAAGAAGGCTTTCCAGAATTAGTGAATTTTACGGATGACTCAAGAAAATCATTAGCGAGTCAATTAGAAAAAACAAATTCGTCCATTTTAGCAATGATTCAGCAAATACAATATGTAGATCCTGTTAAATCACCGTTAAAAATACAGATAAGAATGAAAAACGGAATAAAAGTTATTGGAACATTAAAAGATATCGGAGAAAAATTAAATTATTATCCAAGTATTTTAAAACAATTGCCTAAAAAATCAGGAACGATTGATATGGAAGTTGGAATTTTTTATACACCTGACGTTAATGCCCAATAAATTGAAAAAAATTATTAAGAAAATATACAAATGTTTTCTTAACAGTAAAGAAATATGTTAAAATAAATCAGTATAGTTATTTATGAAAGATAAAATGAAAAAATAATAGGAGGTTTCAATAAACGTGAAAAATCAAGGAATTTATGTGAGTTTAGATATTGGAACCACTTCAATTAAAGTTGTTGTCGCTGAATATATTCGTGGACAATTAAACATTATTGGAGTCGGCAATGAAAAATCTCAAGGACTTAGTCGGGGAGTAATTGTAGATATTGACGAAACTGTTGAATCTATTAAAAAAGCCGTTAAACAAGCAGAACAAAAATCAAATATTCAAATTAAAGATGTTATCGTAGGAATCCCAAGTAATCAAATTTCTATTGAGCCATGTCATGGAATGATTGCTGTTTCAAGTGAAAATCGTGAAATCACAGACATTGATGTTCATAATGTCATTTCAGCAGCAAAAGTACGTTCCGTTGCACCTGAAAGAGAAATTATTTCTGTTATTCCAGAAGAATTTATCGTGGATGGATTCGATGGAATTAAAGATCCTCGTGGAATGATTGGAGTTCGTTTAGAATTATATGCAAGTATGATTACTGGACCAAAAACAATTGTTCATAATATTAAACGTTGTATTGATAAAGCGGGATTAAATATTGAGGAAATGGTGATTCAACCTCTTGCTATTAGTCAAGTAGCAATGTCAGCAGGTGAACGTGAATTTGGTACTATCTTAATTGATATGGGTGGCGGACAAACAAGCGCGTCAGTCATGCATGATCACCAATTAAAATTCTCATACGTAGACCAAGAAGGTGGAGACTTTGTAACAAAAGATATCTCTGTTATTTTGAATGCAAGTTTTGAAAATGCTGAACGTATTAAACGTGAATATGGATATGCTATTTCTACGGAGACTTCGGAAGATGAATTTTTCCCAGTTGAAACGATTGGTAAGAAAGATCCTGTTAAAGTCGATGAACATTATTTATCAGAAATTATTGAAGCGAGAGAAGTTCAAATTTTAGAAAATATTAAACGAGCTCTTGAACACGTGGATGCATTAAGTTTACCAGGAGGAATTGTTTTAACGGGTGGAGCATCTTCTATGGCAGGTGTACTTGAATTAGCTCAAGAAATCTTTGGAATAAATGTGAAAACTTATATCCCTGAACAAATGGGGATGAGAAATCCAATTTATGCAACAAGTATGGGATTAATTCAATATGCTGCATCATTAGATGATGTGCATCGTATTGCCCAAAAAGGTAAATTAACAACTGAAAAGAGAGTAACACCTCTAACGAACCCTAGCCGTCCAGTTGTAGAACCAACTCCACAACCGGTTGAACAACCAAAAGTTGAAGTGGAAGTAGCAAAAGAAACTGAATCAGAAAATTTTGGAGATAAAGTGAAAAACTTCTTCAAAATGTTCATTGACTAGTCATAATCTAAGGAGGAAAAAGAATGGAATTCGAATTTGATACAAATTTACAAGGCGCTGTAATTAAAGTGATTGGTGTAGGTGGAGCAGGAAATAATGCTGTAAACCGTATGATTGCTGAAGGCGTACAAGGCGTTGAATTTATCGTTGCAAATACAGATACTCAAGCTTTAGCAAATTCTAAAGCAGAAACTAAAATTCAATTAGGACCTAAATTAACAAAAGGTTTAGGAGCTGGTTCATTACCTGATATTGGTTTGAAAGCTGCAGAGGAAAGTGAAGAACGTATTCGTGAAGCTTTATCAGGAGCAGACTTAATTTTCGTTACAGCTGGTATGGGTGGCGGAACTGGTACTGGTGCAGCACCAATCGTAGCTCGTATTGCAAAAGATTTAGGAGCTTTAACGGTTGGGGTTGTTACTCGTCCATTTAGCTTTGAAGGACCAAAACGTGGTCGTTATGCAGCAGAAGGTGTTGCTCAAATGAAAGCAAATGTGGATACATTAGTAACAATTTCAAACAATCGTTTATTAGAAATCGTTGATAAAAAGACTCCTATGTTAGAAGC
>CAUQAL010000056.1:0-10048 GCA_963515985.1 uncultured Granulicatella sp.
TGATTAGATTCCAGGTGCTTCGTTTAAGTGTGCACGTAACATCCAGATTAATTTTTCAATATCGCCTTTGAAGCCGATGCAGATATCTTGTGATACATCATCGCCTTCTTCTCCAGCTGTTTCTAAACCTTCTTGGTATAATCCTCTTAAGTATTCATACCCTACTAATAAATGTCTTACCCATTCATCAATTGAACGTTCGTAAGATGCAGGAATATCTTGAATTTTTGTATTATCTGCAAATTCACGTAATGTTGAATATGGTGCTCCCCCAATAGTGATTAAGCGTTCTGATACTTCGTCTAATTGCTCATTGATTTCATCCATTAATTTATCCATTGCTGGGTGTAATGTTAAAAATCCACGTCCACGCATATACCAGTGTGCTTGGTGAATAATTGCTGCTTGTTGGCTTAAGTCAGCTACTAATTGATTTAATACTAATTTTGTTTTTTCTTTTGACATTTGTCATTCCTCCTTTATGAATATAGTATATCACAGAATAGAATTATTCTAAACTAGAATACTCAATTTTTTTATATTTTTTTGAGAAAAATACGAATAAATCAATTTTTATCCTTATTATTAAGGATAATAGGCGTATATTTTCAAGTTTTAATTATGAAGATAAAAAATTACTTTGATTCCTTACTACATCAGAAAAGTCCCATCTCACTCACCGTACCCTCATGTATACACGTCCAAAGAAATGGACTTTTCGTAGTAGTAAACGTAAGAGTAGCCGATAGGTTACTCTTACTCGGGGAAAATCGAGACTACAGGCTCGATTTTTAGGCATGAAACCGTAAGGTTTGCTGCCGTCCCTTACTACTACAGACAAAGTCCAATTTATGCCCTTACTGGACTGAATAATTAGGCGCTTCTTTGGTAATTTGTACATCATGTGGATGGCTCTCTCTCAAACCAGCACCACTCATACGAATAAATTGCGTATTTTCACGAAGCTCCTCTAAATTATGCGCTCCAACATATCCCATACCAGAACGCAAACCACCAATCATTTGAAAAATAATATCACTGGCAGCTCCTTTATACGCTACACGACCTTCAATTCCTTCTGGAACACGCTTATTCGCTTCATTTTTAGATTGGAAATAACGATCACTCGAACCATTTTCCATCGCCGCTAAACTACCCATTCCTCGATACGTTTTAAAACGACGTCCTTGATAAATTTCAAATTCACCTGGAGACTCATCCGTTCCTGCTAGTAAACTACCTAACATCACAACATGCCCACCTGCAGCAATTGCTTTAACAATATCTCCAGAATATTTAATACCACCATCTGCAATAATCGCTTTTCCATATTCTCTTGCAACCGTTGCAGCATCATAAATCGCAGTTACTTGCGGTACACCAACACCTGCTACCACACGTGTCGTACAAATCGAACCCGGTCCAATCCCCACTTTTACAACATCCACACCCACTTCAAATAAAGCACGAGTACCTTCAGCTGTTGCAACATTTCCTGCAATTAATGTTACTTCTGGGAATGTTTCACGAATTTCTTTAATTTTACGAATCACTCCTTCGCTATGTCCGTGTGCTGTATCGATGACAATCGCATCTGCCCCAGCTTCTAACAATGCTTTTGCACGTTCAAAAGTATCTGAGGTAATACCAACTGCTGCGGCTACTAATAATCGTCCATGCTTATCCTTTGCTGAATTTGGGAATTCAATAACTTTTTCAATATCTTTAATCGTAATTAATCCTGATAAATTTCCTTTTTCATCTACTAATGGAAGTTTTTCAATCTTATGTCTTTGTAAAATACTTTCTGCTTCTTTTAAAGATGTTCCCACCGGTGCTGTAATTAATGGTTCCTTTGTCATCACTTCTTCAATTTCAATTGAATAATCTGTAATAAAACGTAAATCACGATTCGTTAAAATGCCGACTAGTTTTTGATTATCAAATGATTCCACAATTGGAACTCCACTAATACGATATTTTGCCATTAATTCTTCTGCTTCTTGCACAGAATGTTTCGGAGTTAAGAAAAATGGATTTAAAATAACGCCACTTTCAGAACGTTTCACTTTATGAACTTCTTCAGCTTGCGCTTCAATCGACATATTTTTATGAATAACGCCTAGTCCACCTTGTCGTGCAATTGCAATCGCCATTGTTGAATCTGTAACAGTATCCATACTCGCACTCATCAATGGAATTTTTAACAATAAATTCTTTGCAAGTTGTACTTGTAAATCCACATTATTTGGTAGTACATGACTTTCTGCTGGAATTAATAGTACATCATCAAACGTATAACCTTCTTTTTGAAACTTCGTTTCCCACATGGACATAATGGAGACCTCCTAGAATCGATAATTTTTTAATAGCTACTATACCATGAACTGAATAAAATTCAAGTAGTTTTTCATTAGAATACGGTTAATTTACGAACATTTTTATTATTTACCGCAAAAACATTCTTGTTTTTCTAAAATTTCATTTCTACATATTTTCATTTCAATATCTGTGCTACAATAAATACTATAAACAAAGGGGGATAATGATGAAAAAATTGATATATATGGTAGCAAGTCTAGCATTTTTAACAGCTTGTCACTCTACCACTACTACAGAAAACAAAGCAGAAACCACTCAAGCGACTGCTACAACTGAACAAACTACTGTAACGACTCAGAAAAGTAATGGAGAAGCCGATCTATCATTAGGTATTCAAATGGTCGTTAACAAAAAACACAAACTTCCTGCTGATTATAATCCAGGAGAAAATCCAATTGCTGGAGAAAAAGTAAGAGAACTGATTAAAAAAATGCAAGAGTTCGGTTTTAGTATTAGTAATCAATATAGTGGATTTCGTTCCTATGAATACCAAACTCAGCTTTATCAAAACTATGTGAATAAAGATGGGAAAGAAGCGGCTGATACTTACTCTGCTCGTCCGGGATATAGCGAACATCAAACAGGGCTTGCTTTTGATATTTTAAATGGGGCTGGTGGGTTATTAGGAGAAAATCCTCAAGATGAGAAAGCAATTGAATGGTTGCATAGCCACGCTCATGAATATGGCTTTATTGTAAGGTTCCAAGAAGGAAAAGAAGCCATTACGGGTTATCAAGCAGAAGCATGGCATTTAAGATATGTGGGAGATATTGCAGAACAAATTTATACTTCAAAACTAACATTAGAAGAATATTTTGGTGTAGAAGGTGGCAATTACGCTGATTGATACTAAAGAACAAGCCGTTAATCAAGTGATTAACGGCTTATTCAAAACATTAATAAATCTGACAATCTGTTATGATTGAATGTTGTTTTGCTTTTAATGATTCCAAGCGTTCTTGGTATAAACTTGGAAATGTTGTCATTCTTGCACGAAGAGGTCTTATTTTTAATGCAGAAACTAAATAGTCTACAAATAACAAACAATTATTTCGCCACATCGTATACAATTTAAACTGTGTTTTTCTAAATTTATAAAAAGTTACCGGCATGCATTGCACCATAAAATACGCATACATCTCTTCTAACTTCTCACTAACCGGATTAAATGAACAAATATCATCTGGTGGAGACCAAGTAAAAGATTCCTTCAATACTTTTTCCAAACGATTTTTAATTAATTGAATTTGTTCATCAGTGACTTCTAAACTATAAATATAAAGCGTTTTTTGGTAATGTCTCTTACAAAATTTGAAATAATCTTCTCTCGGTGCTTTTAATAATACACCTTCGCCTCTAGCTCCATTTAAAATACAAGCTAATTCATCATAATTTCCATAAGAATATACATAGCCTTCAATACAAATATCTACATGTCCTAAAACTCCCATGCCGATTTCCATTGCATGAACAATAATTTCTAATTTAGATGTTGCTTCTGGAATTGGTCTTTCTAGACTTGTATCCACTTGAGATAAGTCCATTAATGGTAACAACCGAATTCCTTTTTCTACAATTCTTTCTCCCAATTTTACCATATTGAAAGAGATCCACCTCGATTCATTTAACAGTTTCGTTGCCATTATAACATAAGTTTGCTTCATTCGTTACAAAAATCAAAAAACTCCGACAAAATTTGCCGGAGAAAAAAAGGATAGAGTTTATTTACTTTTGGGAGGTAAATATTATTCTTTTGGAATGACTAAAGTATAGTCTCTAATTATGAAGATTTTATGATAAAACTATGCTATTTTCATTTTTTACCAACCTTGTGCTGCATGCAATCCAGCAACATATCCTGTTACAAAGGCTGCTGTAATATTATAACCTCCAGTGTATCCATGAATATCTAATAATTCTCCACAGAAATATACTCCTTGAGTAATTTTAGATTCTAAGGTCTTTGGATCCACTTCTTTTAATTGAACTCCTCCACCCGTTACAAAACCTTTTTCAATTGGTAAACTTCCATTGACTGTAAATCTAAAATCTTGAATGGAGTTTAGCAATTGTTGCACTTCGTGATCAGTCATTTTACCAATCACTTTTTGTGAAGACAATCCAATTTGTTGAAGTAAAAATTCTGCATATCGTTCAGGCATCCATTCTTTTAACGGTGTCTTCACTGTTTTTTGTGGATTATTTTCTTTCCACTCTTGCCATTGTTCTACTAACTCCTGTTTTGTTAAATCAGGTTGTATATTTAATGACATCGTAACTTCTGAGACATTGTCTTTTTGTTGTACTTGGTGAACAAAGCTTGAGCAACGTAATACAGCTGGTCCACTGATACCAAAATGCGTGAAAATCATATCCATTTGATGCGTAATGACTGCTTTTCCCTTTTGATTCAATACACTTAATGCAACATTTCTTAAAGAAAGAGCTCGTAATACGCCTTCTTTAATGAAAGCTTCATTACTTGTTAGAGGAACTTCTGTAGCAAATAATGGAGTAATTGTATGGCCAACATTTCTAGCAATTCCGTATCCATCTCCAGTTGAACCTGTTTTCGGATAGGATTTTCCACCAAGTGCTAAAATAACTGCATCTCCTTCGATTCTTTCTCCATTATCTAATTCAACTGCTGAAAACTGTCCTTCTTCTAGGCGAATTGTTTTAACTTTTACATTTGTTCTCACTTGAATGCCTAATCGTTTAATTTCTTCGATAAATGTATTCAAAATGGTTTTAGCAGAATCGGATACTGGAAACATTCTTCCGTGGTCTTCTTCTTTTAATTTGACTCCTCGATTTTGGAAAAATTCGATAATGTCTTGGTTATCGAATTGGGAAAAGGCGCTATGTAAGAATCGTCCGTTTCCTGGAATGTATTTAATGATTTCGTCTCTTGAGCGGATGTTTGTTACGTTGCAACGAGTTCCGCCGGTTAATAATAATTTTCGTCCTAAGCTTGGATTTTTATCTAGTAGAATTACTTCTGCGCCTGCTAATGCTGCACTAACGCTTGCCATTAGTCCGCTCGTTCCTCCACCTACTACAATGACTTTCATAATTTCTCCTTTGTATTTTTATTCGTAATTTTACTATAAGGGAAATGATACTTGACCGTCAAACTATAAGGTGAATAAAGCAAAAATACTTTTGAATATAGTAATAAAGGACGGCAGCAGCCTTGTCTTGCAAGTCTCATGCCTAAAATTCAAGCCTTGGTCTCGAAGTTTCCTTCCTATCGTGCTTGTTACTATGAAAAGTATTTTCTCTTTATTCACTATATCATTCGCCTAATTAGAAACAGGAATTGTTAGGCATACTTTTGTATAAGAATTTTCTACTGAATCAAATTCCATTTTAAACTCTTCTCCAAAATATAATGCTAATCTTTCTCGGACATTTTGAATTCCAACTCCTCCTAAAGCTTTATTAGAAGTACCTTGTTTCTTTAATCCTACTCCATTATCTTCAATCGTAATTTTAATATACGGAAACTGATACTGAACTATTAATTGTATTCTTCCTGGGCGATTAATTTCCTTAATACCATGATAAATCGCATTTTCTACTAATGGTTGGAGCACTAATTTAGGTAACAAAATTTCTGGAATATTTTCATCTACTTGAATCTCATAAGATAATTTTTCTTCATATCTTTGTTGTTGAATAAATAAATATTGTCTTACATGATCCACTTCTTTTGTAAGAGTGATTAAATCTTCTCCTCCGTTTAACGCTAATCTAAAATATGTTGCGAGTGCTTTTGTAATCGAAACAACACGAGTTGTATCTTGGAACTCCGCCATCCAAATAATGGTATCCAATGTATTATAAAGAAAATGTGGATTAATTTGACTCGATAAAGCCTTTAATTCATAAACTCTTGCCAATTGTTCTTGTTTTCTAGCTTCTATCATTAACTGTTCTAAATGATTTAACATATGATTAAAATGATGAGCTAATTGTTGAAATTCACTAGCTCCATTTGGAATAGCTCTTAAATCAGTTTTCCCTTTTTCAACTTCCTGCATTGTTTCTTCCAAGTGGTGAATAGGAGATAAATGATGTCTCAAAACAATAACCATTCCAATTGAACAACCTATAAAACTTAAAATCGCAATACTAAAAACAATCATGAATAATTGCTTTGATAATTGTTCCCATTGTGAAAAAGTACTAACTCCTACTAATACCCAATTACAATTATCAATAGAAATTTTGTGTACAAAAAAGTTTTTCCCTATCATAGAATCCATTGGACTTTTAGCAATATCTTCTGCAGACATTTGCTTATCGACAGATTGAAAGACTTCGTTATCAGGATGATAAACGATTTTCCCCTCTGTATTAATCACAAACGCATATCCATCATTTCCAAGAGAAAGTTCCTTAATATAATTTTCAAGAGCGTGAGAATCAATATCAAATCGAACGACTCCTAAACTTTCATTTGTTTTTGATAAAATTTCTTGACTAATAGATAACACATATTTATCATTTTGCAAGCGACTTGGTAATAATACTGGGTTGTGAGATAAGTCAATCGCTTGTTGATACCATTCTTGCATCATTAATTCATTCGAATTGGAAGATTGAAGATTTTGATCACTTGAAATGATTCTTCCATCTTTTGTCACAACTGTCATTGAAACAAAGTGTTCATTGCTTTTCATAAAGGAATCTAACCAGTTTCGAATACTTATTTGCGAATTATTTTCTTGTTCTTGAGCAAATTGAACAACTTCTGCCTCATTAGCAATGGCGTTAACTGTATATTTTAATTGAGAGACATACTGTTCAATATATCGAGCACTTGTATCAATTCTAGCAGTCGTTTGCCCGGATATGTTCTCTTTAAATAATTCACTACTTTTCCAATAAAAGACACTTCCAACAAGAATCAAAATCAAAAATAGCATTCCTAATAAATAGGTAGTTAATTTTATAAACAAGGAATTTTTCTTCATGATTCTACTCCTTTTTGAAATTGTTTGGGTGTTACTCCAACAATTTGCTTAAATCGAACTGAAAAATAATTCACATCTTCCATCCCTACGGCTAAAGCTACTTCATAAATTTTCATGGATGTAGATAATAATAGTACTTTTGCTTTATTCATTCGTTGAGTAATAACATAATCTTGAAATGTCATTCCTAATTTTTTCTTAATTAAGACACTAACATAATTAGGAGTAAAGCCTAATTGTTCTGCAACTTTTACAAGAGACAGGTCAGGATTATCTAATTGACTATGAATAAGTTTTTCAATTTCTGTTTCTTCTGAAACGATATCTACTTGGTGAATTTGATTTTCTTTTCGTTCTTTTTCTAATTTACCAACGACTGTAACAAAAAAAGCTTCAATTTCTTTTTTCGAAATAGGTTTTAGTAAATAATCATCTGCTCCTAGTTTTAAGGCAGATAACAGGTAATCAACATAATCATATCCTGTTAGAAATACGATATGTGTATGTGGATAGTGTAATTTAACTTGTTGAGCTAATGTAATTCCGTCCATTTGAGGCATATTGATATCTGTTAGTAAAATGTCGGGTTGTTGTTGTTGAATCATTTTCCAAGCTTGTTTGCCATTTTCAGCTTCTTGTACATCTGAAATCCCCAATTGTTTATAATCGATCAGTGAAGTTAATCCTCTTCTAACAAGAGATTCATCTTCGACAATTAACAGTGAATACATTCTCATCTCTCCTATTTCCATTATACTCCGCCTTTTTCAAAAAATTAACCGAAAGAGTGAATAAAGAGAAAATACTTCTGGCTATAGTAACAAAGGACGGTAGTAGCCTTGCGTTGCAAGTCTCATACCTAAAATTCGAGCCTCGGTCTCGAATTTTCCTTCCAATAGTAACCATCTTCATGGTTACTATTGTACTTGTTACTATGGTAAGTATTTTCTCTTTATACACTACGTCATTTCATCCATATGACCCTAACCAAAAAGACTTGCCGTTGTAGCACTAGTCCAATAAGCCAAGGATGGCTTGTTGGACAGGAAAAATTGAGACCAAGGCTCAATTTTTAGGCATGAAACAGCAAAGCTGTTTGCTGCCGTCCCCTGCTACAACAGCTAAAGTCTTATTTAATAAAATCCATCAAAAATCCATAGCCTTTTTCTTCCATATCTGCTAACGGAATAAAACGAATAGCGGCACTATTAATGCAGAAACGTAATCCACCTTTATCTTTAGGACCATCATCAAATACATGTCCTAAATGAGAATTAGCAATACGACTACGAACTTCAATTCGTTTCATATTAAAACTTGTATCTTCCTTATAAGTCACTACTTCTGAAGAAATAGGTTTTGTAAAACTTGGCCAACCACAACCAGAATCAAATTTATCTTTTGAAGAGAAAAGTGGTTCACCAGTTGCTACATCCACATAAATACCTGCTTCATGATTGTCCCAATACTCGTTAGAAAAAGCCATTTCTGTACGATTTTCTCTAGTAACTGCATATTGTTCTTTTGTCAAAGTATTTTTCAATGTTTCTTCATCTGGTAATGGGAATAAATTAGGATCAATCACTGGATCATTTGCTTTATTCACATCAATATGACAATAGCCATTTGGATGTTTCTTTAAATAATCTTGATGGTAATCTTCTGCAACAACAAAGTTTCTAAGATTTTCTCTTTCAATTGCAACTTTCTTTCCTAATTGTTCTTCTTTTTCTGCAACTACTTGCTCAATAATTTCTTTATCGTCATCATTTTGATAATAAATTCCTGTTCGATATTGACGACCTACATCATTTCCTTGTTTATTGACTGATAGTGGATCAATCACTCTAAAGTAATATAATAAAATTTCTCGAAGGGATACTACTTTTGCATCATAAGTAATTTTTACTGTTTCTGCATGGTCTGTATCATGAATTAATTGATAGTTTGTTGTTTCTACTTTTCCATTTGCATACCCACTAACTGCATCTTCTACTCCATTAATTCTTGAAAAATATTCTTCTAGCCCCCAGAAACATCCACCTGCTAAATAGATTTCTTTCAACTCTTTTTCCCCCTTATTTTCTGATTTGTTAACCTTTTGTTGATTAATAAGAGAACTAACTTTTTTCTCAATCGGATTTCCATTCGCCTGAGCTGTTGATATTGAAGGATGAATGAAATAATAAGAAGCAATCAGCAATACAATTAACGATACGACTCCAATCAATATTTTTTTATCCATTTTAACCACTCCCTATATTTTATCGAGATATTTTGAATCTATTTATTTACTAAATATAAGGAGAAAATACTTTTAGGTATAGTAACAAAGGACGGTAGCAGCCTTGCTGTTGCAAGTCTCATACCTAAAATTCGAGCCTTGGTCTCGAATTTTCCTTCCACTAGTAACCATCTCCATGGTTACTAGTGGGTTTGTTACTATGAAAAGTATTTTCTCTTTATTCATTACGTCCTCTTATATATGCCCAACACCCGAAAGGACTTACCGTTGTAGCATTAAAATGAGACAGCTTTTGCTGGATGCTTGCGTCCTACTACTACAACAGCTAAAGTCTTATTCATAAATAAAATTACATTTTATCAAGTTGTTTCTGAATATCCTCATTTGATAGATGCCCTGGATGAGCTTGTACTAGTTCTCCATTTGCATTGATGAAAAC
>CAUQAL010000057.1:0-9903 GCA_963515985.1 uncultured Granulicatella sp.
CTACTAAAATTAATAAAGTGTCGTCATCTATTTGCTTCACATCTTTTAAAGAATCCTTATTAATATCAAACACAAATTCAGATAAATCGATGAATTGTGAGGCGTGATTCGTTAAATGAAAAAGGGTGAACTCAATTTTTTTAGAATAAACTTTCGAATGTTCAATAGCTACTAAATCATCTTTTAATTCAAACAGATTGATAGGAGCAATTTCAGGTAAATCAATGAACTCTTTTGTTCCTGAATTCATATCATAGTGGAACATTTGTCCTAGAACTATTTTTTCTTTCGTAGAGTCTTTATGATAACCACTTGAAGTTGCGTATAAGTGATTTCCTCTTAATAGGCTATCGTTAAAGTAATAAGTTATTTCCGTTTGCTCGAATAATTGTTCTTTATTTTCTAACTGTAATTTTTTATCATGAAATGAAAAATGATATACATAATTGGGATTCTGCTGATTTGAATCAGTTTTAGCATTACTTCCTAAAAAATAAAGATGATTCCCCTCGTTTGAAAAATCTGAAAGAATGATTGGTTCTTCAAAAATATATTTATCTACTTTTTTTAATGTTGAATCAAAAGTTGCTAAATAATTTGAAGCGGAAGTGAAATAGTAATCAGGATTTGAGCCGGAAGATGTATAAGCATAGTCATCTGTTTTATGGTGTTTGATTTCCCCTGTTTTAAAATCAACAGATGTAACTCTTCCAATGACACCGTGTGGTTTTCCTTCCTCAGAAAACACTAAATAACGATTGGATAGTTCTGCACGTTTGACGGTAGGATTAATTTGTCCTTTAACAATGTTTACTTTTTCATCAGAAACTTTTTTGAACTCAGAATCGTTCAGTTGATATCCTTCAATATTGTGGTATCCGACTATATAGAAATTAGCGTCTGATGAGATAGAAAAATGCATAGGGAGCGAATCAAGTAACTTTGGTGTTAAGAAAAGTGCTAATATTACGAGTATAATAACAACAGGAAAAATAAATTTAAGTTTTTTCAATTTCTTTTTCATAAATGATTTCCTCTTTCACATAAAAAAATGTAAACCTTTTCAACATCATCATTATCATATATGTTTTTTAGAAAATGTCAATATTTTATGTGCGGAATATTATAATAATTTTCCGACTTATTCAAGAAAAAACATATATAAAAATGAGGAGAAGATTATAATTTGTTGAGGAAGTGATATTTTTTCTACTTTGGCTTGTTGTTTGACTGAAGTTTATGATAAGATAGTAGAAAGCTTTAAAAAGAATGGAGTTTTGAGACGATTATGACAAAAAGAGGATTGTTAATCGTTTTATCTGGACCATCAGGCGTAGGGAAAGGAACAGTTAGAGCTGCAATTTTTTCAAAAGGGGAACAAAAATTTGTTTACTCAATTTCAGCAACTACTCGCCAACCACGAACAGGTGAAACAGATGGAGTCGATTATTTCTTCAAGACAAGAGAAGAATTTGAACAAATGATTCAAAATAAACAATTATTGGAATATGCTGAATATGTTGGGAATTATTATGGCACTCCACTAGAATATGTAGAAAATACATTAGCAACAGGGAAAGATGTGTTTTTAGAAATTGATGTACAAGGTGCTATTCAAGTTCGTGAATTAATGCCAGAGGGAGTGTTTATTTTCTTAACTCCACCTGATTTAAATGAATTAGAAAGCCGTATCGTTAATAGAGGAACAGATTCCGATGAAGTAATTGCGAAGCGTATGAAAACAGCTCGTGAAGAATTAGAGTTGATGAAGTATTATGATTATTCTGTAGTGAACGATACAGTAGATAATGCAGTTCAAAAAATCGAAGCAATTATTCAAACGGAGCACTTGCGAATCATTAGAAATTTAGATACTATAGAAGAGTTAGAAGAAATACTGGATGAAGAGTAGAAAGAGGTAATCTATTATGATGTTATATCCTTCAATTGATAAATTATTGAACAAAATTGATTCAAAATATTCTTTAGTAATTTTATCAAGTAAAAGAGCTCATGAATTACACCATCATGAACCGCAAAAATTAGAAAACTATCAATCAGATAAAAATGTTGGCCGTGCGTTAGAAGAAGTTATCGCCGGTGAATTAGGAATTCGTGAAGATAGTATTCCTGAAGAAGTTTAATGATGAAGAAGCCTTGAAGTGGAGAAATCCCTTCAAGGTTTTTATTTTTATAAATAAAATTTAAGACTGAATAAATGGTTTTCTATTTTTTGAAAAAGATGATACACTATTCTTATGATGTAAATTGGGGTAAGTATACCTCTAAAGCGAGGTGAAATCATGTTTGCACAAGTAATTGTAGATGTACCAGTAAAACAAGTGAATCGACCATTTGATTATAGAATTCCTACAATCTTTGAAGGAGAAATTGAAGTGGGAATGAGAGTAGTTGTTCCATTTGCTGGAAGAAGTGTGCAAGGCTTTGTTGTTTCAATTCGTCCAACATCTGATTTTGATGGGGAATTAAAAGAAATTGAACGATTGATGGATCTTGAACCTGTTCTCTCAAAAGAAATGATTAAATTAGGAGAATATATGTCCAATCATTTATTCGCTTTTTTAATTCACTGTTATCAAACAATGTTGCCAGCGATGTTAAAAACAACAACAAGAAAGTTATTTGTATTAAAAAATCCCCAAGAGCAAGAAGAAATTTTTCAAAGAATTTTTAATGGGCAATTAGAAATAGAAGTAACGGATGAAATGCCAAAGGAAATTTTGGCAGAGTTACTACGTTTAAAACAAAAAGGAATTGTTCAAACAAAAACTTTAGTAGAAGACCGCAAACAAATAAAAACAGAAGATTGGATTGTATTATCGTATTTACCTGAAGAATATTTGGAAATGATGAAGCAAGTTCCAAAAAATGCGGCAAAACAATTAAGATTTTTAGAAGGCTTATCTAGTTTAGAGAATACAGAAATTGCGAAAGCTGAATTTATGACTCGCTTTAATGTTGTGCAAGCAGATGTGAAAAAAGCTGTTGAAAAAGGTTGGATTTATTTAGAAAAAAGAGCAGTAGATAGAGATCCTTATGCGGGAAGAACAATTGTCCACTCTAAACCATTTGAACTAAATGAAGAGCAAAATCAAGTCTTTCAACAAGTGTTAGAAGAAGAGACTGATGAAATTTCTCATGTTTACTTATTGCAAGGCGTGACAGGCTCAGGAAAGACAGAAGTATATCTTCAATGGATTGGAGAAGCCATTCAAAAAGGGAAAAGCGCTATGATGCTTGTCCCAGAAATTTCATTAACTCCTCAAATGGTTCAGCGTTTCAAAGAACGATTTGGAAATCGAGTAGCTGTCTTACATAGTGGGTTGAATCCTGGAGAAAAACATGATGAATGGCAAAAAATAAAAGAAGGTCGAGCAGACATTGTTGTTGGAGCAAGATCTTCAGTATTTGCTCCTTTAGAAAATATTGGCATTATTATTTTAGATGAAGAACATGAGAGCACTTATAAGCAGGATGATACTCCACGTTATCATGCGAGAGATATTGCGATTTGGAGAGGAAAATATCATCATTGTCCTGTCGTACTTGGAAGTGCAACTCCAAGTTTAGAATCTCGAGCAAGAGCAGAAAAGGGAGTTTATCGTTTATTACGTTTAACAAAGCGTGCTAAACATCAACCATTACCTCAAGTTCATGTGCTTGATATGAAACAAGAATTTCTAGCACAAAAAGGAAGTTTCTCTAAACGTTTATTACAAGCGTTAGAAGACCGATTAGAAAAAGGCGAGCAAAGTGTGTTGCTCTTAAATCGAAGAGGATATTCGTCCTTTATTATGTGTCGGGATTGTGGTTATGTATTGGAATGTCCAAATTGTGATATTTCTTTGACGCTTCATATGGATACAAAAGTGATGAAATGCCATTATTGTGGTCATGAAGAAAGTATTCCAAATCACTGTCCAAAATGTCATAGCAGACAAATTCGTTATTTCGGAACGGGAACTCAAAAGCTTCAAGAAGAATTAGAGCAATTATTGCCAACTGCGAGAGTTATTCGAATGGATGTCGATACAACTCGTAAAAAGGGACAACATGAAGCGTTGTTAAAACAATTTGAAGAACAAAAAGCGGATATTTTAATTGGAACACAAATGATTGCTAAAGGATTAGATTTTCCAAATGTCACTTTAGTAGGGGTTGTCAATGCAGATACAGCTTTAAATATTCCGGATTTTAGAGCGGCAGAAAAAACTTTCCAATTATTAACACAAGTAGCAGGAAGAGCTGGTAGAGGAGATAAGGCTGGAGAAGTATTTATTCAAACATATAACCCAGATCATTACGCTATCCAATTAGCACAAAATCACTATTACGAGGCTTTCTTTGCTCAAGAAATGAAAATGAGACATCTCGCTCATTATCCGCCCTATTATTTTACAGTGATGATTACAGTTTCTAGTGAACAAGAATATGCTGCACAAAAACAGGCTTATGAAATTAAAAAGGTATTGGAAGGTAAACTATCTTCTCAATCTGTCTTATTAGGTCCAAGTGCAAAATCAATTGCTAGAATGAATAACCGTTATTATTATCAATTAATTATTAAATATAAAAAAGATCCAGTATTAGATATTTTATTACATGAGGTCTTAGTCAATACTCAATCGACTCCGCAATCAAAAGTAGCGGTATCCATCGATGTAGAACCTCAATATTTTTTATAAAGATAGGAAGTGGAATTTTGAAAAAAATTATTTTTATGGGAACACCCGAATTTTCAACAAAAGTATTAGATGCTTTAGTTAGTTCAGAAGAATATGAAGTGATTGCGGTTGTGACTCAACCAGATAGACCAGTTGGGCGTAAAAAAGTGATTACGCCATCACCCGTGAAAAAATATGCATTAGAGCAAAATATTGCTGTATATCAACCAGAAAAATTAACGGGTTCAGAAGAATTAGAACAATTAATGACATTAGATGCGGATTTAATTGTAACAGCTGCTTATGGTCAGTTTTTACCAAAGAAATTTTTAGAATTTCCAAAACAAGGTGCTGTCAATGTTCATGCATCCTTATTACCAAAATATCGCGGAGGTGCACCGATTCATTATGCTATTATGAATGGGGATTCTCATACAGGTGTAACGATTATGCGAATGGTTAGCAAAATGGATGCGGGAAATATTTTATCACAACGCTCGATTCCAATTGAACAAATTGATGATGTAGCTTCTATGTTTGAAAAATTAAGTGTGGTAGGTGCGGAATTATTATTAGATACATTACCGAAAATTTTTGATGGGACGATTACTGAAATTGTACAAGATGAAGCGTTCGTAACGTATTCTCCAAATATTACACGAGAACAGGAACAAATCAATTGGACAAAAGAAGCAAAAATGGTGGATTGCTTTATCCGTGGCTTACGTCCTTGGCCAACTTCATTTACTATATTAAATGGTGAAAGAGTGAAAATTTGGCAAGTGAAGGTAGTAGATAAAACAACTGCTGAACAACCAGGAATATTATTTAAAGAAAATCATCATTTGTATGTAGCATGTGGAAATCAAACCGTATTAGAAATTATTGAATTACAACCTGCAGGAAAAGCTAAAATGAGTTCAGATGCTTTTATGAATGGTTTTGCTTCTGTTATTGAAGATAAAGCATGTTTTGAAGGGGTAAATCATGGATAAGGTCAGAAATGCAGTTGTAGACTTATTAGTTCAAGTGGAACAAGATCAATCTTATTCAACGATTAGTTTGAAAAAGGTAATTGAGCAACAAAAATGGACTGCAAAAGATAAAGGTCTGTTAACTGAATTGTTTTATGGAACGATCCAGCGAAAAATGACGATTGATTTTTATTTAGCCCCTTATATTCAAAAAGCAAAGAAAATTCAACCATGGGTGAAACAATTGCTAAGAATTTCCATTTACCAAATGGTGTTTTTGGATAAAATTCCAGATCATGCAGCAATTTTTGAAGCAGTACAAATTGCGAAAAAACGTGGTCATCAAGGGATTGCTAAATTTGTCAATGGCGTACTGAGAAATTTCCAAAGAAATGATTTAAGAAGTTTTGAGGAAATAAAAGATGCAGACGAAAGAATGAGTGTACAGTATAGTATTCCAAAATGGATGTATCAATTATTTAAACAACAGTATGGAGTAGAACAAGCACAACAAATTTCTGAATCTATTTTAACTGCACCAAGTGTCAGTGTTCGTATTCAACCCAATTATTTATCGCAGGAACAAGTAAAACAACTGTTAGAAGAAGAAGGGGTTCAGACTAGAGAGAGCATGTTATCCAATAGATGTCTAATTGTGGAAGAGGGAAATATTTTCCAATCGAAAGCTTTTGAACAAGGACTGATTACGATTCAAGATGAAGCTTCTTCTTTAGTAGCACAAGTTGCTAATTTACAACCAGCAAATAAAGTGCTTGATACATGTGCTGCACCCGGTGGAAAGACGACGCATATTGCAAGCTATTTAGATCCATCAAAAGGTGGGCAGGTAGATGCTCTAGACTTATATGAACATAAACTAAAGAAAATACAAGAAAATGCTAAAAGACTGCAAGTGGAAAATTGTATTTCCATGAAAGTACTAGATGCCCGTACTGTTCATGAAGTATATCCAACCGAAAGTTTTGATGCGGTATTTGTGGATGCACCTTGTTCAGGATTAGGATTAGTTCGTCGTAAACCAGATATTAAATATACAAAAGAGTTAAAAGATTTAAAGAGTTTGGAAAAAATTCAACTTGAGATTTTAATATCTGCTTCAAAAATGGTAAAATCAAAGGGAAGTCTAGTGTATTCCACATGTACAATAAACAAGTCGGAAAATAGAGAGTTAGTCAATCAATTTCTAGAAACGAATCCAGAATTTGAAATCGAACCGATTGGAAAGTGGATTCATAAAGATACGGAAGATATTACAATATTACCAAGTGATTTTAATAGTGACGGTTTTTATATTTGTAAACTCGTTAAAAAATCCTAAACATCGAGGAGGGATTATATGAAATTTGCCATAAAAAGTGATGTTGGCCAAAGAAGAAAAGTAAATGAAGATACTGCAGGATACTTTGAAAGCAAAAATAATATCCCGCTTATGATGGTATGTGATGGTATTGGTGGTCATAATGCTGGTGAAGTTGCAAGTTCAATGGCTCTGATGTCAATTGGTCAAGCTTGGGAAAAAATGGAAGTAGATGATATTGAAGAAGTTTATCAATGGTTGATTCATAAAATTGAAGAAGCCAATAATGATATTTTTTTACGTTCTACACAATATGAAGATTTGTATGGGATGGGAACTACCTTAGTAGCAGCAATTGTGATTGGTGATCAATTAATGATTGCTAATGTTGGAGATAGTCGAGCTTATGTGTTGAGAAAATTTCAGTTAAAACAATTAACGGAAGATCAAAGTTTGGTAAATGCATTATTGAAATCTGGTGAAATTACTCCTGAAGAAGCAGAAAATCACCCTAATAAAAATATTGTGACTCAATCACTAGGTGTTACTTCAGTCGTAGAAATTGATTTTGTTAGAATGACTGTTAAAGAAGACGATACTTTACTGTTATGTAGTGATGGATTAAGTGATATGTTATCACTAGAAGAGATTCGAAATGTCATGAATCATTATTCTGATATAGAAAAACAAGTAGAAAAAGCTGTTGAAGCAGCTAATGAAGCAGGTGGTCGTGATAATATTACGGTTGCTATTGCAAAAATTCAATTACAAGAGGAGGTGGCCTAATGCTAGAAGCTGGAAAAACATTAAATGGACGTTATAAAATTCAATCTTTAATCGGTACCGGTGGAATGGCTGCGGTTTACCTTGCAAAAGATTTAATATTAGATCGATTAGTAGCAATCAAAGTTTTAAGATTAGATTTTAGACAAAATGATGATGCAATGAGAAGATTTAGACGTGAAGCATTATCGGCAACACAATTAACACATCCTAATATCGTAGGAGTTTATGATGTTGGTCAGTCACAAGAGATGAATTACATTGTGATGGAATATGTAGAAGGAACGGATTTGAAAGATTATGTACGACAAAGAGGTGCTCTACATCCAATAGAAGCAGTTCGTATTATGATGCAAATTGTTTCTGCTATTGCTGCGGCTCATCAAAATCGTATTATTCATCGCGATATAAAACCACAAAATATTTTAATTGATCGTGAAGGAAATGTTAAAATCACAGATTTTGGAATTGCCGTCGCTTTATCCGATACTTCTTTAACACAAACGAATACATTGCTAGGATCTGTTCACTATTTGTCGCCAGAACAAGCACGAGGTGGAATGGCAACCATTCAAACAGATATTTATGCATTAGGAATTGTATTATATGAATTATTAACAGGTAGAGTTCCTTTTGATGGTGAATCACCAGTGTCCATTGCCTTAAAACATTTTCAAGATCCATTACCTTCAGTTGTAAATCCAAAAGCAATGGTTCCGCAAAGTTTAGAAAATATAGTGTTAAAAGCAACTGCAAAAGATCCAATGAATCGCTATAGAAGTTGCTATGAAATGTTTCAAGATTTAAAAACTTGTTTAGACTCTACAAGATTATATGAGAAGAAATTTATCCCAACAAGTTTTTCAGGAGAAACAAAAGTACTATCTCCAATTAAAACAGAAAAAATAAAACCAATCCAATCAAGTAGAGAAATACAAGTTGTAGAAATGGATGAAGAAAAGCCAGTTAAGAAAAAAAGAAAATGGCCTTGGGTATTATTACTCATGATATCCGTGATTGGGATTCTCGCTTTTGCATTTTTACATTCAAGCCCAAAAGAAGTTCAAGTACCAGATGTAACGAATTTAACAGAACCTGCTGCTAAAATAAAATTAGCAGATGCTAAGTTAAGTGTAACGGATATTATTCAAGTACAATCAGACGAGATTGAGAGTGGTAAAGTTATTGAAACAAATCCAAAGGCCGGTAGTACAGTAAAAGAAAAATCAAAAATAACGATTAAAGTAAGTTCTGGAAAAGAAGTAGTCACTATGAAAGATTATCGTGATAAAACATATGAAATTGCAAGAGATGAATTGAAAAAATTAGGTTTTACTGTAGAAAAAAAAGAAGAATATTCTGATAATGTTGAAGCGGGGAAAGTAATTTCGCAAAGTATTGCTCCAAATCAAAAAGTTGAAGGAAAAGATACAGTTGTCACATTAGTGATAAGTAAAGGTGAACCTTCAATTAAAATGACAAACTTAAAAGGTTTTACAAGAGAAGGGGCCATTGAATACGCAAGTACAAATAATTTAAACCTAACGATTAAAGAAGAAGAAAGCGATGCTACAGTAGATACAGTTATAAACCAATCAATTCGTGAAGGGTCTGATATTAAAAAAGGAACATCTTTAACTATTGTGTTATCTAAAGGGAAAAAAGCACATACAGTAACAAAACAAATTATGATTCCATATCAAAAATCAACAAATAATTCGAATGGAAAAACTAATAAAATTTCTATCCACATTGAAGATTCAACAAATCAAATTCAAAATGTTTATAAAACTTTAGAAATTAGAGAAGATACAAGTGTGAATATAACATTTAATTTAAGCAATACCCAACCAACAGGTAAATATAAAATTGTAAGTGATGGTAAGGAAATTGTTTCTGGAACTGTTCAATAACGAGAAAGACTGTAGCCTAAAAACTACAGTCTTTTTTTTAGAAAAAATATAAAAAAAGTTAAAAAAGGGACTTGCAAAGAATAAAAAGCTATGGTAAATTAATATCACTGTTAATGAACGTTCGCTTTTGAAGCGTCTGAAATAAATAAAATTTAAAAAAATAAATTTTAAAAACTAGTTGACAGATAAAAACGCCTATGATATTATATAGGAGTTGTCGCGATAAAGCG
>CAUQAL010000058.1:0-9865 GCA_963515985.1 uncultured Granulicatella sp.
AGCTTCTAACAATTGTTTCATTGAAATAACTGCCATTTTTGTTTTCCTCCAATTTTGGTTTTATTTTTCCTCCCCAATTTTCATCGACAAGGGTACTTATTCCTAAGCACCACCCTTATCATCCAATTAGGTGTGAAATATGGTTTTTATACCGTTAGTTATATTACACTAATATGAATTAGAATGCAACTATTTTGATACATTCCTTATACTTTTTTTAAAGTAACACATTCCTCATCGTCGACTTCATGTAACTTCACTAAAATTTCCTCTTGTTTTGAAGTTGGAATGTTTTTCCCAACATAATCCGGACGAATGGGTAATTCACGATGACCACGATCAATTAAAACTGCTAAACTAATCGTTTTTGGTCTACCGTATTCCATTAAAGCATTTAATGCAGAACGCACTGTTCGTCCTGTGAAAATGACATCATCTACTAATACAACATTTTTTCCATTTAATGAGAAAGGAATATTCGTTCCATTAATAATAGGGTCAACTGTTGGATCTGGTTCGTGACGATCATCTCTATATAAAGTAATATCAATTTCCCCTATTAAAATTGGTTGATTTTCAATAGATTCGATTTTCTTTTGAAGACGTTTAGCAATATGAACGCCTCTAGTCTTAATTCCAACAAGTACTAAATCGTCAACTGACTTGTATTGTTCAATAATCTCATAAGAAATTCTCGTCATTGAGCGATTAATGGTTGCTTCATCTAATAAGAATACTTCAGACATATCCATACTCCTCTACTGTAATTCTTGAATCTTTTCTTCAAATTCTTTTGGTAATGGACTTTCAAAATATAGTTTTTCTTGTGTAATAGGATGAACAAATCCTAGAGTCTCTGCATGTAAATATTGACCGAATTCTGTAGCATTTTTTCCATTTGGATGATACATCGGATCATTTAAAATCGGATGATGAATAAAATCCATATGCGCACGAATTTGATGCGTTCTTCCTGTTTCTAAATTTAATCGTAGAACACTTGTGTCTTTTAAAGCTTGAATGACTGTAAAATGAGTAATCGCTTGTTTCCCTTCTTTTTGAACACAACGTTTTAAACGATTATGTGGATCTCTAGCTAATGGTGCATCCACTGTACCTGTAATATGTTCAAAATTTCCCTCTACAATAGCAACATAACTACGAGTCATTGAATGATCCATTAATTGATTTGATAAACCAACATGAGCTTGCGGCGTTTTTGCTACTACTAGTAATCCAGATGTATCCTTGTCAATTCGATGCACAATTCCTGGTCGATAAGTTTCAGAACCTTTAGATAATTGATCTACATGGTACAATAATGCATTCACTAAAGTTCCTGTAGAATGTCCTTTTGAAGGGTGGACAACCATTCCACTAGGTTTATTAATGACTAATAAATGTTCATCTTCATAAACAATTTCTAATGGAATATTTTCTGCAAGAACCGTTAATTCTTCCTCTTCTTCAATTTGAATCGTAACTTGGTCTCCATCTTTTGCTTTGTAGTTAGCTTTGACTACTTCCCCATTAACAGATACAAATCCTGATTTTAACCATTGTTGAATGACTGAACGCGTATGAGATAATTCTTTTGTTAAAATTTTATCGAGTCGTTCGCTTTTTTCTAGTGATAGTGTTAATTCAATAATCTTATTTTCCACTTTTTTCCTTCTTTCTTTCGACAATTAAAATATATAAGAATAATGCCGCTACCCCAACAGTTAAACAAATATCTGCAATATTAAAAATTGGGAAATCGATAAATTCAAGTTGAAACATATCTACAACAAATCCTAATCGAACACGGTCAATAAAATTTCCTAATGCTCCAGCTAATAACAAACTATACGTTGTCAATGCAAATTTTGATTTTCCTCTTTCTTGAAACATTAAATATAAAATCGCAGAAACTCCAAAAGCTGTAATAATATAGAAAATAAATTGTTGTCCTGCTAAAATTCCCCATGCTGCACCAGTATTTTGAATATAAAATAACTTCACAATACCTGGTAATAATTCTTGTCCTGTATGTAATGCAAAATTAGAAACAATCCATATTTTCATTACTTGATCTGCTGCAATCAATAATAAACTTAAAACTAAATATATAATCATAAAATACCTCTTTCTACTCTCAATAGTTCTATTGTACCTATTCTATTAATCTTCGTCAAACAAGAGAATGTGGAATAGAAAAAATTCATATTTGAACCAAAAATTGTAAAATTATCCCCACTTTCACATGAAAAAGGCATCAAATCAGTTAATAATTTGTATATTTCACAAAAAAACTGTATAATGACAAAGTAATTTGTGTGTCTATAAATTAAGATGCGCGCATTCTATAAGAATGCAGCCTCAAAGTAAGGAGTACGTTATGAAAAAAATTGCTACGAAGGTATTCTTGATTAGTGCAAGTTTGCTAGTATTTGCAGCCTGCTCTAATACAAAGAAGAGTGCTGAAAAAACTGTTCAAGAAGTACAAGATACCTTACCTGTGGTTGTTGATCATTTAAACAACATCCAAACTTTTGAAGCAAATTTGCAAAATGATTGGGAAGATGATATCTCTGATGATTCAACTCTAGCAAATTACGCTAAGAAAAAAGGTAAAGTTTTTGATAATCTACAACAAAGAAGAGATATTCAAAAACAAATTACTAAAACGTTAAAAGTGATTCGTGATGATGCGTCTCACCTTAGTAATTTACAAGACAAAAACTTGCCAAGTGTTGAAATTAAAATTGTAAGCTCAAACTTGCAAAAAATTGTCGACAGTATTACGGATTACATCAAAAAATCCGAAGAACAATTAAATAATGAACAACAATTCTTTGTTGAAATTTCTGGAAATAAATTATCGAATGATGATTTGCGAGAAAAAATTAAAGTTTTAAACCAAGCGGCTATTGATCGTCAAAAAATACTGGAAGAAATTAATGAACCTCTGACAGCCATTGACAAACCTATCCGTATTCTTAAGGCTCGCTTGAGTACAAGAAAGGAGTAGTTGCTTATGAGAAAAATAAATCGATTGATTCGTCTCCTTTTATTAGGAGTATTCATCATTCTATTTAATCCAATTCGTGCTGAGGAAGAAACGACTCAAAAATTAACATTGAGAACGGCTAGTTTATTAAAAGTTCCCGTCAACTTTCCTACAGATAGTAGTTATGATTCTGGTATTACTATTCCCTACCCTAGAGATGGAGTAAAAGGAATCTATGTTCAAGCATTTAGAGCAAAAGGAACTGAACTTGATAGAATTGTGCAATATATTGATAAAACTGATGCTAATGCAGTTGTAATTGATGTTCGTGATGGATATGGAAAAATTA
Source organism: uncultured Granulicatella sp. (assembly GCA_963515985.1). GTDB lineage: Bacteria > Bacillota > Bacilli > Lactobacillales > Aerococcaceae > Granulicatella. The sequence goes on from CAUQAL010000058.1 coordinate 3,342, forward strand.
CAATGCCATTAGATACTGATAATCAAACAATCCAAAATAATACCGTAAATGAAATTACAGACACAAAACAATTACTAAAAACTTTGGAAAAACATCAAATCTATCCAATTGCTCGAATTGTAAGTTTTGGGGATCACTTAGTTCCCTATCAAAATCCTGATTTGACATTCCGCACACAAATGGGAACTGTTTGGGAAAATGATGAAGGTGAATCTTTCTTAAATCCTTTCCTAAAAGAAAATTGGGAATACATTGCTGAAATTGCTGTAGGTGCAGCTAAAGCAGGATTTAAAGATATCCAATTAGACTATGTACGTTTCCCTTTAGGTTTTGAATTAATTGAAAAATATTTAGATTACGACTTAGGGGATTACAGTCATTACACTGATATGGATGAGGCACGTATTGCTGCAGTTACAGACTTTGTAGAATATGTTCGTGCTAAGTTAAAACCTTACGGCGTTCATCTTTCTGCCGATATTTTGGCACACGCGATTACCGCTTCAAAAATCGGTGGGATTGGTCAAAAATTCACGGATATTGCGGAACATGTTGATGTCATTTCTCCTATGATTTTCCCAAGTCACTGGGTAAATGGAGCGTTCGGTGTAAAAGAACCGGATAAACAACCTTATGATATCGTGAGTCAATATATGAAAATAGAGAATGGATATTTCAAAGATTTAAATCCCTCTCCTACTTCAAGACCATGGATTCAAGCATTCACAGCTGATTATTTAGGCGAAGGAAACTACCAATTATATACAGCTGATGTTATCAGTCAAGAAATTAAAGCTTTAAAAGAAGCCGGAATTAAAGAATACTTACTATGGAATGCAGCTAGTCAATATTCAACAGAAATTGATTTTTAAGACAAAGAAAAACGACAGAATCGTTAAAGGTTCTGTCGTTTTTTATATACTAAACACTTTCTATAGTAGTATGAGTAATGAAGCTCATAAAGACTTTCTATAGTAGTATGAGCATGATAAGCCAAACTGGCTTATCATGCAGGAAATTTTGAGACCTAGGCTCAAAATTTAGCTATGAAACTCGCAGAGCGAGTTTCATAGCGTCCTAATACTACTATAAACAGAAAGTCTATTAAAAATTTACTATAAATCATAAACAAAATGCTTCAGTACTGTTTTCGTAACTCCATCCGCATCATTCAATAAAGCCGACCCATTACTTGTACGATCCACTAAACTTAAGTCCATTGGACGAATGACTTTTGTTTCACCATTTGTAGAAATAAGACTGAATTCTTGTTTAGATGTAATAGTACCATCTAAATAAACAACACGGTGAGGATTATTCTTCAATTCTCGTAAAACCATTAACCCTCTCTTAGCTCTTGTAAGCATTGAAACTTCTAAAACATTGAAGCGTTTCACCGCTCCACGTTGAGTCGCCAAGAACGCTGAAACAACTTTATGTTCTGGACTATAAACCATTGCTCCAGCAACAAAATCATCTTTTCTTAAATTAATCGCCTTAACTCCACTAGCAACAGTACCTACAACAGGAACTTCACTTAATTCATAACGTAAGCCAAAACCACAATGAGTCACAATAAAAATTTCTTGCTCTTGATTTGGAACTAGCTCAATAGCTACTACTTCATCCGTTGCAGTTTTTAATTTAATGGCATTACTTGTACGAGTTTTATAACCTCGATACGTATTAAATTCATTCAATGCAGTTTGTTTTACAAGTCCTTCTTTTGTAAAGAAAACAACTGTCCAGTCTTGATAAGCATCATTACTATCTTTTTCTTTCACAATACCGGCTAAAATAATTTCGTTAGTCGCTAAAGAAATGGATTGGCTTAAATGATGCCCTACATCTTTCCATTTTGCTTCAGGAATTTCATGAACTGGTAAATGTAAATAATTCCCTTTAGACGTAAATAAAATTAAACTATCTAAAGTTGATACTTTTTGAACAAGTAAGACTTCGTCCCCTTCACGCAATCCATTCTCTTCAGGAGCACTTGAAGCAAACGAACGTGGACTAACTCGTTTGTAGTAACCTTGTTTTGTAGCTACTACATACACTTCTTCTTCCGGAATTAAAATCTCTGTTTCAATTTTAATTTCTTTAATTTCTGCTTGAATTTCTGTTAAACGAGGTGTCGCATATTTTTTCTTTAACTCACGTAATTCTTGTTTCATAACTTGTAATAATGTTTTTTCTGATTTCAAAATACTTGTTAAAGTCGCAACACGTTCATTTAAGTCTAATTTTTCTTCTTGTAAAATTGTAATATCAGTATTCGTTAAACGATATAATTGCAAGCTAACAATTGCTTCTGCTTGTGTCATTGTAAAATCATAAGTTTCGACTAATTTTTCTTTCGCATCTTTTTTATCATTACTATTACGAATTAAAGCAATTACTTCATCTAAAATCGATAAAGCTTTCATTAATCCATCTACAATATGTAAACGATCTTGTGCTTTATTTAAGTCAAACTGAGTTCTTTTTGTAATGACTTCTTTTTGATGGACAATATAAGAATCTAAGATTTTTTTCAGACCAACTTGCATTGGACGTCTAGCATCAATCGCAACCATATTGAAGTTATAATTAATTTGAAGCTCGGTATTTTTTAGTAAATAATTTAAAATCCCTTCCGCATTTGCTTCTTTTTTCAACTCAATAACAATTTGTAATCCTGTACGGTCTGATTCGTCTCTCACTTCGGCAATGCCTTCAATTTTTTTATTTAAACGAATTTCATCGATTTTCTTCACTAATAATGCTTTATTCACTTCATAAGGAATTTCTGTGACAACAATTTGACTCTTTCCACCCTTAATAGCTTCAATGGATGTTTTAGAACGAACCACTACTTTCCCTTTGCCTGTTTCATATGCTTGTTCTAATTCATCTATCCCTTGAATAATCGCTCCAGTTGGAAAATCTGGTCCTTTTACAAATTGCATTAATTCCTTAACCGTTGCTTTAGGATGATCAATGGTATGAATCGTTGCATCAATGACTTCACCTAAATTATGCGTTGGAATTTCAGTTGCATAACCAGCAGAAATCCCTGTAGCACCATTGACTAATAAATTCGGGAATCGAGCTGGTAAAACAGTTGGTTCTTCTTCTGTATCATCAAAGTTTAAAACAAAGTCAACCGTTTTTTTGTCTAAATCTCGTAATAATTCTTCAGAAATTTTCGATAAACGAGCTTCCGTATAACGCATAGCTGCAGCTGGGTCTCCATCCATACTACCGTTATTCCCATGCATTTCTACTAAAACATCTCTTAATTTCCAATCTTGGCTTAAACGAACCATCGCTTCATAAACTGATGAATCCCCATGAGGATGATAATTACCAATTACATTACCGACAGTTTTAGCAGATTTTCTAAATTGTTTTTCGCTTGTATTCCCTTCTACAAACATCGCGTATAAAATACGTCTTTGTACAGGTTTTAATCCATCTCGAATATCTGGTAAGGCACGATCTTGAATAATATATTTGGAATAACGTCCAAAGCGATCGCCCATTACATCTTCAAGATTTAACTCTTGGATATCTTGTTGCAAGCTCATATTATTCCTCCTCCATTAAAAGTGATAATTGTTCAACAGATGATGGAGAATTTATTTCTTCTTTTGTAGCTTTAGAAGCTTTTGGTTGTTCATTCACTGTTAAATGCCCTTCTGTTTCTAAAATACTCTTTCCATCTTCTAAGCTAAACTCCACGTGACTTTCAATCCATTTTCTACGTGGCTCAACTTTATTCCCCATTAATGTACTTACACGACGTTCTGCTTGAGCTTTATCATCGATGACAACACGAATTAGTGTTCTTGACTCAGGATTCATCGTTGTCTCCCATAATTGGTCCGCATTCATTTCACCAAGACCTTTATAACGTTGTAATAAGTAACCTTTACCAACTTTTTTAATTTTTTCTTCTAATTCTTTTTCAGTCCAAGCATATTCTACAACTTGTTTTTTACCAGTTCCTTTTGAAATCTTGAACAATGGAGGTAACGCTAAATAGACTTTTCCTGCTTCAATTAAAGGTTTCATATAACGATAGAAGAAAGTTAATAGCAATACTTGAATATGAGCTCCATCAGTATCCGCATCGGTCATAATGACAATTTTATCGTAATTACAATCTTCAATATTAAAGTCATTACCTACTCCGGCACCGATAGTATAAATGATTGTATTAATTTCTTCATTTTTTAAAATATCGGATAAAGATGCTTTCTCCGTATTAATGACTTTTCCTCGTAATGGTAAGATTGCTTGGAATTTACGGTCACGTCCTTGTTTCGCTGAACCACCCGCAGAATCTCCCTCTACCAAGTAAAGCTCATTCTTTTTAGGATTTTTCCCTTGAGCAGGTGTTAATTTACCAGATAGAAGTGTTTCTTTTTTCTTTCCTTTTTTACCATTACGGCTCTCTTCTCTTGCTTTACGACTCGCTTCACGTGCTTCTCTTGCTTTTAGAGCTTTACGAATTAATTCTTGAGCGATTTCACCATTTTCCGTTAAAAAGATTCCTAATTGTTCAAAAATCGTATTATCCACAATACTTCTTGCAGCAGGAGTTCCTAATTTATCTTTCGTTTGCCCTTCAAATTGTAAAATTTCTTCCGGAACACGTAATGAAACAATCGCTGTTAATCCTTCACGAACGTCACTACCTTCTAGATTTTTATCTTTTTCTTTTAATAGACCTACTTTACGAGCGTATTCATTAAAAGCTTTTGTTAAGGCAGTTTTCATCCCAACTTCGTGAGTTCCACCATCTTTTGTACGAACATTATTAACAAATGATAAAATTGTTTCAGAATAGCCATCATTATATTGGAAGGCAAATTCTGTTTCTACTCCATCAATCGTACTATTGAAATCTACAATTGGAGATAAAGTATCTTTTTCTTCATTTAAATATTGAATAAAATTACGGATTCCTTCTTCATAACAAAATACATCACTTGTATCCGTTCTTTCATCCGTTAATGTAATCGTTAATCCTTTTAATAAAAAGGCAGATTCACGTAAACGTTCTGCTAAAGTTTCATAAGACCAAACAATAGTTGAAAAAATATGTTTGCTTGGTAAGAAACGAACTGTTGTCCCAGAACCTTTACGATTTGTTTTTTCTTTTTTAATGGAGCTAACTTTTTCTCCACCTGTTTTAAATGTTTGAGTATATAATACGCCATCACGTAATACTTCAACTTCTAACCAATCCGATAAGGCATTTACAACGCTGGCTCCTACCCCATGAAGTCCTCCAGAAGTTTTATATCCACCTTGTCCAAATTTACCACCAGCATGTAAAACGGTAAAAATGACTTGAATGGTTGGAATTCCTGAAGCATGTTTTCCAGTTGGCATTCCACGTCCATTATCTCTAACAGATAGTGATCCATCTTTATGAATTGTGACATCAATCTTACTTGCATAGCCAGATAAGGCTTCATCAACTGCATTATCGACAATTTCATAGGCAAGATGATGCAATCCACGATGGTCAGTTGAACCGATATACATCCCTGGACGTTTTCGAACGGCTTCTAAGCCTTCTAATACTTGAATTGAATCATCATTATATTGGTTAGTGACTTTACTCATTCACGATTCTCCTTCTTACTATTTATAAAACATATCTACTCTATCATACTTAATTTTTCAAATATTGCAAGAATTCTTCCTAACTCCCTTTAAAAACATACTAATTTTTTTAAAATATGCTATAATCAATGAGTATAATTTAAATTTAACGGATAAAGGAGAAAGACATATCTATGCTATCCATTTTTTTAGGTGCTACGATGGCATACTTATTAGGATCCATTCCTTCCGGATTATGGATTGGACGTAAGTTTTTTCAAATTGATATTAGACAACACGGAAGTGGAAATTTAGGTGCTACGAATTCTTTTAGAATTCTTGGTAAAAAGGCAGGAACGATTGTTTTATTAATGGATCTTTTAAAAGGTTCGATTAGTGTTCTTCTGTTAAAGCAAATGGATTTACACGGGATTTCCCCTCTCATTATTGCATTATTTGCTGTGATTGGTCATACGTATCCATTATTTGCAAACTTTAAGGGTGGAAAAGCTGTTGCAACTTTTGCTGGAATTATTTTAGCGTATCAGCCTGTATTATTTCTAATTGGCTTAGGAATCTTTATTTTAACTTTAGCTATTTCAAAAATGGTAAGTTTTACAAGTATGCTAACTATTTCAATTGGTGTTCTTTTATCTCTATATTTTCAAGATATTGTTCTGACAATCATTGCACTACTTGCAGATATCTTTATCATTTATCGACACCGTACGAATATTCAAAGAATAGTCAATGGTACAGAAGCTAAAGTTGATATTTTTAAACGTAATAAAAGATAGGAAGAAAAATATTTTTTGGTTGTGAGGTCGCCAGTAGCCTCTTCGAGTCTCTTGGCTAAAATTCGAGACTTGGTCTCGAATTTTATTTGAAACAAAGTACCAAAAAAAGACAAAAAGATACTACCT